>PEUB01000123.1 GCA_002780895.1 Nitrospirae bacterium CG02_land_8_20_14_3_00_41_53
CATTTCAGCATACCTCGGGATTGTTTCCTCAACAAATGCAGGTAAGTCACAGATTATCTTTAATATTGCCCCGCTGGGCAATTTTTCCATCACCTTTTTTGTAGTGATAATGGGATAGGGACAGATTCTTCCGAGAAAGTCTAGGATTTCTGTTGGTGTCTTTGATTCCAAATCAGTCATTATTTTAAACCTCCCTCATTTAAAAGTTTTATTAATGCCCTATCTAAGAATTTATAACTATTTCAGAGCTAATTCGTCAATACAAAAATGTAACCCCCGGCAATAGCTTTTATTAATGCTATAATTAAATAAATAAGTTTAGATAAAAGTTAGCCTGTAAACTGTCTAAGATAATTTATGAAGATGAACTTGTCATAGTCTTTGAGGATATAAATCCGCAAAGACCGGTGCATAATGCCATGGCTGATGTCAGAGAGATATTGGGAATTATTTCAATTAATTCTTACAATCCCTGATTTCCCGACTTCTCCTTCAATAGAGCACTTATATTCATGGAATAACCCTATAACCCATGAATTTGTCATCAGATGTTGTGTTATACAGGAAGTGGTGAATGATGATTCTTCTCTGCAGATTGACAGGTATAAAACTATCTGGTCTGATATATGTGGGTCAAGTGCAGAATTTGTTTCGTAATAATTGATGAATTCCAATGCAGCTTCTTCTCCAACAATCTCAGCCTTTTTCCCTCTTTCACCGAGGGCTGTAAAGCCTGCAATCGAATTTTCTGACTCAGACTTTAAAAAAGTGAACGTCCCCTGTCCAGGAGTCGGAACACTCAATAATTCCATATCAATGTTTGATTGAAGCGGGATTGCTATATTAGATGAATATATCCTTTCCACCAATGCTTTCTTTTGCCTTTCAGCTATTGATAAGGGGAGATTACCTACACCTGAATAACCACTTAATCTCAAAATATTGCCGCGTTCTATAACATTTAAGGGCTTTACATGCTTTGCAGGAAATATTTCGGCCCTGACCTTTCCTCCGCCCTTTGGATAAAATCCATAAGACTCAATGACAAGCTTTATTTCAATGCCGATCTTCTTAAGAAAGGAAGCAAAAACCCTTTCAAGGTAATGAAAAGATGGGCTGAAAGGGACATGGGTGCCCCCTTTCAGAGTAATGGTTGATTTTTGTTTAAGTAATCCTCCATCACCCACTTTGTCAGTAATCCCCCTAAGTCCCCCTTTAGCAAAGGGGGATTGAGGGGGATTTTCATTTTCCATTGAGTCTTTGAAAGATATTTTAACTCCTCTCGAAAATATGAGTGCTGGAATGATTGTCTGAAGAACCAGTGAGATGGAACCGGCAGTTCCGACGTCAAAGAAAAAGTCTCCGCCTTTTACTGCTCTGGGTAAAAATAAAAGCTCTGTTGAGCCTGTCTGATCACCCTTTACTTCTGCGTTAGAGAGAAGCTGTGCAGCCCTGACGCATGTAAGATGCTGTGGCATGAGTCCCGGCTTCTTTCGTCCCTTTCTGATATTAAATATCCTGAATGGCTTTTTAAACAGGCAAGAAAGGCTCAGGGCCGTCCGCAGTATCTGTCCTCCACCCTCTCCGTAACTTCCATCTATCTCTATCATTGCAAGTTTGCTCCAAATACAAGGCTAAAACTTACCCCACGAAAAATTTATGCAATGTTAAGGTTAACACAATTTATAACCAGATGCCACATCTTATACCGAGAATTGCTGTAAAAAATTATAGAATCTGATAGAAAATACTGCTAAAATGTTATTATAGGACTTATAAAAAGTTGAAGAGCGAGGCGAAGAAGCAATCTGCTAAATATCATTTTAATAAGGAGGGGTTATGGATATTATGGAGCTAAAAAACGTTATTGATGTCAGTAAAGACGGAGTAAAGATAAAAGATGTAAACAGCCTGAAAAACATAATGGACAGCCTTGTTTATGAGGCTGTGTTTTCAGAGGGAGAGAAGAAAAATGCTCTTTTGATGCTCATAAAAGAAATAGCAAAAGCAGCAGGCGCAACTCCGTCATCTATCCAATCTCTTTATGAAGAAATGGGCAGGGCATATCCGGGTTTCACAGTCCCTGCAATCAATATAAGGGGGCTTGCATACGATTCTGCCAAGGCTGTTTTCAGAAAGGCTGTTGAGATGAAAGTCGGACCCTTTATATTCGAGATAGCCCGTTCAGAGATTGGATATACAAAACAAAGACCTCTTGAGTATGCTGCTGTTGTGCTTGCTGCAGCAGTAAAAGAAGGGTATCATGGACCTGTGTTTATCCAGGGTGACCATTTTCAGCTCGTCAGAAAGAACTATTTAAATGATCCAAAGGCTGAAACAGACTATGTAAAAGGTCTTGTTAAGGAGGCGATAGAGGCTGAGTTTTATAATATAGATATTGATTCATCTACACTTGTGGATATTGACAGAGAGACAATCAAAGAACAGCAGAGGCCAAATTTTGAGAAGACAGCAGAACTTGCTGCTTATATAAGAGAAATCCAGTCTGATGGCATGGAGATATCCATTGGTGGAGAGATCGGAGAGATTGGAGGCAAGAACAGCACGCCTGATGAACTAAGGGCGTATCTGGATGGTTTTAATGAGACCTTTAAATCAGGTAAAGGATTAAGTAAGCTCAGTGTGCAGACAGGAACAAGTCATGGCGGGGTTGTACTGCCTGACGGAACACTCGCAAAGGTAAAAATAGATTTTTATACACTCAGGATACTTTCAGACCTTGCGAGAAAGACATACGGACTTTCAGGCTGTGTTCAACATGGCGCATCAACCCTTCCTGAGGAGGCATTCAATATGTTTCCAGAGACAGGGACATCAGAGGTTCACCTTGCTACGGGATTTCAGAATATAATTTATGACAGCAAGCATCTACCTGAGGGATTCAGGAAAGAGGTTTATAGTTTCATAAGCCAAGAGTATGCAAAAGAGAGGAAGGAAGGCCAGACTGAGGAGCAGTTTATATACAGCACAAGGAAAAAGGGATTTGGACCATTAAAGAAGAAATGGTGGGATTTGCCTTCAAGCATAAAAGAGCCTGTTATGAAGGAATTAGAGGCTAAATTTGGATTGTTATTTGAGAAGTTAAAGGTTAGGAATACTATGGATATTGTGAAAAGGACAGTAAGGCCTGTGGTTATTAAAAAGGAAATCAATTCAGGGCTATTGGGTTTATAGATACAGATTTATTGTCATCTTTCTTTTCTTGCCACGCCGGTCCTGTAGGCAGCATCTGAAACACTTGAAGCAACTGTTGTAACAACCTTTCTATCAAAGATACTCGGCACTATGTAGTCTTCACTCAGTTCCTTCTCATCAACCATTGAGGCTATTGCCTTAGCAGCAGCGAGCTTAATCTCTTCATTAACAGTTCTGGCCCTTGAATCAAGGAGCCCCCTGAATAGTCCGGGAAAACAGAGCATATTGTTAATCTGGTTTGGATAATCAGACCTGCCTGTTGCAAGGATCCTTACATGGGGAGATGTATCTTCAGGGGCTATTTCTGGCTCCGGATTAGCAAGGGCAAAGACAATTGGGTCAGTGGTCATCCTCTTAATATCATCAACCGTAATAAGATTTGGCGCAGAAACTCCGATAAAAACATCTGCGCCTTCCATGGAATCTGAGATGCTTCCTTTAATCATTGCAGGGTTTGTATTTTCCGAAAGCCATATCTTTACAGGATTCATATGCCTTTTTCTGCTCTTGTAAATAGCTCCTTTCCTATCACAAATAATTATATTAGTTATACCTACTTCTTTAAGGATCTTACAACATGCTGTTCCTGCAGCACCAGCACCTGAAATAACTATCTTTAGCCTTTTTAGTTGTTTGCCAACGATTTTCACTGCATTGATAAGAGCCGCAAGGATCACAACAGCTGTCCCATGCTGGTCATCGTGAAAGACAGGGATATCAAGCTCTTTTTTAAGCCTCTCCTCTATTTCAAAACATCTTGGTGAGGAGACATCCTCGAGGTTTATACCCCCAAAGGCAGGCGAAATATATTTTATGGTCTTGATTATTTCTTCGGTGTCCTCCGTCGAAAGACATATTGGAAAGGCATCAATGTTTGCGAACTCCTTAAATATCATAGCCTTTCCTTCCATAACAGGCAGTGCTGCCTCAGGCCCAATGTCTCCGAGTCCCAGGACTGCACTTCCATCTGTTATTATCGCTACTGAATTCCTCTTTATCGTGAACCTGTAAGCCTTCTCTTTGTCGTGATGTATTGCCATGCATACACGGGCAACTCCGGGGGTATAAACCCTTGAAAGATCGTTCCGGTTTTTTACAGGTACTTTATTATGTATCTCTATCTTCCCACCATGGTGCAGTAAAAATGTCCTGTCTGATACATGGATAACCCTCACCCCTTTAATCTTCTTAACAGCATTAACGATATTTTTTTCATGTGCCTCGTCCCGTGCATTAATAGTGATATCTCTTACAATCATACCTTTCCCTACCCTGACAATATCCACAGCACCGATATCTCCACCTGTTTTACCAATAGCTGTTGCAATCTTTCCAAACATACCAACCTGATTTACTATCTCGAGTCTGAGTGTTATGCTGTAGCTTGGGCTTGGTGTTGTCTTCATATGGTAATTATACAGTTAAAAAGCTAAGAGTGGAAAGGAGGGAATTAAGAGGGGTTATTCTTCAGTGCATTCAGGCATTTCGATTTCGAAAACCCTTTTATGTTCTCTAAGGATTTGACATGCCTCATCTATCTCATCTACGAGTGAAATTAATCCTAAATCCTCAGGTGACATAGTGTTATTTGGGATAAGGGTTGATCTAAACCAGTCTATTAGACCTTTCCAGTAGTCTTTACCGAAAAGTATTATCGGAAATACACCAATCTTTTTTGTCTGTGAGAGTGTAAGTGCCTCAAACAATTCATCCATGGTGCCAAAGCCGCCTGGGAATATAATGAATGCAAAGGCATATTTTACAAACATGAGTTTTCTTATAAAAAAATATCTAAAGGAAAGAGATATGTCTTGATACTCATTGGTACGCTGTTTTTGGGGCATCTCGATATTAAGGCCAACGGATTTGCCTTTCCCATGATGAGCTCCTTTATTTGCACCTTCCATGATACCCGGTCCGCCACCGGTAATAACGGCAAACCCTCTATCGGATAGCTTTTTCCCAAGCTCAACAGCCTTCTCGTAGTAACAGGAACCTGGTTTCATTCGTGAGCTGCCAAAGATGGTCACAGCAGGGCCAATCCCGTTAAGGGTCTCAAAGCCTTCCACGAGTTCTGACTGGATTCTAAAAACCCGCCATGTTTCTGAATGTTTTAAATCTTCCATTATAAGATCTCCTTTTTTGTTGAGATAGTAGTTTACTGACCTTGCTTTATAATACAACTTTTTGTGTGGTATTCTATAGTCGAGAATAGGTGAAGTAGGAGAACGAAATCTGATATAATAATGTTTATTAATGGAAAATACACTGTCTGTAATCCCTCTCGGCGGAGTTGGGGAGATCGGCCTCAACATGACAGTCCTTGAATACAATAATGATATTATTGTTATTGACGCAGGGCTGATGTTCCCGGAGGAAGATATGCTCGGAGTAGATTTTGTCATCCCCGATTTCTCTTATTTGCTCGATAACAGGGAAAAGATAAGGGGTGTAATTCTTACACACGGCCATGAGGACCACACAGGAGCTCTTCCCTTTCTGCTAAAGGAAATAAATGTCTCTGTCTATGGAACTCCTCTGACTCTCGGACTTGTGAAAGAGAAACTCCGCGAACATAACCTCGAACATACTAAACTTGTTTCGGTAAAACCGAGGGAAGTCATAAACCTTGGTGTCTTCTCAGTAGAATTCATAAGGGTAACTCACAGCATAGTCGACGGAGTTGGCCTCGGTATAACAACCCCTGTAGGACTTGTTGTACATACAGGAGATTTCAAGCTTGACCCAACGCCTGTTGATGGCCAGCTCATGGATTTTCACAGGTTTTCTGAATATGGAGAAAGAGGTACACTCCTGCTTTTATCTGATAGCACAAACGCTGAGAAAGGTGGATACACATTCTCCGAGAAAGAGGTAAGACGTGCGTTTGAGGATATATTCTCAAATACACAAGGAAGGATTATCATTGCGACATTTGCATCAAATATCCATAGAATTCAACAGGCGATTGATGTGGCTGTTAAGTATGGTAGAAAGATTATCCTATGTGGGAGGAGCATTGTCTCGAACGCACAGATAGCGCTTGATCTCGGTTATCTCAGGATCCCTCAAAATATGTGGCTCAGGCTGGAAGATCTTAATAAACTTAAAGACCATGAGGTTGTAATCATAACAACAGGAAGTCAGGGTGAGCCGATGAGTGTGCTTTCGAGGATTGCGACAGATGAACACAAGCACATCAAGATTAAGGACGGAGATACCGTCATACTCTCAGCAAAGGTGATTCCGGGCAATGAACGTTCCATAGGAAAGATAATAAACCACCTCTTCAGGCAGGGAGCGAATGTTATCTACGAAAAGGTATCAGAGGTGCATGTCTCTGGCCATGCTTCAAAGGAAGAACTCAAGTTAATGCTAAACATTGTGAGGCCAAAATATTTTATGCCTGTACATGGCGAATACAGACATCTTGTTTACCATTCGATGCTCGCTAAGAAACTCGACATACCTAAAGAAAATATATTTATATTTAGAGATGGGGATATACTTGAAATATCCGCTGAAGGAGCGAGAAAAAATGGCAGGGTGAATTCAGGCCGCATATTTATAGACGGCAAAGGCATAGGGGATGTGGGAGAAATGGTTCTTCGAGACCGCTTGCGGCTTGCTCACGACGGAATCGTCCTGATACTTTTAGGGATAGAAAAACTTACAGGGAATATCATCTCGGGTCCTGAGATTATATCAAGGGGATTTGTATTTGAGGATGCATCTCAGGAAGTGATTAATAGTGTAAAGGAGCTCCTCTCAAATACAATAAAAGGACTCGATAAAGAGCTGATATCGGATTCCTCACTGCTTAAGGCAAGGCTCAGAAGCACCTTGAAGAAATACCTCAGGGATACAATGGATAGGAGACCGATGATCTTGCCTATAATATTTGAGGTTTAAGACTAATGCTTGAGGCTATTATATTAGGTATCGTGCAGGGGATAACTGAATTCCTGCCTGTCAGCAGCACCGCACATTTAATATTATTCCCGTGGTTTTTTAACTGGAGCGGCAGCGTGAACACACTTACCTTTGACGTTGCACTTCATGCAGGTACACTATTTGCGCTTATTCTGTTTTTCTGGAAAGACTGGACAGAGCTTATCGCAAAAAAACATAGACTTTTTGGATTGATTATCTTAGCATCAATCCCTGCTGGAGTTGCAGGATTTTTTCTTAACGACATCGTAGAAAATGGCCTGAGAAGACCACTGATAATAAGTGTAATGTTAATTGCTGTAGGATTTTTGATGCTCATCGCTGAAAAGGCAAATAAATATAAAGATATAGAGAAGGCAGGTTTAAAAGATGCAGTTATTATCGGCATTGCTCAGGCCATTGCCCTTATACCTGGTGTCTCACGCTCGGGCATTACGATCTCAGCCGGACTTTTCAGAGGATTTGAAAGGGAAGCAGCCGCAAGATTTTCATTCCTGCTTTCAACTCCGCTTATTGCGGGCGCGACCATGCTTCACATCAGAAAGGCTTTTACCAGTCAGGTGGACCATGACCTCGGGCTATTTTCCATAGGAATTATCACTTCCTGTATTACAGGGTTAGTTGCTATCAAATTTTTATTAGCCTTCCTTAAGAGATATCCTTTGAATCTCTTCGCTTATTACAGGTTTATACTTTCCGCTGTTATAATAGCAGGGATATGGTTGAAAGGATAAAACGTATAAAAGAAGAGATAGCCGGTGTCGTTTCTGCACTGGCGAGCCTTTATCTTTTTATGAGTCTGATCACACATTATATAAGAGATCCCGTTCTTTTTTTTCGAGCCACAGAACCTCCTGAACCGGTACGGAATCTCGGCGGAATAACCGGGGCATATATTTCAGGCTGGTTGATTATATTGTTTGGACTTGCTGCCTTTATTATCCCTTTTTTGATGGTTGCTTTTGGAATTAAACGGCTAATGGGGAAAGAGGGACATAAGATTTACCTGGTTGGAAGTATTTTATTTATTATATCGTCTTCTTTATTATTTTCGCTATTATCCTACACCTTTAATATCACCATAATAAAATACCCTGATGGTATTGGCGGCCTTATAGGCAGAGGAATAGCTAACCTTGCTAATCAGTTTTTCTACCTTCCCGGGGCCTATATCTTTTCGCTTTCTGTGTTCCTCTCTTCAATCATCTTACTGAGTCCTGTATCTGTTACTGCGCTTGTACTAAGAAGAAAAAAGCAGAGAGCAGAGGGCAAGGAGCAGAGAGAAGAAACAACTTTAGAAGACCAGGAGATACTTATTAGAGAACATGAACCTTTACCTGTATCTCAATCCATGCCCAAGATAGAGGTTGTGAGGCCAAGAAAGATAGGGAGCTATGAACTCCCGTCTTTAGAGCTACTGGGTCAACCTGACTCTGCAGCCTTAAGGCCTTCAAAGGATGAACTTTTGACATATTCATCACTAATCGAGAAAAAACTTGAGGACTTCAGTGTTGAAGGTAGGGTTACACAGGTACATCCAGGCCCTGTTGTCACGATGTATGAGTTCGAACCTGCGCCTGGTGTGAAGATAAACAGGGTTGTCTCCCTTTCTGACGATCTTTCTCTTGCACTCAAGGCACAGAGCGTCAGGGTTTCACCAATTCCAGGAAAGGCCGCAATAGGCATAGAAATTCCTAACAGACAGAGGGAGATAGTATCACTTAGGGAAATCCTCTCATCGGATGGTTTTAAAAAGAATAATTCAAAGCTTGCCCTCGGTCTCGGTAAGGACATATTCGGAACACCGGTGGTGGCAGATTTAGGGAAGATGCCTCATCTTCTCGTTGCAGGTGCGACAGGTTCAGGCAAGAGCGTATCGATAAACGCAATGGTTATGAGCATACTGTATAAAGCAACGCCGACTGAGGTAAAGATGTTGATGGTAGATCCCAAGCTGCTTGAACTATCAGCATACGAGGAAATACCCCATCTAATCTCACCTGTTATAACAATCCCAAAAGAAGCAGCAGAGGCGTTGAAAAAGATGGTCATAGAAATGGAGCGGAGGTACAGGGTGCTTGCAGAAAGGGCTGCAAGAAATATTGAAAGTTTTAACATCCAGGCAAGAGACGAGGATCAACTCCCTTATATTGTTATTGTTATAGACGAACTTGCTGACCTGATGTTTACAGCAGCAAATGATGTTGAAGACTCGATAGCCAGGCTTGCGCAGATGGGAAGGGCATCAGGTATTCATCTTATCCTTGCGACACAGAGGCCCTCTGTTGACGTAATTACAGGAATAATAAAGGCAAACTTTCCTGCGAGGATATCCTTCCAGGTATCTTCAAAGGTGGACTCAAGGACAATTCTGGATACACATGGTGCGGAACAGCTCCTCGGTAAAGGTGATATGCTTTTAATGTTACCGGGGGCAAGGACTATACGCGTCCACGGAGCCCTTATTACAGAAGAGGAAATAAATGCTGTTACTGAGTTCATAAAGTCGCAGGGAAGACCTGATTACACAATATTAGAAAGCATACAGGATGCTGATGAAATGGAGGCGGATGAAAGGTCAGGGGAAAGAGACGAGATGTATCTGAAGGCGATCGAGTTTGGAGAGATGACTGGAGAGGTATCCATATCATCCATACAGAGGCGGTTCAAGATAGGATACAACAGGGCAGCGAGGATAATGGAGTTGATGGAAGAAGACGGCATTGTAGGCCCACCAAGAGGTGCAGGAAAACCGAGGGAGTTTTTAAGGAGAAGGAGATGAAAGCAGGATTTGTTTGGTGCCGAAGGCGGGATTTGAACCCGCATGGGTTACCCCACACGCCCCTCAAACGTGCGTGTCTACCAGGTTCCACCACTTCGGCATTGGCAGTTTATGCTACTACAAAAATCTGAGGTTTATCAGGCAATGAGTTGTTTATTAATCTTGATTTTTATCTGTTTTTTAAGACCTTCAATATATGACTTAACTGCCTTTTCTTTTCTGTCATTAAGTATTTGCTCACTGAGCATCTTTACTAACTGGTTGTCACCAGATACCTTTTCTAAATTAGAATTGATAGCTGTCACATCAACAGACAGCTCTATTAAACGTCTCATTTTTTTGAGTGTTAGTTCCTGGCGTTTTGAACTCTCATATGCCTCTGGAGTTATCCTGTTCAGCCTCAGCCTGTTAAGGTAAACATCCTTATCGAATACACCATTTCTCAAAAAAGCTGGTTCATGTGTTATTGATTCTTGAAGTTCTTCGTCACTTATATTAATATCTGCTTCTTTAGCAGCTATAAGCAGGACCTGTTCATCTATCATTGAGTTAAGGACATTCTCTTTCAGGTTCATCTTTTTTTCCATCTCTTCATCAAACTTATCCTTATATATCTCCCTGTAAAAACGGGATACCCCTTCATACCTTCTCCAGTATTCCTCAGTTGTTATTTTGTATTTCCCAACCTCTGCTACAGTCTCAACGCCGCCTGTTTTATCTACACCGCCTACACCCCAGAATATAAAACTTATTATTATCATAAAGAAAAGGACATAGAAATACTTTGCATGTTTTCGCATCACCTTGAGCATCTACTAATACCTCCCTGAAAAATAATCATTTATTATATCTCTGTGGTCAAAGGCTATCTGATCAGGCAGGATGTCTTTACTAAATACACCAATCTCTTTTGCATCATCTCCTGCGATTGCCTTGCCTTTAGCCTTTGCTATAAAAACTGTTGTTATTGTATGGTGCCTGGGATCCCTTTTCGGGTCAGAGTATGTATGAAACTGCCTTAGTAGTTCAACATCGAGCCCTGTCTCTTCTTTTGCCTCCCTCACAGCAGCAGTCTCAAGGCTCTCCCCATATTCTACAAAACCTCCTGGCAGAGCCCACCCTTCAGGCGGATTTTTCCTCTTTATTAGTACAATGCCTCTATTATACTCTATTATCAGGTCTGCAGTCGGAATAGGGTTACTGAGGTGGCTGCTGGTCTTCAAATCCTATCTCTATCTCCCTTTCAGGTACTATTGTTGATATAGCATGCTTGTAAATGAGTGAATGGGTATTTTCTTTTAAGAGTATTACAAAGTTATCAAATCCTTTTATTACGCCTTTTAATCTCACCCCATTAGTAAGATAGACAACTACGGGAGTCTTGTCCTTCCTGAGTTGGTTCAGATAGTTGTCCTGAAGGTTCAGGGCCTTACCGGCAGTAATCACAGCCTCTTCTCCTTTTATTTTTTCTTTTTACCTTAAAGTATTTTTCTCAATATTGCAAGCCTTTCAGAACATGATTAACACGCATAAAAGCCTCATGGCTTTCATTAATGCCTGTTATATCAACCCAGTGAATATCTTCTTCCTTTCTGAACCATGTGAACTGCCTCTTAGCATATCTTTTCGTTCCTCTTTTTACGAGTCTGACGGCCTCGTCCAGGGTGATCTCTCCGTGAAGATACATTGCAACCTCTTTATATCCAATCGCCTGCATTGAGGGTAAGGGAGTTACTGCATCTCCTATCATCTCTATTACCTTCTTAACTTCGTTAACTAACCCATCAATTATCATTTTATCAACTCTCTTTTCAATCATCTTGTAAAGCTCTTTTCTCTCTCTTGAAAGGCCGATCTTGATGAACTCATAAGGGAGGGGTTGGGTTAATCTTTTTTGCATCTCTGATATGCTCATGTTACTTTTCAGGCAAACTTCCAAAGCCCTGATTATCCTCCGTGTATCATTTGGAGTTATTCTATCTGCTGCCTCATGATCGAGCTCTTTTAAGTAACTATACAAAGATCCCTTTTCTTCCTTTTCTATAGCAAGAAACGCTTCTCTTAAAGTCCAGTCAGCAGATGGGCCGCTGAAAATGCCCCTCGTCATTGCCTTGATATAAAGGCCTGTTCCACCTATAACGATTGGTATCTTTCTTTTTTCGAGTAACCCATTAATAATGGGTAACACTGCAGTGACATACCCACCCACGCTGAATGATTCCCAAGGATAGACGATATCAATCATATGATGTTTTATTATTGACCTTTCTTCTGAAGTCGGCTTGGCAGTTCCTATATTCATATGTTTATAAATCTGCATCGAATCCGCGCTGATTATTTCCGTTCCCAGCGCTTTTGCAAGGAGGATCGAGACTCCTGTCTTTCCGACACCTGTAGGTCCAAGAAGGATGATAACTTTGTTCATTTTCTCTTAAACATCTTCTTCAGATCATCCAGAGAAAAGAAAATCCTTGTTGGTCTGCCGTGGGGGCATTGATCGGGGTGGTCCGCTTGCTCAAGGTCGGAGATAAGGTTTGAAAGTTCTTCCTGATTAAGGATTTTTCTGCCTCTTACCGAGCTATGGCATGCAATTCGTGCAGCAAGAGCCTCTTTAAGGGATTTATATGGAGCAATGCCTTTGATAATACATGATGCAGCATCTGAGAGAATACCCATGATATCAGCATCCCTTAAAACATCAGGGAGGGAGCGTACAATAACAGTCTCATGTCCAAAATCATCTACTTCCATTCCAAAATCCCTGAGTGTCAGGATGTTTTCAAGGATAATCCTATATTCCTTGTGTGACAGTTTAACCTGCTTTGGAAATAATAACTGGTGAGAATTAAGATTAATTCCTTTTAGAAACCTTTCATAAAGAATCCTCTCATGAGAAGCGTGGTGATCTATGAGTGTAAGCCCTCCCTTACCTGAAATAGCGATAAAGGTGTCTCCGAGATAGATAAAAGGCAGATGAGGTTTATAAGCAAATTCAAGGTTTTCTGATATTACAGACCCATGATGGGCAGCCTGTGGGAAGCAAGATATACCGTAATTAACCGACTGAGTTAATGAATCAGTTACAGACATTTTTGTGAATTGTTTTACATATTCATTTCTCTCTTCTCTTACAGCTTCTCTAATGCTGGAATTTACAAAACGATAAATAGATTCTTTATCCTCAAACCTTACTTCGCGCTTTGTAGGGTGGACGTTAAAGTCCACCTTCCCCGGGTCAATGTCGAGAAAGAGGAAAAAGACAGGATGTTTATCACGAGGGAGAATACCCTCATATGCATTATATACTGCATGAGAAAGGGATTGATCTTTTATCGGCCTCTTATTTATAAAGATGAACTGATGGGATCTGCTGTTTCTGAAGTTATCGCCTTTTGAGACAAATGCTTTCATCTTTACAACCCCTTCTTGACTCCCGATAATCCCCCCTTGTCCCCCTTTAGTAAAGGGGGGATGGGGGGATTTGAAAGAGGGGGGTAAGGGGGGATTATTAACCTCCATAAGACTATTAAGAAACTCTTCTCCATAGATCTGCATAATACGTTCTCTTGGACTTGATGACAATGGGAGATTAATGGTTTCCTGATTATCAGAAGTAAGCCTGAAGCCTATCTCCCAGTGAGAAATGGCCTCTTTTGTAACTGTATCTATAATGTGAAAAAGCTCCGTGCTGTTTGATCTAAGGAATTTTTTTCTTGCAGGGGTATTAAAAAATAAATCCCTGACCTCAACAGTCGTACCGATAAAAGGGGAATCTTTTGCCTCTTTTACTTCACCGCCATGTATTTCAACAGATACACCTACCCTCCCTCTCGTCCCCCCCTTGCTAAGGGGGGGCTGGGGGGATGAATTTTTCAGACCTGTGATGAGTTTAATTTTTGAAATAGATGCAATGGATGGAATGGCCTCACCCCTGAACCCCATTGTCTTTATATTAAAGAGATCATCCTCGGTGACAAGTTTGCTTGTAGCGTGCCCTTTAAATGCAAGCAGGGCATCTTCTTTATCCATGCCTGTGCCATTATCAGATACCCTGATAAGACGCTTGCCACCATAGAGAATATCGATCCTTATATTAGTACTCTCAGCATCAATTGAATTTTCAATCAGCTCCTTTACAACAGAGGCAGGTCTTTCAATAACCTCGCCTGCTGCAATCTTATTCCTTAAATCACGAGGAAGGATATTAATCTTTGGCATAAAACATTTTAAAATTAGGACAACAGTAAGTCAATCTGTGGTATATTTATACCTAATCAGTTGCATAAAAAAAGAGGGAGGAGGCATTTATGGACATAAGGTCATATGTGCTCAATAAGGCAAGGGAGGCAAAAGAGGGTGCCTACTCACTCGCAAAGGCATCTTCAAAGCAAAAAAATGCTGCAATTATTAAGATGGCGGAGGCATTGCAAAAGAGGGCAAAGGAACTTATCTCTGAGAATAGGAAAGACATAAAATTTGCTAAAGGGAAGGGTCTTTCAAAGGCATTGCTTGACAGGCTTACACTGAACGATAAGCGCATAAATGAGATGGCGCAAGGGCTTGTTGAAATCGCAGCCCTGCCTGACCCTGTTGGCGAAATAATAAAGATGCGGCAGAGACCAAATGGAATGACAGTCGGAAAAATGCGCGTGCCTATCGGTGTTATCGGGATTATCTATGAGTCAAGGCCAAATGTTACAGCAGATGTTGCAGGCCTGTGTCTTAAGGCTGGTAATGCCGTTATCCTCAGGGGAGGTTCTGAGGCTATTAACTCAAACAAGGCGATCGTAACCGTTTTAAAAGATGTTATAGGACAACATGGGCTCCATCAAGGCGCTGTAACCTTTATGGATATATCTGACAGAAAGGCAGTAATGGAGATGCTCAAGCTCGAAGGCATTGTTGATCTGATAATACCGAGAGGCGGTGAAGATCTGATCAGGGCTGTTACTGAAAATTCAAGGATTCCTGTCCTTAAGCATTATAAAGGTGTCTGTCATGTGTTTGTTGACTGGGATGCTGATTTAAAGATGGCAGAAGAGATTTGCTTTAATGCTAAGGTGCAGAGGCCGGGCACCTGCAATGCAATGGAGACGATGCTTGTTGATAAGAAGATTGCAAAGGCTTTTCTGCCTGCTATGATAAAGAGGTTCAAAGATGCAGGCGTAAGGCTTAAGGGATGTCCTTTAACGAGGAAGATAGATGCATCTCTTGAGAATGTTAAAGAAGAGGATTTTTATAAAGAATATCTTGACCTTATATTAAATGTAAAAATTGTAGAAGGTATAGATGATGCAATGGTACATATTGCAAAATATGGCTCCTCACATTCCGATGCGATCGTGACAAACAGTTATCATAAGGCCATGCGATTTCTGAAGGAGGTTGACTCATCAGCGGTCTTTGTGAATGCCTCTACCAGGCTTAATGACGGTTTCCAGTTCGGTCTTGGAGCAGAGATAGGGATATCTACTGATAAAATCCATGCAAGGGGACCAATGGGGCTTGAGGAGCTGACGTGCACAAAATTTATAGTTCTGGGTAACGGACAATTAAGGGAATAGGAAATATTGAAAGTTGGTATATTCGGCGGGGCATTTAACCCTATACATTATGGACACCTGAGGGCTGCTGAGGAAGTAAGGGAAAGGCTTGAGTTTGATAAGATTCTTTTTATCCCTTCTGGGAATCCTCCCCTTAAAACAAAAGACCTTGCAGAAGCAGTGCATAGATATAAAATGACAAGGCTTGCTATTTTCACTAACCGTCTTTTTGAACTATCAGATATAGAATGCAGGCCGTCTGGAAAGTCATACACGGTGAAGACAGTTGAGGAGCTGAAAAAAAATAATCCTGAGATAGAATTTTCCTTTATCCTTGGGATAGATGCCTTCCTCGACATCATAAACTGGTGGCACCCTGGAAGGTTGTTCACACTTACCAACTTTGTTATCATCTCAAGACCTGAATTCAGATTCGTTGATCTGCATGCATCGCCCTATATTAAAATCAACAGAAGAATTCTAAAAAGCCTTGATAATGCAGAGATTGAAACATACACGATAAAACTTAAAGGCAGCAGGTATGCCACCCTTCTCAGACTTACCCCAATAGGGATATCTGCAACTGTAATCAGGAGGCTCATAAGGGAGAATAAAAGCATAAAATATCTATTGCCAGCAGAGGTTGAATCCTATATAATTGCTAATAAGCTGTATAAGAGTTAACATCTTGTCATTCTGAGCGAAGCGAAGAATCTCATATGTAGCAGAGACCCTTCGCTTCGCTCAGGGTGACATTCGACATCGTAAAAGTAAAGAATTGAAGGGAGGGAAAACCTTTAGAAAGCAAAGATAAAGCCCTCAAAGCAGCAAGGGCAGCCATGGATAAGAAGGCAAAGGATGTCCTTATCCTCGATTTAAAAGACCTGACTACAATGGCAGATTATTTTGTTATCTGCTCTGGAGAAAGTACTGCACAGGTGAAAGCAATCGCAGAACTGATCGAAGAAAAATTTAATGAAGCGGGCATTAAACCTCTCGGGATCGAGGGATTAAAATATAGCCACTGGGTTCTTATGGACTATGGAGACGTTATTATCCATATATTTGAAGATGAGACAAGAAAATTTTATGAGCTTGAAAAACTATGGATCGATGCCAAGAGAGTCCAACTGTAGAATATAATCAATAATGAGTAAAGTGTCTATCTTTATATTTGTGTTATTCATCGCAGCACTTGCCGTATTTGCTATCTTCAATCAAGAAGTTACCACTGTAAAAATACCGTTCGGTAAGACTTATGAAACCCCCACAATCGCCTTAGTATTATTATCAGGCGCAGTCGGTGCCCTTGTAATGCTTTTGGTTTTTGTAGTAAGAGATACAAAAAGGTTCCTAGATAGCTGGCAGTACCAGAAAAAACAGAAGAAAGAGGCAAAGGCTCAGGAATTATACTCAAAGGCAGTGAACTATCTGCAAGCTCATCATAATCAGAATGATGCGAAGGAGTTGCTAAAGGAGGTTCTAACAGAAGAGCCAGAGCATCTTAATGCAATGCTTCAACTCGGAGATATTGCCTTTTCTGAAGATGATTTCCAGAGGGCACGCGAATACTATCAGACGGCATGGGATCTTAATCCCCAGAGCCTTGAAGCACTGTTTGCCCTGGAGAGGCTTATGGAAAGAACAGGCAGGTGGCCAGATACCCTGAGGTACATTGAAGAGATACTTGAGATAGACGAGGGGAACCTTTCAGCTCTGTACAAGAAAAGGGATATAGTTGAAAGGCTGGACAGGTGGGATGACCTTATCTTTGTTCAGAAGGCAATATTCAAAAATGAACATACAGAAAAGGATAGAAACCGTGAAAGGCAAAACCTTGTCGGATATAAATACGAATATGGCAGGCACAGTCTTGAAAACGGAGAACTTGAAAAGGCAAAAAAGGCATTCAGGACAGTATTAAGATTAGAAAAGGATTTTATTCCTGCAACAATAGGGCTTGCGGAAGTACTTTTAAGGGAAGGTGAAACTGAAGAGGCAATTAATCTCCTTGAGAAGAGTTACGAACAAACATCATCTATGATAGTCCTTTCCAGGCTTGAAGACTTACTGATAAATGTTGGCGAACCTGTAAGACTTTTAAGGATTTACAAAAACAGCCTATCGAAGAATCCGCAGAACCCTTTAATGAAATTTTTACTTGGTAAGCTTTATTATCGGCTCGAGATGATAGATGATGCATTTGAAACACTGACATCCATTGATACGGGAGGTGCTGCCTATCCAGATTTACACCAGCTGATGGGCAAACTTTACATTAAAAGGAACCAGATAGATAGGGCTGTATATGAATTCAAAAGGGCATTAGATATTTATAAACCCGTTTTCAGTCTGTCATACAGATGCAAAGATTGCGGTTATACGTCTTCTGAATGGTCAGGAAGGTGCACAAATTGCAAAAAATGGAGCACCTATCAGTTTGACCTTTAACTCTATTAACAATATTTTCTAAATATCAGCTCTACCGAATGTCTAAATTATCTGAAATCATTTTTTGCTATAATACCCTTCGGGTAATTTTACCGATATCTCTGAGTTTGTGTTAGTCTTTTTCTTGCGATTTCAGGAGGTAGTCGACTTGGAAGAAAGATATAATGCTCAAAGAATTGAGCTAAAGTGGCAAAGGTACTGGGCTGAGAAAGGGATATATAAGACTGATTTAGATCCTTCAAAAAAGAAATTTTACTGCCTTGAGATGTTTCCTTACCCTTCGGGTGAAATCCATATGGGACATGTAAGGAACTATGCTATCGGCGATGTAATAGCGAGGTATAAGCGGATGCGCGGATATAATGTTCTTCATCCTATGGGCTGGGATGCATTCGGGCTTCCTGCAGAGAATGCTGCGATAAAACACGCTGTACACCCCTCAGAATGGACATATAAGAATATTGATTATATGAAAAAACAGCTTAACAGAATAGGACTCAGCTATGATTGGGAAAGAGAAGTAACCACCTGCAACCCTGAATATTACAAATGGAATCAGTGGTTTTTCCTGAAGATGCTTGAAAAGGGGCTTGCCTACAGAAAATATTCTTATGTAAACTGGTGTCCTTCCTGTGCAACTGTCCTTGCCAATGAACAGGTGATTGATGAAAAATGCTGGCGCTGTGACAGTATTGTCATTCAGAAGAAGCTTGAGCAGTGGTTTTTCAAGATTACCCACTATGCAGAAGAATTGCTTCAGGGCTGTAATGAATTAATGGGATGGCCCGAAAGGGTAGTCCTGATGCAGAAAAACTGGATTGGTAAGGGTGAAGGCGTGGAGGTGTATTTTCCCATTGTAGGAATGGATGGACAATTAAAAATATTTACCACAAGGCCTGATACCTTATTTGGTGTGACCTTTATGTGCATTGCCCCCGGACATCCTATGTCAGAAAAACTGATTAAAGATATTGATAAGCTCGAGACCATAAAAGCAAAATATGGCAGGGAAGATGAGAAGATAGGGCTTTTTACTGGATATTACGCTGTTAATCCACTAAATGGTAATAAAGTACCTGTATATATCGCAAATTTCGTGTTGATGGAATACGGGACAGGTGCAATTATGTCTGTTCCTGCACATGACCAGAGGGATTTTGAGTTTGCAAAGAAATATGATTTGCCTGTAAAAGTAGTAATAGTGCCGGAACATGACAGTAGAGGATGCCCCCCCACCCATCCCTCCCCCTCAAGGGGGGAGGGTAAGGGAGGGGGTGAAGCTCTCGATGCCCAGCTTACCGAGGCGTATGAGGATGAAGGTATACTTGTTGATTCAGGCCAGTTTACCGGTCTGAGGAGTGATATTGCGAGGCAGCATATAATAAAATTTATAGAAGAGAAAGGGCTTGGAAAGGCTGTAGTTAATTTTAAATTAAGGGACTGGGGCATTTCACGGCAGAGATACTGGGGTACACCTATCCCCATAATTTATTGCGATAGATGCGGTATCGTCCCTGTCCCGGAAAAAGACCTTCCTGTTATATTGCCAGAGGATGTGAAAATTACAGGTAAGGGAGGCTCACCACTCCTTGAGTCAGAAGAATTCCTCAAGGTTCAATGCCCCAAATGTGGTGATAATGCAAGAAGGGAAACGGATACCATGGATACCTTTGTGGATTCATCATGGTATTTTATACGTTACTGTTTTAGAAAAGGGGATATTGACTTAAACTCCGAACTCCGGACTCCTGACTCTGAAGTTGATTACTGGATGCCTATTGATCAATATATAGGCGGGGTTGAGCATGCAGTGCTTCATCTCCTTTATTCAAGGTTCTTTACAAAGGTTATTCGTGATCTCGGACTTCTAAATGCAGGTGAACCTTTCCAGAATCTTCTTACACAGGGCATGGTCATAAAAGACGGTGCAAAGATGTCTAAGTCAAAGGGCAATGTTGTTGACCCTAATTATCTGATAGAGGAATACGGTGCTGATACGTCAAGGTTGTTTTCTCTCTTTGCTGCTCCTCCCGAGAAAGACCTCGAGTGGTCTGACAAGGGTGTTGAAGGCGTATACAGATTCTTGAACAGGATATGGGGGATTGTATACAAAAACAAATTCAAAATTCAAAATTCAAAATTCAAAATTAATAAAGCCTTTAGCCTTCAGTCTTCAGCCTTAGGCCTCTATCGGAAAACTCATCAGACTATTAAAAGAGTTACAACAGATATTGAACGTCAATACCACTTCAATACTGCAATAGCTGGATTGATGGAGCTTATGAATGAAATAACCTCATTTGATCCCAAATCCAATGAAGACTGGGCAATATTTAAATTTGCAATAGAGAAATTGTTAATCCTCCTCTGTCCATTTTCTCCACATATTGCAGAAGAACTATGGGAGGGGATAGGGAATGAGCCGAGTATATTAGAGCAAAAATGGCCTGATTGGGATGAGGAGGCTGCAAAAGAAGAGAAGATAGAGCTTGTTATACAAATTAATGGTAAACTAAGATCAAAGATTATGATATCCCCAGGCGTTCCTGATGATGAGATAAAGAAGATGGCACTTAACGACCAAAAAATCAAAGAGATTGTTGGCGCTAAGGTAATCAAAAAGGTTATCGTGGTAAGGGGTAAATTAGTTAATATAGTTATTGGAGAATAAATGAAAGCAAAGAGCAAAGAGCAAAGAAAAATACGGTTAAGGCTATGGTTACGATGCTCGTATCGGTGACGTGAAAAAGTCGAATGACGTGGCCGTAAGACGAAACGGGCTTCGTTACCCTGACCGTTTGACATGTTCTATGCTCTATGCTCTATGCTTTATACTATGTGCTATATGCTTGGCCGGTTGTGGTTATACAATCCATGGCAGGGCGGCCTTGCCTTTTGATTCAATACAGATAGCAAAGATCGAAAATGTGACTCTCGAACCAAAACTCCAGGACAGGCTTTATAAAGCCCTTACAGAGGAGTTTTTGAAGCAAGGGATTGCTGTTTATCCTGACGCAGGTTATAAACTCACTGGCACGGTTTATCAGTTTGAATTACGTGTACTTTCTGAAAAGGCAGACATAGCAGCAGAATATGAGGTAATTATTAAAGGAGATTTTAGGCTGGTCGAACCTTCAGGAAATATAAAAGAGTTCAAAAACATAGGCTCTCCATTCATTGTATTTTTTCAAAGCTCTGGCATGCTGGAAGACGTGCTTGCAACTAAAGAACTTGCGTCAGAAAAGGCTATTAAAGACATGGCTATGGAGATAGTCGCTATACTTATTTACCCCGTTAGAAAAGGGGATTTTTAATGGGGTTTTCTAACGGGGTTTACAGATGAGCTTCCAGACATTTCTCAGAGCGATAGAAAAAGGCCTACCATTACCGGTTTATCTGCTGTATGCATCAGAACCATTTTTTCAAAGAGAAGCTATAGCGGCAATAAAAAGACTTGTGCCTCAAGAAGAAAGAGACTTTAATCTTTCATTATTTGATATTTCGTTGTCAGCAGAGGAGAACCTGTCGTTTGAACAGATATTAGATATAGCAAATACAATTCCTTTCTTTGGGAAGAGAAGGTTTGTTGTAATATCAGGAAACCTTCAGAAACTTTCTAAAAAAGATATTAAAAGATTAGATGCTTATATTTTAAACCCGGCATCAGGTTCAGTTTTTATGATACTTCATGATGGGTTATTTAAAAAAGAGATGAGAGAGAGGTTCAGCACATTGAAACCCATACCTCTCGATATAAGAGAGTCAGAGATTCCATACTGGATCAAGCAGAGGGCCGGTATGAAGGATTTAGAAATATCTGATGAAGCATCTGACTATTTAATAGGGCTTATAGGTCCTGACATGGGTCTTCTTTCAGCAGAGATTGAGAAGATTTCTTTACTCGGGAAGAAGAGAATAGATGTGGATGACATCTCTGATATTATTGCAGGAGGAAGGACTTATAGCATATTCGATCTTGTGAACGCACTCAGAGAAAAAGATAGCGAAAGGGTATTCAAGATATACAAAACGTTGAGAGAGACAGCAGAGGATTACAGCCTTATTGGGGCCCTTAACTGGCAGTACGGCCGCAATCTGATTTCTGGAGACAGACCAACCAGAAATGAATATTTTTTCAGATTGTTCGAACTTCTAAACAGGGCTGATATAGATATAAAAAGCTCTGGTAGAAACTTTCCTATGGAATATCTTCTGATTAGGCTGCTTCGGCTGCAGGAAGGGCGTTCACCTTCCTGGTAAGCCGTGATATATTTCTCGAGGCAGTATTTTTATGGATGACACCTTTTGATGCAGCTTTATTAAGTGCCTTTACAGCCTCGATAAGTGTTTTGCCTGCATCTTCTTTATTACCAGAAGCTACGGCTACTTCAACCTTCTTTATAATAGTCTTAACAGCGCTGCGTACAGCCGTATTACGAAGGTTTCGTTTTACAGCCTGTCTTGCCCTCTTCATGGCTGAAAGATTTTTCTTTGGTCTTGCTTTCGCTGGCAATTCAAACCTCCTGATTAATTTATATATAAAACCATAAAACAGGTTATTAAATCAACTACATAAATAAACAATCACTGAATCTTGGATGTTTCCAACGGGATTTTATGTTAAGATTATTTCATGAAAAAATACAGACCTATATCGTTGAAACAGGTTAAAACCTATTCCATAACTAAGAGGAAAAGTAAGGTTTCTCTATCTGTCTTTGCTGAACCACCTTTAAAGGGAGATACGTTTAAAACTTTTATAGATAAGCTCCCTGATATCCTTGCTGTAAACGATTTCAGGGCTGTTGTGAAGGCTATTGTGGAAGCAAGACAGAACGATAGGCCGGTAATTCTCGGCATGGGAGCACATCCAATAAAAGTAGGTCTTTCACCTGTAATTATTAATCTAATGAAAAAAAATATCATTACTGCCGTGGCGACAAATGGTGCCTGTATTATCCACGACTTTGAGATTTCTTTTATAGGACATACTTCTGAAGATGTTGAAAAGGAAATATGTAGAGGAGCCTTTGGTATGGCAAGGGAGACAGGGAGGTATCTTAATAAAGCTATAAAAGATGGGATAAGGAAAGGATACGGTATAGGAAGATCTGTTGGCGGGTTGATATACAATAGCAGATTCAAGTTTAAGGGTAAAAGTATTTTCGCTAATGCCTTTGAGCTTGATATTCCGGCAACCGTACATGTTGCTATAGGTACAGATATTGTACATATGCATCCTGAGGCTAATGGCGCGGCTATCGGGGAAGGGAGCTTCAGGGATTTCAAACTTTTTATTTCAGTAGTCACTGAACTTGAGGGCGGCGTTTATATCAATCTCGGGTCTGCTGTTATTATGCCAGAGGTATTTTTAAAAGCACTGGCAGTTGCAAGGAATCTGGGGAATAAGATTGAGAATATAACAACTGTAAATATGGATTTTATCCAGCATTACAGGCCGAGAGAAAATGTCTTGAGAAGGCCGACTATGGGAAAGAACTCCTCTTATGCCATTACAGGACACCATGAGATAATGTTCCCGCTTTTAGCAGCAGCGATTATTGAAGAGATGGGATGAAGAATCAGGAGATTGCAGAGGTCTTTAATGACATCGCTGATCTGCTCGAGATAAAGGGTGAAAACCCTTTCAGGATAAGGGCTTACAGACGTGCAGCATTGAATATTGAAGGGCTTGTAAGGAATGTTGCAGAAACAACAAAAGATGAACTTATAAAAATCTCTGGAATCGGACAGGATCTTGCAGGAAAGATAGAAGAATATGTCAAAACAGGCAGACTCCAGTTTTATGAAGACCTGAAGAAAGAGGTGCCCGAAGGTCTCAGTTTGTTACTTTCAGTCCCCAGCCTTGGACCAAAGACTGCAAAGCTTTTATTTGAGAGATTAAAAGTAAAAGATATAGGAACCCTTGAAAAGCTTGCCCGTGAACATAAACTCAGTGGTCTGCCGGGAATAAAGGAAAAGACAGAGGAAAATATACTCAAGGGGATTGAAATGCTGAAACGGGGAATAGAGAGGCAACCACTGGGTAAAGTGCTGCCTGTTGCCAAAGATATCCTCCAACACCTTAAAAATAAAGCCCCTGTTAAAAACCTTAGTATCGCAGGAAGCATAAGAAGATGGAAGGATACAATTAAGGATATAGATGTACTCGCCACATCACAGGATCCAAAGGCTGTTATGAATGCCTTTGTTCACCTGCCTCATGTTAAAGATATCCTGATGCATGGACCAACAAAATCAAGTGTCATAATCCATGAGGGGCTTCAGGTTGACCTTCGCGTTGTTGAGGAAGATAGCTTTGGCGCTGCACTGGCATATTTTACAGGCAGTAAGGCCCATAACATAAGATTGAGAGAAATGGCTGTGAAATCAGGCCTGAAGATAAACGAATACGGAATATTCAGGGAAAAAGATGAGAAAAAACTTGGTGGTGAAAAAGAGGAAGATATTTACAGGATACTCGGACTTCCTTATATCCCACCTGAGTTAAGGGAGGACTCAGGAGAGATCGAAGCAGCTATTGAGGGAAGACTGCCGAAGCTTGTTGAACTCAGGGACATAAAGGGCGATCTCCATGTCCACAGTAAATGGAGTGACGGAAGCCATGATTTTGAGGAGCTTATAGACGAGGCTAAGAAGAGAGGGTATGAATATATAGCAATAACAGACCATTCAAAGGGCCTCGGCATTGCAAGAGGACTCAGTGCAGAGCGGCTGATGGAAGAGAAGAAGGAGATAGATGCAATAAATAAAAGATTAAAGGGATTCAGGCTGATTGTCGGTACTGAGGTGGATATAAGGAGTAGCGGAGAAATAGATTTCCCGGACGAAATCCTCAAAAAGATGGATATCGTTGTTGCATCAATTCACTCAGGATTCAGGCAGGATAAAGAGCAGATTACGAAAAGGCTGGTATCTGCCATAAGAAATCCTTATGTCTCTATTATTGCTCATCCTACAGGCAGATTAATTGGAGAAAGGGACCCCTATGATGTTGATATGAATGAGGTTTTTAAAGTAGCTAAAGAAACAGGGACTGCTATCGAGATAAATGCGTATCCTCTCAGGCTGGATTTGAGTGATATATATGTAAAAATAGCAAGAGAAATGGGGGTAAGGGTAGTAATAAGCACAGATACGCATGTAGCCAACCAATTCGACTACATGGGCTACGGGGTATCGATCGCAAGGAGGGGATGGCTTGAGAAGAAAGATGTCTTGAACACACTAAGCTATAATTTACTAATAAAGGCGCTGCGGAAAAAATAAGAAGTAAATCTTAACACAATTTTCTTAAGAACTATTAAAATAGATTATGGAAATCATAACCTGTCATATGAATGCTGACTTTGATTCTTTTGCCTCGATGGTTGCTGCAAAGAAGCTCTATCCTGAGGCGCAGATAGTCTTCCCCGGATCTCAGGAAAAGAAACTAAGAGATTTTATAGAGGCATTCAATCCAGTAGAGATAAAGCGTATAAAGGACATTAACCTTTCAGAGGTTACTAAGCTGATTATAGTTGATACAAAGATACCAGGCAGGATTGGCCTGTTTGAAGAACTGCTTTCCAATAAAAAAATCAAGATCCACATTTACGATCACCACCCATTCAGTAAAGGTGAAATCAGGGGAGAGGTTGAGAAGATTGAAAGGGTGGGCGCCACTGCAACTATCTTTACAGAGATATTAAAGAGCAGGAGATTACACCCGACGCCTATTGAGGCTACTATACTTGCCTTAGCCATATATGAGGAGACAGGGTGTCTGCTTTTCCCTTCAACAACAGAGAGGGATTTACTTGTTATACCTTATCTCCTGAAAAGAGGTGCGAACCTTAATATTGTTTCGAGCTTTTTAAAAATGGAATTAAGCATGGAAGAACTCGATATGCTTAATGAACTTGTCCAGTCATCGAAAGAGATGGTTATTGAAGGCATAAGGATAAAAGTGGCAAAGGCATCCCGTGAGGGTTATCTTGGAGATGCAGCACATCTTGCCCACAGGATGATGGAGATAGAAGATATTGACGCTGTGGTTGTCCTGCTTAACATGGAAGGGAAGATATTAATGGTTGCAAGAAGTAAGGTCCCTGAGTTCAATGTATCAAATGTAATGAAGGAATTCGGAGGAGGGGGACATCCGACGGCAGCCTCAGCCACAATAAAAGAGGCATCGCTCGAGGTGGTTGAGGAGAGATTAAAAGAGCTGCTGTATAAAAATGTAAAACCCGGCAAGGTTGCTTCTGATATCATGACGAGTCCTGTCATCAGTATCAAGTGGGATAGTTCTATTAAGGAAGCAGAGGCAATGATGACCCGGTACGGCGTCAACGTTCTGCCAATCTTGAAAGAAGAAAGATTTACAGGACTTATATCACGCGAGATCGTGGAGAAAGCCCTTTACCACGGTTTTGGTAAAAGCAGGGCAATTGAATTCTCAACGACAGACGCAATAACTGTAAGCCAGCATACCCCGATCAGAGAAATAGAGACATTGATGATCGAGCAGAACCAGAGATTTATGCCTGTCGTAGAAGATGGAAAAATTATTGGCGCAATAACAAGGACAGACCTGCTTCGGACACTTTATGAGGAGTTTTTAAGGCGCAGAAAGATAGAAGAAACTGTTACGAAGGAAAGACCACCTGTAGGTAGAAGTCTGTCTTCCTGGCTGAAGGAAAGGTTCCCGTCTGAAGTTTATAACCTTCTAAAGCTTTCCGGAGAGGTGGCAGAGGAATTAGGGTTTAATGCCTATCTCGTTGGAGGGTCAGTCAGGGATCTCTTGCGTGGTGAAGAAAATCTCGACATTGATATAGTTATAGAGGGTGATGGAATTTCATTTGCAAAGGCATTTGGTAAAAAACTGAATGCAAAGGTTCGGTCGCACCAGAGATTTGGCACTGCACAGGTAATTACTGATAATTTAAAGCTTGATGTGGCGACAGCCAGAACTGAGTATTATGAGTCACCCGGAGTGCTTCCAAAGGTCGAGACATCATCGATCAAGAAAGACCTCTACAGAAGGGACTTCACAATAAATACACTCGCTATAAAATTAAACCCGAGGGATTTTGGGCTTCTTACAGATTTTTTTGGCGGCCAGAGAGACCTGAGAGAAAAAGCAATCAGGGTTCTTCATAACATCAGTTTTGTCGAAGACCCGACAAGGGCATTCAGGGCTGTCAGGTTTTCAGAGAGGTTTGGATTTAAGATCAGCAAACATACAGAAAATCTTATTAAGTCAGCAATAGAGATGAACTTATTTGACAGGCTTTCAGGATCAAGGCTTTATGAAGAACTTCTCCTATCATTTAATGAGACCGAACCTGTAAGGACACTTAAGAAGCTTTCTGATTTTGGACTGTTAAAGGTTATATACCCTAACCTTATATTCAATGAGGAGCTTGAGGCAATATTCAAATCAATGCATGATACCCTTACATGGTTTAATCTGCTCTTTCTCGAAGAAAAGACTGACAGGGGAATTTTATATCTAATGGCCCTGTTGTCCGGATTGAAGGATGAAGAGGCGAAGGTTGTCATAGAAAGGTTGTCACCGTCACCAAAGGTGAGTAGTATGATTATCAAGGGTATGTCTCATGCAAGGGATGTGCTGAGAAGGCTTTCTATTAATGACCCGGTAGAGATATATAACCTGCTTAGCAGCTTTAAGCTCGAGACAGTTCTGTTCTCTATGGCTTTAAGTAAGGACAGGCAGAAACAGAAGGCTATATCCCTGTATCTGACTGAATTAAGGAAGGTGAAGACGATCCTGAAGGGAGATGACCTAAAAAGAATGGGTATTCAACCAGGACCTGTTTATTCGAAAATTCTCAAGGAACTCCTCGAAGAAAAATTAAGAGGCCATTTAAAGTCTCGAGAAGATGAGGAGAAGTTTGTTATGTCAAAAGTAAAGCTGCCTGAACAAGAATATAAATCTGAGTCGGTCGAAGACTGAAAGGGAATACTCTTGGCAATTATATCAAGACATGACTCCGTTATCAAATAATAGGGAAGGGGAATAAATATGGAACGCGAAGTAATAGAATTCGATGTTATCTTTGCCGGCGGCGGGCCAGCCAATTTAAGCAGTGCAATTCATCTGACGAACCTCGTCCAGAAACATAATAAAGACATTGAAAACGGGAAACAGCAAGGCAAGAAAGTCGATATCGAAGACAAAATTGCTGTTCTCGAAAAAGGCGCATATTTCGGCGCGCATAACATTTCCGGAGCAGTGCTCATTCCTGATGTACTTTCGGAACTATTGCCTGACCATAAGCAGCTTGGCTGCCCCGTTGATGCAGAGGTAAACAAGGAATCCATTTATTTTTTGACCAAAAAGGGAAAGATCAAAGCTCCTTTTACTCCACCGTTTTTGAATAATCACGGCAATTATTTGCTCTCGCTCTCCAGATTTGTCGGTTGGCTTTCTAAAATTGCGGAAAAGAACAAAGTGATGATGCTTGAGGGAACGGCCGCAGTTGAAATTCTCTATGAAGGTACCAAAGTAATTGGCGTCCGAACGGACGACAAACGTCTTCAGGAGAATGGCGAATATGAGACTCCCGGTTATATTCTAAACTCAAAGGTCGTTGTGCTGGGAGAGGGGAGCAACGGTACTTTGCGCAAAAGCATCGTTGAAAAACTGCACCTTGATAAAGACAAGGCTCCTTCCATTTATGAACTCGGCGTAAAAGAGGTATATGAACTGAAGAGTAATCCTCTCAAAAAGGGGGAATGTATCCATACACTCGGATATCCGTTCCGGAAAGGACTTTCTGGCGGTGGATTTATATATTGTATTTCAGAAACCAAGGTTGTCATTGGGCTTATCGCTCATCTCAGTTCCGAAGACCCGCAGTTCGATCCGCACAAGGAACTTCAAAAATACAAACAGCATCCGTTGATTACCAATATCATCAAAGACGGAAAACCCACGCATTACGGCGCTCGGACGCTTCCCTGCGGCGGGTATTTCTCCATACCTAAACTTACCTCCGACGGCGTTATGATAACCGGCGACTCCGCGAACCTTGTCGATTCGCAAAAGCTGAAAGGACTGCATACATCTATAAAATCAGGAATGCTTGCGGCTGAAGTTCTCTTTGAAGCGTTCAAGATTAATGATTTCTCGGCAAACCAATTGGCAAAATATGAAGAGAAATTGAAAAACAGCTGGATATACTCCGATCTCAGGAAGAGCCGCAATTTCACTCCCGCGGTTGCCATGGGAGTTCCTTTTCCTGGCGGGCTGCTTCTTGGATTCCAGATTGTTACCGGCGGCGCCACACCGATAGGTAATCTTAAAACAAAACCCGATTACTCGACAACCGAAGATATGAAGCATTTTTACGGCAGTAAATCACCCGAATCATTGCCGAAGGCAGATGACAAAATTATTGTCAGCAAATTAACGGATGTTTATTTCTCCGGCACAGCGCATGACGAAAGACAGAAAAGCCATATCCAGTTGAAAGATGAAGCTGTATGCAAAAAATGTATTTCAGATTATAAATCGCCCTGCACGGTGTTCTGCCCTGCCAGCGTCTATGAACTGGAACATGATAAAATAAAAGTGAACTTCAGTAATTGCCTGCACTGTAAGACCTGCGATTTGAAATGTCCTTTTCAGAATATCGTCTGGAACCTGCCGGAGGGCGGGGGCGGGCCGCGGTATAGCCTACAGTAAAAGCAGAGCATTAGCCATGAAATACTCTGATATTCAATTGCGTTATTTGCTTTCTACGGTGGTGGTGGGAGGTGGAATTAGACAGTTACTGTCACGCATGCTAAAATGTGGATATGGTAGAGAACCTATATAATCTTTTACGTTGTCCTGTTGAAAACCTTGGAGGAATAAACGATACTACTATCAATAAAGGAGGCATCCAATGAGTAAAGAAAAAGATAAGAAAAAAGCAAGTGAAAAGAAAAAACCACAGCATACACTTAAAGAGAAAAGACAATTAAAAAAAGAAAAAACGCCTCGCTAACAACGTAGTGCATTGTGTGGAATATGTCATGCTGAACTTGTTTCAGCATCTAAGAAAATCAATGTGTTAAGAGACCCTGAAACGAGTTCAAGGTGACAAAAAAGGAGTTTTTCAACAGCCTGTTGACTTGCGACTCAATCAAAGCTGAACATTGCTCGCATATTTCTTCTGTAAATCCTCACTTTTTCAGCCTTAGAAAAAGTGTTTGATAGCAGGTGAAAGGTGCAACCGATTCAAAATATCTAAAGTGCGGATTTGATGAAGAAATCAACAATTCGGCTGACATCGTCTATCGGGTTAAATCCTATCTTTTACACTTAATACTATTTTATCGGATATTGCGCCTACTTTATGGAGCACTTCAGAGAAATGCTACCATTTATTTTTTCAGAGATTTTCCGATCCTTCTTTCTATTGATTTTACCTTCTCATCTATCCTGTTGGGTTTTCCCTTCCTGTCGTCGATGGATATAGTTGTAATTGCCCTCTCTCCAGTTTTCATCACAGTATTATGGCATTTTTTTACGAGCTTCATTATCTCATCCCATTCACCTTCAATAACTGTACCCATAGGATTAATCTTATAAGAGAGTCCACTTGCATCAATTATCTTCAACACCTCAGCAAGCTGGTCACCTATGCTGCTCCCAACACCTATTGGTATAATACTGAATTCTATAAGCATAACCCCTCCTTACCGGTCGTAGACCTTTTTATATTCCTATAGAATAAAGGATAGCAAAAAGATTTTAAAATAAGAAGGGGCAAGTAAAACTTGTCCCTTCTTATTTTAAAAGTATTCAGTTTATCTTACTGCGTCTTTGAGTGCCTTGCCTGCTGTAAACTTTGGTACCTTGGCGGCAGGAATTGTAATAACCTCGCCAGTCCTTGGATTACGGCCTTTCCTGGTTTTTCTTTTAACAACAGAGAATGTCCCGAACCCAACGAGTGTAACCTTCTGTCCTTTCTTTAAAGCTAATTTTACCGAGTTTAGAGTAGAATCCAATGCCCTCGATGCATCTGCCTTACTTAATCCTGTACCTGATGCGATCTTGTCTATAAGCTCTGCTTTTGTCATCTATAATTTCCCCCCTTTCATAATAAAGAATTTGTTAGTAACGTTAAATAAAGCTGACATAACACTATCAAGGAAGAAATCCTTTTGTCAAGCCAAAAATTAATCCCCCTGATAGAAAAACTCATGCCAGTCCATGTTTTGCTTTGAGGTAAGGCTCAGAACAGTTTTTTTGCATTTGGATAAACCCTTGAAGAAATTCTCTGCTCGTATAGTTCAATATATAGTAGTCTTTTAATCTATAGCATACAGGATATAGAAGTCGTTATTTTTTCCTTGACATTAGTTTTTCCCCGCACTATATTGAGTGGTAGAAAGTGGTAGAAAGTGGAGGGAAAATGCCAACTTTCTCTGGGAAATACTATTACGCTGTTGACCCAAAAGGCAGGATTATTATTCCTGCTCCTTTCAGAGGGATCATTTCAAGTAATTATAGCTCAAAACTTTACATTACAAACGCTCCATTTGATAGATGTCTTTATATATATCCATTGGAGGAGTGGAACAGGCTACAGGAGCAGGTTCGTACAAAGCCAAGATCTGATGAGGCAATCAGGTTTTTTTTGAGAAGGGTTATTGCCTCTGCTGTTGAAATAGAAATGGATAAACAGGGTAGGGTTCTAATACCTGCTGCCCTCAGAGAGGATGCAAATATAAATACTAATGTTGTTATGGCTGGCCAAATAGAAAGAATAGAACTATGGGACAGGAATGAGTGGGATATCCTATTCGACCTTGCAAAGATAGATAAGAGATCTATTGAAGAAAGACTTGCATCTTATGGTCTTTAAAGGCTGTTGAATTACAAACTGCGGATTGCAGGCCGCAGATTATAAGGGAGGTTTTAGTTAATTTTGTATTTTAAAAATTATATTCTTCAATTTACATCGGGGGATTTACTATAGAGATTCCTCATCTGCCGGTTATGGTGAGAGAGGTGATGGAGATGCTTAACCCAGGTAGGGGTGGAGTATATGTAGATGCAACAATTGGACTTGGGGGACATTCAGAAAATATATTAAGGTTGATCGGTTCTGATGGCAAACTCATCGGGATTGACAGAGATGAGGAGGCCCTTAAAGTGGCTGGAAATAAACTCTCAGGCGGAAGGGTTATTTTAAAGAGGGGAAATTTTTCAGATATGGAAAGTCTGCTTTACCGAGATGGGATATCTGAGGTTGACGGCATCCTGTTTGACATTGGTGTTTCAATGTTGCAATTAAAGGACCCCGAAAGGGGATTTAGTTTTATTTCTGATAAGCGTCTGGATATGAGGATGTATAGGAAACAGAAAATGTCTGCATGGGATGTTGTGAACAAATATCCTGAAAAGGAACTCGAACGAATACTGAGAGAATTCGGTGAAGAGCGGCTGTCAAGAAAGATAGCAAAGGCAATAGTCTGGTCGAGGGGTAAGAGACCGATTGATACCTGTTCCGAACTATCAAGGATTGTGGAAGATATATATGGTGGGAGAGGGAGATCTCATCCCGCAACAAAGACATTCCAGGCGTTGAGGATAGAGGTAAATAAAGAGCTTGAACAACTAAAAGCAGGGCTTGATGCTTCATTAAGGCTTCTTAAAAAAGGCGGAAGATTGTGTGTTATCTCATACCATTCGTTAGAAGACAGGGTGGTTAAGAATTTTATAGCAGATAATTCAAAAAAAGCATTGCTCAAGGCTATCATAAAAAAACCCATAACTCCCAACCCTGAAGAGATCAGGTTAAACCCCTCTTCAAGGAGTGCAAAACTAAGAGCAGCGGAGAGGCTATGATACACACAGGCAGCGGTAGGAATATGTTTTCATTTATCTTTAAGCCCTTATTTATTGCCATCTTGCTCGTTGGAGTGTTCGGTCTTGTATATCTGAGATCCAGCGTTATGACATTAGAATACAGTTTAGGCGAACTTGAAAAAACAAAGATGAATTATCTTAGAGAGAGAAAGATGCTGTTTGCTGAAAAGACAAGCCTGCTGTCTATTGAAAAAGTGGGGGCATCTCTTAGCGGGAGCCATGGTTTTGTCTTTCCTGACAGGGTCAGGGTAATACACTTGAATAAACAGAAAGGGTCTTTACCTTATAAGGCCTCACTGGAGAAAAGGCAATTAACTGGATATTAATGAGCCTAAGGCTCATTAATTATAGAGGGGGACAGGTTTGAATAAAAAGAGGGCAATCATTTTGAATACCACAATCATTTTCAGTTTTTTTTTAGTATCCCTGCGCCTTACAGACCTGATGATATTTAACCATACACGTCTTTCGGAGAGGGCTAAACTGCAACATGTAAAGGTTGAAGACATTCAGGTGAGAAGGGGAATAATATTTGACAGGCGAGGTAGGGAACTCGCATTAAACCTTGAACTCGAATCTCTATATTGCGATCCTGAGAACCTAAATCTTGATAATGACAGTATGAGGCGGCTTGCATCTGTGATGGCGAAGGAACCCAGGGTTATCCTTTCGAAGATTCCTGCTGCTGGGAGATTTGCATGGGTTGAAAGAAAGCTTGAGCCTGATACCGCAGAGAAGGTAAAAAGGCTTAATATCAAGGGCTTGGAATTTTTGACCGAGGCAAAAAGGTTTTACCCGAAAGGTGAACTTGCCTCTCACATCCTCGGCTTTGTTGGTGTAGACAACCAGGCACTTGAGGGCGTCGAACTAAAATATGACAGATATATTAAGACTACAGGGGGAAAGGTGTTCTTTGAGAGGGACGCGAGCGGGAAGACACTTTCATCAGGAGTAGATATAGAGGCAAAAGGGAATAATATTGTACTCACAATTGATGAAGGCCTCCAGTCTATTGTTGAAAGGGAGATTGACAAGGCGATAATAAAATGGAGGGCTGCTGCTGCGTCAGCCATCATGATGGATCCTTTCACAGGTGAAATTCTGGCCCTTGCTAACAGGCCTGCATATGACCCTAATAAAGGAGGGAGCGCGGGTGGTTCTGAGAAGAGAAACAGGGCGATAACTGACTGCTATGAACCAGGCTCTACCTTCAAGATTATTATTGGTGTTGCTTCTCTTGAAGAAAAGATAGCAAAACCAGATACATTATTTGACGTTAGTAAAGGTAGCATTCAGGTTGGGGGTAAGACTATCCGTGATGTACATAAATATGGTGTTCTGACATTCAAAGAGGTTATTCAGAAATCCTCAAATGTGGGTTCCATTACTATCGGCATGCGGCTCGGAAAGGATAGGATATATAAATACGCAAAACTTTTAGGTGTGGGTAAAAAGACAGGGATAGACTTACCAGGCGAGGTCTCAGGGTGGATACATCCGCCTGAAAGATGGTCAGGCACATCCCTTGGCGCAATACCAATTGGGCAGGAGGTTGCGGTAACACCACTTCAGATGCTCAGGGCTTATTCTGCAATTGCAAATGGAGGATTTCTTGTCAGACCACATGTTGTTTCTGAGATAATCTCGCCGAATGGCCAGGTGCTTGCTTCATTGAAAGATAAGGAGATGAAACGCATAATTTCTGCAAGGACAGCAGAGACGTTTAAGGATATATTAAAAAGCGTTGTAGAAGAAGGTGGAACCGGCAAAAGGGCCTCTGTAGATGGGAATGAGGTCGCAGGCAAGACAGGTACAGCACAGATTATTGACCCAAGGACAAAGAGATATTCGAAAGAAAAATTTGTTAGTTCTTTTGTGGGGTTTGTACCGGCTGACAACCCAAGGCTTGCGATAATTGTTGTTATCTATGAACCTAAGGGCCAGATTTACGGGGGAGTTGTGGCTGCGCCTGTTTTCAGGGATATTGCCGATCAGTCATTATCGTATCTTGATATACCGAGGGAAGATAACCCTCACCATGCCCCCTTATTGGTATCGAGATGAGATTTAGAGAACTTCTTCATGGTTGCGAGTACATTAATCTCCCCTCACCCCCCTTTAATTCCCCCCTTAGTAAGGGGGGATATAGAGGGGTTAAAGGAGGGCAGGGGTGGTGGGACCTAGATATCTCAGGCGTAGCTTATGATTCCCGGAAGGTAAAAGAAGGTTACCTGTTTGTGGCAATTACAGGCGAGAGGTATGACGGACACGATTTTATCAAAGATGCAATTAAAAGAGGTGCAGTTGCGATAGTTGGGGAGAAAGATTCTCCGATTCCTTTGTATATCCGTGTCAAAGACAGCAGAAAGGCACTTGCCTGTATAGCTAATAATTATTATGGAATGCCATCAGAGGCTCTCACACTGATAGGTATAACCGGTACAAATGGAAAGACAACAACAACTTATATCCTAAAGTCTATTCTCGAGTCATGGGGAAAAGAGGTTGGCCTGATCGGCACAATTCAATACATGATAAAAGACAGGGTCTATCCTGCACTGCATACAACACCTGAATCCCTTGAATTTCAAGGGCTATTAAAGGATATGCTTTTATCAGGATGCACATATGTTATCTCAGAGGTCTCTTCTCATGCACTTGCGCTGTACCGAGTGGATAGGGCTATTTTTAATGTTGCATTGTTTACAAATTTTACAAGAGACCATCTGGACTTTCATAAAACTATGGAGGATTATTTCAGGGTAAAGAAGAGATTATTTATAGAGCTTCTTGATAAGGATGGTATCGCTATAATAAATCTTGATGATCCATATGGAAAGAGACTTATCTCGTCACTTATAGCTTTTAACCCGTCACAGGGTATATTGACATATGGGATAGAGAGCGGAGCAGATATCATGGCAGGTGATATTGATAACTCATCCGGGGGATTGAATTTCAAGATATCATTCCGCGGCAGGAGTTATGATATCTCATCTCAGCTAATAGGCCTGCCGAATGTATATAATATAATGTCTGCAGTTGCTGTATCGATCTCGCTGGAGGTTCCATGGCAGGTAATCCTGGAAGGCTTAGTAAAGACAGGTAATATTACAGGCAGGTTCGAAAAGGTTGAAATTGGTCAGGAGTTTCTATGCATTATTGATTATGCCCATACCGAAGATGCGCTTGAAAGGCTGATATCCACTGCAAGAGAATTTATCTTAACCCCCCATCCCCCCCTTACTAAGGGGGGGCATAGGGGGGGTCGCGTTATCACAGTCTTCGGTTGCGGGGGAGACAGAGACCGTGGCAAAAGGCCGGCGATGGGCGCAGTAGCAACAAGGCTTAGTGATTTTGTGATTGTAACCTCTGACAACCCGAGATCTGAAGAACCAACCGATATAATTAAAGATATCGAAAGCGGAGCAGTAAGGAAAAACTATCTCATAGAGCCTGACAGGGGAGAGGCTATCAGGAAAGCGGTTGGTATGGCAGGTGATGGTGATGTTATTCTTATTGCAGGCAAAGGGCATGAGGATTACCAGGACATTAAAGGTGTCAGGTATAGATTTAATGACAGGGATGTTATTGAAGAGGCAATAAAATACAGGATGCAAGATACAAGATGCGGGATGCAAGATTGAAAAAAGATATCAGGTATCATGCATCATGAATCGTGCATTAGTAATTTATGAAGAGAATACGGATATGTTGACAATTGAAGATATAATTGCAGCAACTGGTGGAAAGGCTATCTATAGTAATTCGAATGCCTTTACTGGGGTATCTATTGATTCAAGGACAATAAGAGAAGGTGAGTTATTTATTGCACTCAAGGGCAGCAGATTTGATGGACATAATTTTCTTAATGAGGCGTTAGATAAGGGAAGCGGTGCTTTAGTAAATTTTCCACCGGTAGAGCCTGTAAAAGGGAAGACAATAATCTATGTAGATGACACACTGAAGGCACTTCAGGGAATCGCGCGTTATTTACGTTTAAGGAGGGATATCCCTGTTATTGGCATAACAGGTTCTAATGGCAAGACAACAACAAAAGAACTTATAGCCTCAATCCTGGGCACGAAGTACAGGGTACTGAAAAATATTGCTAATCTTAATAACCATATCGGACTGCCGTTGAGCCTTACAAGGATAAATGATACCGATGAGGTTGTTGTGCTTGAGATGGGTGCAAGCGGACCTGGCGAAATAAAGGATTTATGTGAAATAGCGGTTCCAAATTATGGAGTGCTGACTAATATAAGTCAGGCCCATCTCGAGGGATTTAAAGACCTTGAGACAATAAGAAAGACCAAGCTTGAACTTCTCGATTATATCAGTGCGGCTGTTGTTAATGCTGATGACCCTTTTATGACGGAAGGCATTCGTACAGACAGGTTTAAAGGCCGGTTAGTAAGATATGGGATAAAAAATTCTGCTGAAATCCATGCTACTGATATAAGACTTTATGAAAAGGGTTCGATCTTTAATTTACATATTGGTGAGAATGGATCTATAGAGGTACATCCAAAGATATCAGGGATGTTTAATATTTACAATCTGCTTGCAGCTGCCTCAGTTGGATATCTCTTTAATATTGGCCTGCTGAATATAAAGAATGCGATTGATTCTTTTACAGGTTTGCCAATGAGGCTTGAGTTCACGGAATTGAACGGTGTCAAGATTATAAATGATGTATATAACGCTAACCCAGCCTCAATGGAGGAGGCAATAAAGGAGCTTGTCAGGGTTAAGAAGGGAAGGATAATTGCTGTTCTGGGCGATATGCTTGAACTTGGCTCCCATGGAGAAGAGGCTCACAGGAGACTCGGCAGATTAATGTCAGGATTTCCGATTGACATTTTTATTGCGGTAGGACCACTCATGTCCTTTGCTGCATCGGAGTTCAATGAGAGTGTTTATAAATTACAGAGTGCTGTTGAAGCAGGGAAGCTGTTAAGGGATATCTGTAAAAAAGGAGATACGGTTTTGATAAAGGGTTCGAGGGGAATGAATATGGAAAGGGTTCTGGCCGATGGCCCGTAGAGAGACATAATGTTATATAGCCTCTTATACAGCCTGCATGACTGGTTTTCGCCCTTGAATGTGTTCAGGTATATTACGTTTCGAACCTCTCTTGCAGTGCTTACAGCGATGATTTTCGCACTGATATTGGGTCCATGGATAATAAGCAGATTGAAGGGATTAAGTATGACTCAGCAGATAAGAGATGACGGCCCCAGGACCCATATGGGCAAGGCCGGCACTCCAACAATGGGCGGGCTTCTTATTATCCTCTGCATACTGCTCGCGGTTTTTATGTGGGGCGACCTTAAGAATTTGTATGTCTGGGTCATGATCGTTTCACTTGTGGGTTTTGGATGTATCGGCCTTTTTGATGACTATTTGAAGATTATAATGAAGAATCATAAAGGCCTCAGGGCATACCAAAAGTTTGGGAGCCAGGTGATACTTGCTCTTCTAATCGGCATTTTTCTTTACATGAATCCGAAGGACCCATATGCAGACGTGTTGAGTATTCCATTTTTTAAGAAATGGCTCTTTGATTTTGGATGGCTTTATATACCATTCTCAGTGATTGTGATAGTGGGCTCATCAAATGCAGTTAACCTTACAGACGGCATAGATGGGCTTGCAATAGGACTTGTGGCTGTTGCTGTCCTGGCCAGCGGCGTACTTGTTTATATCTCAGGGCATAAAGGTCTTGCCCAGTACCTCCAGGTCCTCTATCTTTCCGGCACTGGCGAGCTGACTGTTTTCTGTGGCGCTATGTTTGGGGCCTCGCTCGGGTTCCTATGGTATAACTCTTATCCTGCCGATGTTTTTATGGGTGACGTAGGTTCACTTGGACTCGGGGGCTCGCTTGGGACCCTCGCTGTAATAACAAAACATGAGATCGTTCTTGCAATTGTAGGCGGCATCTTTGTTATAGAGACGATTTCTGTCATGCTGCAGGTAGCATCCTTTAAGCTTACAGGTAAAAGGGTGTTTAAGATGGCACCTATTCATCACCACTTTGAATTAAAAGGGTGGCCTGAACCAAAGGTGATTATAAGATTCTGGATAATTGGCATAATGCTTGCTCTATTGAGCCTGGCAACATTAAAAGTGAGGTGACAATGAGGAATTCCAAATTTCAAATTTCAAATTTCAAAATTAATACAAGGATTCTTTTATGTCTTTTGGTTTTTTCACTTTTCACTTTTCACTTTTCACTTTCAACTTCTCTCGCTGATGAGATTCATTCCAAAGCTGCAGTTGTAATGGGCGCCTCAACGGGAAAGATTCTTTATGCAAAAAACCCGAGTCTCAGACTTCCTCCAGCAAGCACAACAAAGTTAATGACAGCAATAGTAGCTATAGAAAAAGCAGACCCTTCGCATATTGTAACGGTAAGCAGAAATGCCTCTCATGTTTCTCCTCATAAGGCAGGTTTCAGAGAAGGGGATAAGGTTACTGTTAAGACTCTTCTTTATGCTGCTTTAGTGGGATCTGCAAATGATGCGGCTGTTGCCCTCGCAGAAGCAGTGGCGGGATCTGAGGAGAGGTTTGTTTATCTAATGAACAGGAAGGCGATTGCTATGGGGTTAAAGGATACTAAATTCATAAACCCCCATGGGCTTCCTGGCCCTGGCCAGTATATCACTGCTTATGATTTATCAAAAATAATGAGTTATGCGCTTAGATATCCCAAACTGAAAGAGATTATCGGAACCCGTGTGGCAGAGGTTTCGACCGAAAATGGGAATGCGATATTTCTTAAAAACACGAACAGGCTTTTATGGTCTGACGAAGATCTTGTTGGAGGAAAGACAGGATATACACGTAAGGCAAGGCATTGTTTTGTATGTGCTGCTGAACGTGAAAAGGATAAGGTTATAGTTGCGCTCCTCGGTAGCCCGAGCAGGGATGAACTCTGGAGAGAGGCGGAGGTACTGGTACAAAAAGGATTCCGGGCGATAGCGAACAATGAGGAACCAGTCATCTATTTTGCGAAGGCAGACTATGATAAACTTTATATAAAAAAGGCATCCTATAAGAAAAGTTCAAAATTCAAAATTCAAAATTCAAAATTAAAGACTGATAAAAGGATAGCAAAAGAGACAGTAAAACATAAAAAGGCAAAGATGATTACAAAGAAGAAGGGTAAGGCAAAACTATTTGCAAAGAAAACAATGAAGTATAAAAAGGCAAAGATGATTGCAAAGAAAAAATGGAAGACAAAGACTTTTGCAAAAAGCAAAAACAATAAGGGAAAGAATTACAGGATTGCAGAGAAAGTTGAAGATAGAATTAAAGGATAAAAACGTAACAGTTGTGGGCCTTGCCAGGAGCGGCATAGGCGCGGCAAATCTGCTCACTGAACTCGGAGCAGACGTGACGGTAACAGATATAAAGAAAGAGGATGAACTTAAGGATTTTATACCGAAACTTGGACCTTCAGTCAAACTTGTCCTTGGAACACATCACGAGGATATATTCTTATCATCTGATATGTTGGTCATTAGTCCTGGTGTTCCGCTTACAATCACAGCTATTTCAAAGGCAAAAGCAAAAGGAATACCTATAATCGGTGAGCTCGAACTCGCATATCAGATAGCTACTTATGGGTCAGATAATCCTCCCATTCCGCCAATAATCCCCCCTCACCCCCCTTTAGAAAAGGGGGGAAGGGGGGATTTGATAAAGGGATGCATAGGGGGGGTTCTTGCTGTTACAGGCACAAATGGTAAGTCAACAACAACAGCCTTACTTGACTTCATGATGAAAAGAGGTGGTTTCGAAACAATTCTCGGAGGGAATATAGGGAATGCACTGACAGAGGAAATACTTAAAATAGTCAAAAGTCAGAAGTCAGAAGTCAGACCCCCCACCTGCCCCCCCTTGCTAAGGGGGGGATTTGAGGGGGGGTGTTCTTTGAACTCCGGTCTAAACTCGTCACTTGATTTTATTGTTGCTGAGGTATCAAGCTTTCAACTCGAGTCAATAAAGGACTTCAGGCCAAAGGTGGCTTCGATACTCAATATTACACCCGACCACCTCGACAGGTACCACTCAATCAAAGAATACAGCGATGCAAAGGCAAGGATATTTGAAAATCAAAAAGAGGACGATTTTCTGGTCATTAATTGGGATGACCCTGAGACAATGAAAGTTAAAAGTGAAAAGTTAAAAGTGAAAAGTGAAAAACCAAAAATCTTTTACTTCAGTCGTAGAAAAGAGGTCAAGGGGATTTACTTTAAAAATGGTATGGTTTATTGCAATCTTCCTCCAATGACGGGGACAGTCCTAATCCCCCCTCACCCCCCCTTTGTTAAAGGGGGGATGGGGGGATTATTGGCCGGTAAATCTGGGACAGTCCCCTCAGTCCCCCTAATAAGGGCTGATGAGATAAAGATAAAAGGTGTCCATAACATGGAGAATGCCATGGCTGCTTCAGCCATGGCTCTCCTTGCAGACTGCCCGATAAAGGCAGTTATAGATTCCCTGAGGGAATTTTCTGGTCTTGAGCACAGGCTTGAATTTGTCAGAGAGCTAAATGGTGTCAGGTATTTTAACGATTCAAAGGGGACAAATGTCGGCGCAGTCATCAAATCGCTTGAAGGCTTTAAGGGGCCGATTATCCTGATTGCAGGAGGCAGGGATAAGGCAGGAGATTTTTCTCTATTGAGGCATTTAGTAAGAGAAAGGGTAAAGGCTATTGTATTGGTAGGTGAGGCAAGTGAAAAAATAAAAGGGGCACTCGGAGACCTCGCAGAGACAGTTATGGCTAAGGATTTGAGAGAGGCTGTAAACATATCATGTAGTATGGCAGTAAAAGACGATGTTGTTTTGCTTTCACCTGCATGTGCCAGTTTTGACATGTTTGCTAATTTTGAGGACAGAGGCAGACAGTTTAAAAAGATAGTGATGGAGATGGAATAATGGGTAAATATGACAGGTGGCTGCTCCTTGTTGCAATTCTATTAATAGGTTTTGGCGCACTCATGATATACAGCACCACATCTGTTATTACTCCTGTACTTGCAAAGAGAGGGGTTACCGAATTTTATTATTTCAAGAGACACGTATTTACAATCCTCATAGGATTCAGCTTTATGTTCCTTGCCTATAGACTGAAAACTTCCACTATAAAGAAGATGGCTATCCCACTCCTCATTTTTTCTTTTGTGCTGTTGATACTTGTTTTTTTGCCCAATATTGGAGTCTCTGCAGGAGGTGCAAGGAGATGGATAAAACTCTGGCCTTCAACCTTCCAGCCATCAGAGCTTGTAAAGCTTTCCATGGTAATATTCCTTGCGAGATATATCTCAATGCCGGGATATAGAACAGATAGTTTTATATCCTTTATAAAACCTATCTTCATAGTGATAATATTCCAGATAGCTATTCTTAAACAACCTGACTTCGGGGCAGCTATGAGTCTTGCATTCCTCACATTCGCAATGCTCTTTCTTTCCGGTATAAGGCTCAGATACATTGCATCACTTTTAGTGTTTGTCATGCCGGTAATATTTAAGCTTATTACAGAGCCGTATCGCCTCAAAAGGCTAACATCATTTCTTGACCCATGGAAAGATGCTCAGGGCAGCGGCTTCCAGCTTGTGCAGTCGTTTATAGCACTCGGCAGTGGAGGCTTAACAGGGGTAGGTCTCGGATGTTCCAAACAGAAATTGTCTTATCTTCCTGAATCCCATACGGATTTTATCTTTTCTATTATTGGTGAGGAGTTTGGCTTTATAGGCGTGTTAGTTGTGATAACACTTTTTTTGCTTTTGTTCATTAAGGGTATATCTATTGCAAACAGGGCAAAAGACGGGTTTGTATATTACCTGGCAATAGGACTTTCACTGATGATCTCTCTCCAGGCGCTTATCAACTTTGCAGTTGCTACAGGCTTGGTGCCTACAAAGGGATTACCCTTACCATTTGTCAGTTACGGAGGGTCAGCTCTCCTTGTGAATTTGGCTGCTATAGGGATACTCCTTAACATATCAAGAGGTGAACATAATCCCCCCTCGCCCCCCTTTAGTAAAGGGGGGATGGGGGGATTATCAGATGAAATGCATGTAAGGAGAAGGGCCAGAAGGAATATGGGAATTCATATTTCACAATGAGGGTAATAATAGCAGGAGGAGGTACTGGAGGGCATCTCTTTCCAGGTCTGGCGGTGGCTGAAGAGTTCAAAAAGAGAGATGATTCAACAGAGGTAATATTTGTTGGAACAGAGTATGGAATAGAGGCGAGGGTGGTTCCGAGGGAGGGATATCCAATAAAGTTTTTAAAGGCGGAGGGTTTGGTAGGAGTATCAGCTGTCAAAAAGATAAAGGCAATAGTTATGACGTTTTTTTCGATTATTGATTCTTACAAAATCATCAAGACATTAAACCCTGATATAGTGATAGGTGTTGGCGGATACGCTTCAGGGGCAGCTATGCTTACTGCATATCTTATGTCTATACCGACCATGATACTGGAACAGAATTCCATACCAGGACTTACTAATAAGATTCTTGGAAGATTTGTAAGGGCAGTTTGCATAACTTATCAGGAAAGTATCTCGTTCTTTCCAAAGGCAAAGACCTTCTTTACAGGGAACCCTGTCAGAATGCAGATACTAAAGGGGAGCATCGAGTCAGCATATAGGCTTTTCTCCCTTGAAAGGGATTTGTTCACTATATTTATTTTTGGAGGGAGTTCAGGTGCAAAGAGTATAAATATGGCGATTATAAATGCCCTTAACAATATGTATGACCTTAAGGATAAGATTCAGTTCCTGCATCAGACAGGAATAAGAGATTATGAAAACATCAGAGAGGCATACAGGAAGCTCGGATTCAAAGGAACAATCACTCCATTTATATATCAAATGGGCGAGGCGTATGCTGTTGCTGATATAGTCGTTTCAAGAGCGGGTGCAACAACACTTGCAGAGTTAACTGCTTTAGGGAAGCCGGCAATATTAATCCCTTATCCCTATGCAGCCGGACAGCACCAGGAATTGAATGCAAGGAAACTTCTCGAGATGGGTGCAGCGAAGATGATACGCGATAGAGAACTTAGAGGGGAATCCCTTGCCCATAACATAAGAGAACTATACACAAATGAGACAATGAGGGCAGAGATGCAAAGAAATAGCAAGGCGGTTGGAAGACCAGAGGCATGCTCAAAAGTGGTTGATATAGCAATGAGCTTGATAAAACAGGCGGCAGTCAACGGTCATCAGTCAAAAGGATAAAGATAATGTTTGAAAGATACAGGGTAGTACATTTTGTCGGGATAGGCGGTATAGGGATGTCAGGTATTGCAGAGGTGCTTTACAACCTTAACTACAAGGTGACAGGGTCTGATTTAAAAGATTCGGAGGCAACGGTAAGATTGAGGAAGTTAGGCATAAAGGTCTATATAGGTCATAAAGCAGAAAATATAGACGATGCCCATGTATTGGTCGTATCCTCAGCGGTTTCAGGAGATAACATAGAGGTAGCTGAGGCAAAAAGAAGGGCTATACCTGTAATACCACGTGCTGAGATGCTTGCAGAGCTGGCAAGACTGAAATACGGGATACTCGTTGCAGGGGCACATGGCAAGACAACAACGACATCTTTAGTATCGACTATACTTGCCCATGGCAGTCTTGATCCCACTGTTGTTATAGGCGGAAGGCTAAAGGCAATAGGCAGTAACGCAAGACTTGGTCAGGGAGAATTCCTTGTGGCAGAGGCTGATGAAAGTGACGGTTCGTTTCTTAAGCTTTCCCCAACGATTGCCGTTGTCACAAACATTGACAGGGAGCATATGGATTTTTTCAAGACAATGGATTCATTGAAAAAGGCATTTCTTTCCTTTATAAATAAGGTTCCATTTTATGGCGTATCAATAATTTGTATTGAGAACGAGCACCTGCGTGAACTTTTGCCATCTATTCACAGAAGATACATCACATATGGGCTTACCAATGAAGCAGAACTTTATGCAGAAAATATTAGAAAAGGTTTTATGTCGGTAAGCTTTGATGTAATCCATAAGGGCAAAAATTTTGGGAGTTTCGACCTTCCTGCGCCTGGGATACATAATGTCCTTAACAGCTTGGCTGCTATCGGCGTAGCATTAATTTTAAAACTAAATGTATCAATAATTAGAGATGCGCTGAAAGGGTTTAGTGGTATACAGAGAAGGTTTGAGTTTAAAGGTGAGGTGAACGGAATAAAGGTATTCGATGATTATGCCCATCATCCCTCAGAGATAAAGGCAACACTGAAGGCAGCAAAGGAAGGGCTCATTATTAGTCAGAAGTCAGGAAGATTATTTGTCATATTCCAGCCTCATAGATATACAAGGACAAGGGATCTAATGGATGAGTTTTCATCTTCGTTTAATGATGCAGATTCACTCATACTTTTGGATATTTATTCTGCCGGAGAAAAACCAATGAAAGGCGTAAACTCAGCAACCTTGCTTGATAGGATTAAAAAAACAGGGCATAGCAGAGTTTTATATGCTGAAGATAGGGAAGATGCGATAAGGCATTTAATCTCTAATATGACAAGGGGTGATATCCTTCTTACTCTCGGGGCAGGCAATGTATGGAAGATAGGCGATGAGATACTAAATAAGCTAAAAGAGAAAAGTTAAAAGTGGAAACTCAAAATTTAAAAGATATATTTTCTGAGGGCCTCTTTGAAGATGAAGTGAGATTTATGGAGCCAATGAAAAACCATACATCATTGAAGATCGGAGGACCTGCGGATATCTTTGCCATGCCTCAAGACCTTTCTTCACTAAAAAACATGCATATTAACCTGAAAAGAAATAAGATACCTTTTTCCCCCATTGGAGGAGGAACAAATATCTTAGTGAGAGATGGTGGCATAGAGGGCGCTGTTATATCTTTGAGGTCTTTCAGAAGGACGGGGGTCTTGAGTAAAGATAATGAGTACATGTATTTATTTGCTGAGGCCGGGACTTTACTCCAGAGGATTGTGAATTTCTCGAAGGAAAATGGTTATTCAGGTATAGAGGGCCTTGCAGGCATACCAGGAACTGTTGGTGGAGCAATCTTTGGAAATGCAGGTGCATTCGGCTATGAGATGAAGGATGTTCTTGTTTCAGTTGAGGTAATGGATATTGAAGGTAGGATTAAAATGTTTAAGGCAGAGGAGATTAACTTTGGACATAGAAGTTCAAGCATTTCACGAAATGAATTAATTCTTGCTGCGGAAATAAAGCTCAAGAAAGATGAAAAGGAAGAGGTTTCAGCTAAGGTTGACGATTTCCTGAGGAAAAAGAGAGAAAAACAGCCTCTCTGGGAACCATCTGCCGGATGTGTATTTAAAAATCCTGCAGGGTTATCTGCAGGTAAGCTTATAGATGAAGCAGGATGCAAAGGTATGAGAATCGGCGATGTCGAAGTGAGCAGCATACATGCGAATTTCTTTATAAATAAAGGAAAGGCAAATGCCTCTGATTTTATTAGGCTTATGGAGGAAGTTGCTCGTAGAGTGAAGGAAAGATTTGGAGTGGTACTTGAGCCGGAGATAAAGATAGTCGGTAGAGACAATGTTAACGGATAAACGTATAGGTGTTTTAATGGGTGGGACTTCAGCTGAAAGAGAAATATCTCTCAGGAGTGGAACCGCAATTTATAATGCATTGAAGGTGATAGGTTATAAGGCGTTTGCTATAGATGTCGGCCCTGATATTTGTAATGTACTGAATAGGGAAGGGATAGAGTTAGCATTTCTTGTACTTCATGGGGGATATGGAGAAAACGGTTCTATACAGGGCATGCTTGAGGTTTTAGGTATCCCTTATACAGGTTCTGGGGTGCTTGCATCTGCCCTTGCAATGGACAAAGAGGCGTCAAAGAAGATTTTTCTTTATCACAATATCCCTATACCACCATTTGTTGTAGTAACAAGTAACGAGTTATTAATCCCCCCCCTCCCCCCTTTAGTAAAGGGGGGTAAGGGGGGATTTGACTCATCACTAATTGACTTTCCGTTGCCCTGGGTCGTCAAGCCTACAGCCGAAGGTTCAAGCATAGGAATAAGTATTGTGAGGGATAAAATGAACTTTAGACAAGCATTAGAGGCGGCCTATTCCCATGGTTCAAGGGTAATTGTTGAAAAATATATAATGGGGAAAGAGGTGCACATAGGGATACTCAATGGCAGGGTATTAGGCGGTGTTGAGGTAAGGCCATCTCTCGAGTTTTATAATTATGAGGCCAAATATACCGCAGGTCGGACAGAATATATACTTCCTCCAGAAATAAACAATAAGGCTTATGAAAGGGCAAAGGAGGCTGCTATTTCTGCTCATACTGCCCTCGGGTGTAAAGGCGCTACGAGGGTTGATCTAAGGGTTGATACAGAAGGCAATCCATATGTACTCGAGGTCAATACTATTCCGGGTATGACCGAAATGAGCTTGCTGCCAAAAATAGCAAGCCTTGCAGGGTTTGATTTTCCTGCCTTGATAGAAGAGATTATCAGAGGTGTTATTGATGAAGGCCAATAAATTAATGAGGTCGGGTAAAAAGATAAATATCTTTGGTATATTCCGCAATGTAGCTGTTTTCATCGTCATTTTTGCAACCGCAATATGTATGTATATTTACTTGCGTCCAATAAGATCAGTATTGCCTATTAAACACGTTGTATTTACCGGGAATAAACATCTAACAGACGATGAACTCATGGTACTTGCCGGTGTTCATGTTAATGAAAATCCCCCCTCACCCCCCTTTACTAAAGGGGGGAAGGGGGGATTTTTAGGTGATAGTCTGATTACGATTTCAAACAAAAAGGTGAGTCAAAGGTTACTCAAATCTCCATGGATTAGATCCGTAAGTGTAAGGAAACAATTCCTTGATACACTGTCAATGGTAATAGATGAGGCGGTGCCGTTTGCGCTTCTTGATATGAATAGCCATCTTTTTTTAATAGATGAGAAGGGTAAACTCCTTGAAGAACTTAAAGGTGATTCAATACCGTTCCTTCCAGTTATCACAGGGGATCCGTTCAGAGAAAGTGAGGGGTTTTCAGAGGCCATTAACCTTGCGAGATTGATGAATGAGAGGGGGTTTTCGCCAGGAAGAGACCACATTGATATATTTGCACGAAAGCCACATGAGCTCACTGTAACAATCGATGGAACTGTTGTAAAAATGGGTTCTGGGATGTTCGAAGAAAAACTTAAAAGGCTGATTGAATTAGAAGACGAGATAAAAAATAGGGGCATTCCTGTTGATTATATAGATTTAAGATTTGCGGGCAAGGCGATCGTAAAACCTATAACCAACAAGGTGGTTAAGTGATGGTTCGACGGCGTTTGACTGAGCTCACGTCGAAGTCTCAACATGGAAGTGTTGTTGTAGGGCTTGATGTAGGGACTACAAAGATTTGCGCTGTCGTTGGGGAATTGATAGAAGGCGAGTTAGAAATACGCGGAATCAGTACATCTGCTTCAACAGGGCTCAGAAAGGGTATGGTCGTAAATATAGAGTCAACAGTGGAGTCAATAAAAAACGCTGTGAAGACAGCTGAGTCTATCACAGGTGTCGAAATAAATGCAGTATATCTTGGTATTACAGGTGGTCATATCAAAGGGTTTAATAGTTATGGAGCTGTTGGTCTAAGAGGCAAAGAGGTGGCTTATGTGGACGTAGAGCGCGTGATAGACTCTGCGAAGGCTGTTTATGTGCCACTTGACAGGGAGGTACTGCATGTTATTCCAACGGGGTATATCCTCGACGGCCAGAATGGTATCAGAGACCCTGTTGGAATGATGGGGGTGAGGCTCGAGGCAAAGGTTTACATAGTCACAGGTGCTGTAACCTCGGTGCAGAACCTCCTAAAATGCTGTGAAAAGGTAGGCCTTGAGGTTGTTGATATAGTCTTTGAGCCTATCGCATCAGCAGAGGCGGTACTTACAGATGATGAGAAAGAACTCGGTGTTGCTATTGTAGATATCGGCGGCGGTACAACAGATATCATCCTTTATAAAGATGGCTCGCTGAGGCATACATCTGTCCTTGCCATTGGAGGGAACCATTTTACAAATGATATTGCTGTTGGCCTGAGGGTTTCCCTATCCGAGGCTGAAAGGGTTAAAAAAAGTTTTGGATCTGCCGCAACAAGTATGGTGAGCGACTCAGAAGAGATAGATATAATTCAGGCAGGACAGGGAAGGAAGATATTGCGCAGGTGCCTTTTAGAGATTATACAGCCAAGAACCGAGGAGCTGCTGGATTTAATAAAAGGTGAACTCATATCCTGTTCAGCTTATGATGTTGCATCAACAGGAGTTGTTCTTACAGGGGGTTGTTCTCTGCTCGAAGGCCTCGACAGGATGGCAGAGGCGGTATTAGGACTTCCTGTCAGAATAGGCTTCCCAAAATATATAAAAGGGTGCAAAGACATTATAAATAATCCAATATATGCCACAGGCGTAGGCCTTGTACTTTATGGGTCAGATACAGAATCAGGCAGGGTATTTTACCCTGATGTTTTTACAGGGATATTCGGAAAGATGAAGGATTGGGTAAAGGGAATTTTTAGATAAATGGAGCACTATTAGAATAGTGCTCCATAAAAAAAGGAGGTGTGTATGTTTGAGATTGAAGAAGTAAGGGGGCAGAAGGCAAGGATAAAGGTTGTCGGCGTCGGAGGGGCTGGGGGTAATGCCATCAATAACATGATCTCATCGAACCTTCATGGGGTTGAATTTATAGCTATTAACACGGATATGCAGGCTATTGAAACCTCACTTGCACCTGTTAAGGTACAGATTGGCGCTAATCTTACCAAGGGGCTTGGGGCAGGTTCAGACCCTCAGATCGGTAAAGAGGCAGCCCTCGAGGACAGGACAGCGATTGCTGAATCTCTTGAAGGTGCTGACATGGTCTTTGTGACTGCTGGTATGGGTGGAGGCACAGGTACAGGTGCGGGGCCTGTAATTGCTGGTATCGCAAAAGAAGTCGGGGCTATTACGGTTGCTGTTATTACCAAGCCATTTTTTTTTGAAGGAAAGATGAGGTGGATAAATGCAGAAGAGGGGATAAAAGAACTGAGGAAAAATGTAGATACCCTGATTGTAATACCGAATGACAGGATAGGCCTTGTTGTTGAGAAGGGAACGCCTTTGCTTAAGTCCTTTGCCATAGCTAATGATGTCCTAAAACAGGCTGTTCAGGGGATATCTGATATCATCCTGATTCCTGGACTGATCAATGTTGACTTCGCTGATGTCAGAACAATTATAGAGGGTAAAGGCCGTGGAGTTATGGGCTCAGGGTTAGGAAAAGGTGATGGTGGGGCGATAGAGGCGGCTAAAAAGGCTATATCAAATCCCTTACTCGAGGAGTCTTCTATTGAAGGCGCAAAGGGCATACTCATTAATATCACAGGTGGTCTTGAACTTTCACTAAGTGACGTTCAGGAAGCGTCTTCCCTTATATACGACTCTGCAGACGAGGAGGTGCACCTCATATTTGGTGCGGTTATAGATCCTGATGTTGACGGCGAGGTGAGGGTCACTGTAATTGCAACAGGCTTTGATGATCAAAAAGAAAAGGTAGAATTGCCGCAGATTAAAAAGTGGAATCCTGTTAAGCGACCCTTGAGTTTCAGAGGTTCGGAGAGGGTTTTATCAAAGAGTCTTAAGTCCGATTATGGTATGGATATAGTGGCAACAGAAATTATGTCATATGAAGACCGTATTGATGTGCCTGCATTTATGAGAAAGGCACATCAAAAAGAGATTTAAAGCTTCCCTCCAACGAGGGGCTTCCTCCCCCGGAAGCCCCTCCCCCCCCTACTTTGATTAAGCTTTAAATTATAAATTTTTTGAATCGTATTTTTCCATAGAGACAAAGGATATGGGTCTGCGACAAATTTAGCAGTAGTGTAATTTTTCTTAAACAACGAATTATTACCTAACTATAATTGACTTAGAAAGTTATATAGGATAAACTCTATATAATTAAATATGTAATGGAGGTTTTATGGGTACAACAGTAAAACAAGCAAATTTTCTTCTGCCAGAAGATTTGCTTGACGAACTTAAAAAGTCTGTCGCAAAAAGAGAACAAAGCAAGGTTGTTACAGAAGCACTGAAGAAGGAACTTAAAAGGATGAAACTCGAGAAGGCAATTCAATCCAGTTTTGGTGCATGGAAGCATGAGGACCATCCAGAACTAAAAAAGGGCACAGGTACGTTTATTAGAAAACTTAGAAGGTCAGCAAGAATGAGCCGCTAATAATGAAAAATCTGCTTGTCGACACGGATATATTGATTGATTTTTTAAGGGGTAGAGAAAATGCTAAAAAATTCCTATTGTCAGCGGTTAACGAATCTATTATTTATTGTTCAACGATAACCGTAGCAGAAGTCCATGCTGGGATGAGAGAGTCAGAGCGTGAAAAGACAAAAGATTTGATTGATGGACTGAATATTGTTGATGTAACGCGTGAGATTGCTGAAAAGGCTGGGTCATATAAAAGAAGTGAAAAAAGACAATCCCTTGAACTTGCTGATTGCCTTATTGCAGCAAGTGCTTTTATAAAAGGTGCTATTCTTGCCACAGGTAATGGGAAACATTATCCGATGAAAGACATAAAAAAAGAAATAATCAAGTTATAGGATTATATAGAATCCTGATTGTCTGTGAAGCTCATTGCTGCAAGGCATTGATATTCATTGGACATCCTGCATTCTTATTTCATAGCACTGGTGTGCTAATTCAACGAGCTCGTCAAACCCCCATGTCTTCCTGTCTGTCAGAAAACGTAACAGATGTGAAGGTATTGCACCAATTCCCAGGTAGGCACCGCTGATTGCGCCTGCCATTGCTGCTGTTGTATCAACATCCCCGCCTACTTCAATAGCTGTGCAGATGGTTTCCCAGTAATCATCAGGTGACCTGAGAAACGCATAGAGACTCCACAACACACTGCTGATTACAAATGCAGATATCCCTTTCCATTCATCATCGTCAACATAGTCAGCATCTAAGCCAGCTTTAGAAATTAATGTTACAGCTTCTTCAGGTGGAAGGAATAACCATTGAATCAATTTTTTAAGTTTAGAAGCAAAACCTGGGTCAATCGTACCAGACCAATCTGCAAGAGTTGATAAAAAAGAGTCAGGGTTTATTGTTTTTTCCTGAAGCACCAATGCTACTGCACCGCTAATCGCGACTGCTCCTGCAGAACTACGCGGGTCTTTATGAGTTATTCTGCCCTGATTATGTGCTGCCTGAATAAGAATCTGTGGATTGTCAAAAAAGAACAAGCCTACAGGAGCAGCCCGCATAGCGCTGCCGTTCCCTGCTGAAGGAGCAGGTGTACCGGATTCTTCCCATGAGATACCCTGGGATAATCTTTTTGCCGCCTCTTTTGTTGAATAACCAAATCCTACAATTCTTTTCTCTGCAAAGATAAGCTTTATTCGTTCTGCATAGTCGGCTGGGTCAAATTTTTTACAGGCAACATAGCTCTGAAGAAGTTCACGTGCAAGTTGTGAATCATCTGAATACTGTCCGAAAGGAAATGGCCAACGGCCGAACTCTCCTGCCCTCTCTGTTTTTAGGATATCTTCGACATACCTTCTGCATGCCTCTGGTGAAAAGCCTTCCACAACAAAACCAAGTGCATCGCCCAGACATTGGCCAACCAAACAGCCGCTGAATTGATCCTTATGAGGGAGCATGGTATAAATAATATAACCTAAATTGAATGATTCTTGTACAATTGACATTAAATCCCCTCTTGAGAGGGGTGTAGGGGTGTGTTCCCCTCCCTTGATGGTCTAACGACTCGTAGAGGAGGGGTTGGGGAGGGTGCCCATTTGAGACTTTTGCAAGACCCTCAAGAAAAGGGAAATATTATTATGTAATTAGTTACACATCTTAGGAAAAAGTTTACACAATTTATAGATTTATGGGGTTTATGAGGCAGATATTAGTCAAAAAATTTGGCATTATAATTGCATTTAAAGATTTGGGTTGTATTTTTAAAAAAATTTAGCAATAATAGTTACAAAATGGTGTCTGAGATGAAATATCAAAGAAATATATATGTTTTATCAATAATAGTCCTATTATATTTAGTCTTGGTATACAGTTCCGGCGATGCCCAAACCGGCCCATGTGTCAACTGCCATACAATGCATAACAGCCAGAATGGTACGGCGATGGCTACATATGGTGCTGATGGCAAGCCATGGAAAGGAACAGGTCCGTATGGGGCGCTTGTCCGTGGAGACTGTCTTGGATGTCATGGAATTGGAACGAGTAAGATCGTAACCATAGGTGGCAGTGATATACCTCAGGTCTATCACACAGATGCTACGGATTTAGCAGGTGGAAATTTTGCCTATATCACAGGGGCTAAATCACGGGTAACCGCTGATCAGAATACCGCAGGTCATAATGTAAAGGATGTAGGTACTAATGATTCAAATCTAAACACTCCACCTGGCCTTTTACCAGAAGGCGGCCATGATAAGATTATTAATGATACAAACTTAACATGTGCCGGATATATTGGTTGCCACGGTAAACGCAACATGGAGGACAGCAACGCAACAGGGATACCCAAGTTAAAAGGTGCTCACCATAATAATGTAGATGGTAAGTGCGAAACTGCAGATACTGTAGCAAATAGTTACAGATTCTTATTAGGTGTGAAAGGTCTTGAAAATACAGGTACTTATAAATGGCAGAATTATAATGCTACTAATCATAATGAGTATTTTGGTGCAATTACCCCGGACGCAGCTTCTTG
>PEUB01000033.1 GCA_002780895.1 Nitrospirae bacterium CG02_land_8_20_14_3_00_41_53
TCAAAACTTGAAAGGATTGCAGCGTAATTAATAACCATGGAAACCATTGAGAATAGAACCTTTAGGAGAATTTGCATAAAAGACTTGACAATACCGAAACAAAAGTCATGATGCATGTTTTCATACCAACAGTATACACACTTATGAGACTGTTAATAAGTCTTCTTATCAAGAAGATCAACCACAGTTTTAAGAAGAAGGAAAAGAAAGCCTTTATCTTCATCGGTCAGCACAACATCATCACCATCCTCTGATCCTTCCATAAGGGCTTCTACAACATACTTCATAACATGTGGCTGCTTGGAAATCTGTATCCTGGCGATTCTATCAATAAACTTCTCATCGGCTCCTTCCAATTTACCAATAAGGTCTTCGTTGTATTCATAGCAGTCGATAATCTCTTTGGAAGTAATCTTTTTGATCCTTATCCGTGAGCCTTCAAAAATACGATAAACGACAAAAGCAATATAAATAGCCAGTTCTCTTACTTCCGGGTCCAGATCCTCGGTCAAAGCCATTAAGAAAGCCAGGAGATCCGACTGGTTTTTCCCCATCTTTTGCATCTCTTTGATTGCTCGATTTGTGCTGAACCCGGCAACTTCCTGCCAGGTCTTCTCTACGAATTTTTCTGATATGGGTTTCATCACAGTTCACTCCCATTTTAGATATAGAATTGGATATAGTCAAATTATTTCCGTTCTCTCACCTCACCCTGCATCTTCTTTACCCGGAAGGATATATTTTTTATACAGGATTCCGAGAGGATGTCAAGGCAGGGGTCACCGCCCCCTCTATCCAGAGTCCTGTACTGAATAGCCTCTGAGGCTGTCGGTACTAAATGAAATGTGGCACAAAGCCAAATCGTCTATAGATTCCCTGGGCCTGTGGAGTCTTTATGAAATTGAGAAACTTTTCAGCATTCTCAGGGTGTGGAACTTTTCTAAGCCCTGCTATATAGTAATTCACCTTATCACGTTGATCTAAACCTTCGCCAGGTTCTATGGCCTCGACTTTCAACCCATCTTTTCGGGCATTGATAACCTCTGTTGCCCATACAGGCCCTACATCAACTGTCCCTTTCTTTATCCTCAAAGGTGTCTCTCGGTGATGAACAATGGTCAGGATGGTATTCCCTTCTTCTCTTTTTTCTTCAATGATTCTCTTTACTAAGGTTTTGCCGCCAGCACTTTCATACATATCAATGATATATCGGGTAATATCCTCCATTTCACCTGGCTGAGAAATCCTCACATCCTCACGGCCCAGGTTATTAACCGTCTTTATGCCTGCTGGGTTCCCTTCAGGTACCATGAGGACGATTCTATTATGGAGGTAGACAAAGTAATTATTAACAAATCCTTTATTGGAAAGTTCTTTCATCGCGTCTTCTGTTACAGATGTATATACATCGGGTGTCACTCTAATTTCTATATCTCCAAATTTAGCACCACCTGAAAGAATCTGTTTTAGCTCCAGGCCAGGGGGAAGGGTTTCATAGAAGATGCGCTTTATTTCAGGGTATTCTTGTTGAAATAAGCGAAGGAGATCATCCATAACCATAAACTGATTGCCTGCCATGAAGAGCACAAGGTCAGCATTATCCATGTATTTAAGATTGTGAAGGTCATCCCCGCGACTTAATGGAATCTCAGGTAAAGAAGTATCTTTATTTCCCATAATAAATTCTATGAGCTAAATCAAAAATGTCCTTCAACATGAACGATTTATTCCTTTCATTCCTGCGACCTATTATACCACCAAGGGGTTATCCATTAGACCCAAAAAGATAGGTGAACATATCCGCAAACGAAAAAACCCCCATTTTTTTGTCTTGACAATAGGGAGGGGTTTACATCTAAATAAAAATATCCGCACGAGGTGCTACTACACCCCCAAAAATGGGAGTATATCAGCACTCGGTGCTATTGTGCCGATACCGTTGTGCAACTTATCATAAATAAATGCATCCATTAGAAATAGTTTGATGGGCAATAAAGTATGAATACACATGATGTCCAAATATGTGCAGTATTAAGAAACTTCGAGTCGGATAGTGAATATTTGCATTTCGGAGATTTTTGAATAGAAAAATTAACAGAAAAACATAGAGACAAGCTCTGCGACGAACTTGATTACTTCAATAATTACCCAGGCGATAATTATATTGCTGTAAGAGATTATTATATAGGCAGAGGAAAGAGTTCTGATTTTCTCTCTCTTAACAGTAGAATTTTTTTCTACCCCCTATTTAGGATAATGAAGTTATTTAAAAGAGGGGATTTAATAATCCCTTTAGTCTTTTCATATGCAATCAAGAAATGGCGTGAAATGCGATTTCATGGGGAAAATTATGGATTAGGTTATGGGTTAAAAGGAGACTCTTACTTTTTTAAAAAGGAAGATATTGAACCATTCAACATTTTTAGAAAAAAGATGGAAGAATACCTGAAATATATAAACTTTCCCGATATGCCCTATCGTAAGAAACATAAAATAATGAGCGATATTGATACTCGTTGTTTTTTAGCTATTCACCTATTACTTAAAGGAAGCGTAGAAAATAACAATCCCTTTTCAATAATTGATAAGCTAATTGATTACACTATTGGCCTTGAGTCTTTATATCTGCTTAGAGGTGAAGATAAAAGACAAAATCTTTCATTAAGAATAAAGGCTCTCTTAAGCAAAGATAAAAGTCAAGAAAAACAAATATGTCGTGATATTAAGAAGTTTTACGACATCAGAAGCGATATTGTTCATGGCTCACTTATGGATGAAAAAGGCGATGCTTTTTTTTGTACAAATATTTATAACTATGGCGATTATTTAAGAAAATCTATTTTGGCTTTCTTAGATTTAAATCTAAAGAACCCGTGCAAGGAAGTGGTATTGAAAAGTTTAGATGAAGCTATATTAAATTCTGCTTTGAGGAAGAAAATTCAAAAGTCATTAAAAATGTTAAAATTGGCCATGTGACATGAGTTTATGGCAAATTAACCTCCAAAAGAAATAATTTAAAAACATGACAAAACCATGCACAATTATCTTCTGGTCTGTCCAGTGATAAACTGGTCTAAAGGGAGCTAATTGCGGGTCGTTCATCTCTTTAAATAATTCTTCCACTTCATTTCTGTCACGATAACTTTCAATTACCTCAATAGCACTTAAATCTTCCCTATCAGTAAAATAGATGGTCTTCCCAAACCGCTGTTCATAAGTCTTTACAGCATTCTGGTTAAGATTGACTCTTACATCGGCCTCTGATTCTGTAATGCTGAATAATCCTGGGGTTATAATAATCAGATTCCCTTTTATGTCTTCTTCCTTGATAGACTGGTAAAATTTTTTGAATATCGTGAGTGTTTCATCATCAGGACATTATTCCCGAGAGACCTCAAATAATCAATAATGGGTTCAAAAAGGTTTTCATTGGCAAAAATCTTCACACCGTAACCCCTGCCTCCTCATCAGCAAGAATCGCAGCATAGTTTAAACACGCCTTGATATCTTCATCGGTGATATTTGGATATGCTTTTTTAATCCCTTCAAAACTCTCTCCTACAGCCAAAAGATCGAGTATGATATGCACAGGGATTCGGGTTCCCTTAACACACGGTTTGCCACTGCATATCTTCGGATCAGATATTATTCTTTCAATACTTGTATTCATATTTTTAACCTCCTCTTGGACAATGTCCCTTTAGTTGTTGAAGTAGGAAGCGACCTCGATTAAAATATTTTATCCAAAAACAAAATCTAAAGGAGGTCGCTTCTATGAGT
>PEUB01000129.1 GCA_002780895.1 Nitrospirae bacterium CG02_land_8_20_14_3_00_41_53
ATATTGCGGGAAGAAGACAGACTCCAGAAGGTGGATCGTGTATCACCGACCACGAGAATTCGCAAGGAGTTAAGGGCACCCGGGATAAAAAGGTAACCGTATATCATGTCAGGCAAAAGGGAGGGGTTAATGTTAAGGAAAAACAATTAACCCCCTTGCTTAACCTTCTATTTTACAGAAATTGGTGTGAAAATTGACTATCTTTAAGAAATCAGAAGAAAAAAAATCAGAAGAAAAACTCCCGATTGCGGCGATAGAGGACCTGCGTAAGGTCATTGCCTCTGCACAGATGCCCTCGCATGTTCAGCAGATCGCCGATAAGGAACTTGAGATGTTATCTAAGATGAGCCCTGCTACGGCTGAATATACGATTGGGCTTACCTATATTGAGTACCTTGTTAGTCTACCGTGGAGCAAAAAAACAGAAGATAATCTGGATATCGAAGGGGCGAAGAAGATTTTAGATGAAAGACATTATGCTCTGAATAGTATCAAGGAAAGAATCCTGGAGCATTTAGCCGTAAAGATATTGGTTGCAAACAGAAAACCCCGAATATTGGTGGTGGATGACGAAGAGATTGTCAGGAAAAATTTAGAGCATATACTAAAGAGAGAGGATTATATTGTTATCACAGCAGAGAGTGGTGTAGAGGCCGTCGAAAAGTTAGATGCCACTGATTTTGACGTAATAATAACTGACCTTAAGATGAAGAAAGTTAACGGTATCGGTGTCCTTGAAAAGGCAAAGAGTAAATATCCTGACACTCAGATCATCATGATTACAGGCTATGCCACAGTCGACAGCGCTATTGAGGCCATAAAAAAAGGCGCATTCCATTATATTTCAAAGCCCTTTGAGCTTGATGAGGTGCGTTCAACTGTAAAACTGGCTATAGAGAAAAAGTTATCAGTCATTTCCACAAAGGGATCTATCCTCTGTTTTGCAGGTCCGCCGGGGACTGGAAAGACCTCCCTCGGCAGGTCTATTGCTGATGCCCTCGGGAGAAAATTTGCAAGAATTTCACTAGGAGGAATGAAAGACGAGGCCGAAATCAGAGGTCATAGAAGGACATATGCCGGTGCAATGCCAGGACGTATTATTGAGGAAATTCGCAGGGTGGGGGTTGCCAATCCTGTTTTTATGCTGGATGAGCTGGATAAGATAGGGCAGGATTTTAAAGGGGATTCAGCCTCGGCCTTGCTGGAAGTGCTCGATCCTGAACAGAACCATAGTTTCGTTGACCACTATTTAGATGTACCTTTTGATCTATCGAGCGTCATGTTTATTGTAACAGCCAATATCGCCGATAACATCCAGGAGGCCCTCAGGGACAGAATGGAAGTCATCGAGTTCTCAGGATATACAGAAGATGAAAAAATAAAGATTGCCTTGCAGCATATAGTTCCCAAACAAGTTCTTGAACAAGGCTTATCGGATTGCCCACCTGAATTTACTGCTGAGTCAATATCCAGGGTCATTCAAGAATATACCCGGGAGGCTGGCATAAGAAATCTTGAAAGACAGATCGCTACCATCTGTCGAAAGATAGCCACCGAGTTTGTACGCCACAAGGAAGCTATTCGAAATATAAAAGTAACACCGGAACTGGTCGAAAGATATCTCGGACCGAGAAAATACTACTTTGAGGTAGCAGATGAAAAAAACCGTATTGGTATCGCGACGGGTCTGGTATGGACTAATACAGGGGGTGATATCATCTTTGTCGAGGCAGCGAGGATGAAAGGAAACAGGGAGCTCATCCTGACAGGATCTCTCGGAAATGTAATGCGGGAGTCTGCTCAGGCTGCCTTAAGTTACCTGAGGAGCAATGCGTCTTCTTTCAATATCCCGGAGGATTTTTTTAATAATCACGATGTTCATATTCATGTGCCTGCTGGAGCTATTCCAAAAGACGGGCCCTCTGCCGGAGCGACTATTGCAATTGCCCTTATCTCACTTTTAACGAAAAGGCCTGCGAGGAGGGATGTGGCAGTATCAGGAGAGTTAACCCTAAGCGGAAGACTCCTGCCTGTCGGGGGTATTAAAGAAAAGATGCTGGCTGCAAGACGCGCAGGGGTAAAAATCGTGATATTACCGCTCAAGAACAGGGTGGATATAGAAAATATTCCTGAGGATGTTAAAAAGGGGTTGGAGGTTAACTTCGCAGACAGGGTTGAGGAAATTGTTGATATGGTACTACTACTTAATGATAGTTCGACCTCGATCGGGATAAAGTCTGCTTATAAAAGTAATAATCCTGATCGTTACATAATGCAATTAAAATATCCATCTTGCAACAGAGATGAAAACCTTTATTGAAAGGGGGTGATAAGTTAATTTAACGAGGTTATGTGCAATCTGAATAAAAAAATTGAGGATTTGTTGTCAGCAATCTCCTTTGCAGAGGCTGGAGAGTTTGAGACAGCAAAAGATATATTAAGGGAAAATAGAAGAGTTTTGTTAGCACTAAGGGGAGGACAAATTGATCAGAAGACCCTTAAATACACCCTAAATACGTGCAAAAGGATAGGAGCAAATCTTGATATCCTGTATTTCTCATCAGAAACAGATGATTTAATACTCGAACAGTTTTTAAAGGAGCTTGAAAACGAAGGGATCCAATATATGTTGGTCAAGAAAAAAGGTGGCTATTTTAAGCAGGAAATCATTGATTATGCAAATGGAAGGAAAGAGATAGTCTTTGTAGTCATTGAGTCTCCTGACAGTCTTGATGACTGTAAAGGAAAACACAAAGGTCTTTCTGATTTGTGGCAAAATCTTCAATGTCCACTGGTAGTAGTTATGGAGAGCTGTTAAACCAAAAAACGAGATGTCTAAACCGGCTAATTAACGAATATTAGCATAGGAAAATTTAAAATATTATTGTTAAGGAGGAGAAAAAATGGCAAAAAAATATGTAAGGAAGAAGCCCTATGGAAAGGCTATATTCATGGGGTTAGTAGTAATGACACTTTATGCATTTTTGCTAACGAATCAGAGTCTGGTGAACGATTATTTTACACGTGGCGGGCTGTATGCGTTTCTGCCAATATTAGCAGTGTTTATCCTCTCATTCTTCCACGGTTCTTTTACGGGTAATTTCTGGACAATCCTTGGAGTAAAGGCAAAAAAGAAGAAGGAGGTGAAATAATATGCATGATGTTGTTAACTTTGTAGACCTTAATTTGATGAATATGCTCTACCTGGTTTTTGTGGGATTCGTTGGAGGTCTTGTGAGTGGATTCATCGGCTCTGGAGGGGCTTTTGTCCTTACACCTGGGATGATGAGCATGGGTGTCCCCGGTCTTGTAGCAGTTGCCAGCAATATGTGCCACAAATTTCCAAAGGCACTTGTTGGTGCTATCAAACGTGCTAAATATGGACAGGTTGATGTCAAGCTGGGTCTGATCATGGGTGCCTCTGCAGAGGCAGGAGTTGTATACGGTGCCCATATTCAGGAAAATATCAAGCGGTCTTTCGGAGACGCAGGTTCTAACCTCTATGTCAGCGTTGCTTTTGTAGTGGTTCTCGCTATTATAGGCACCTATATGATGCTTGATGCCTTGAAGAGTATCAAATCCGCGAAGATGCATGAAGAAGAGAAAGTAACCAAAATTGCTCGCTGGGTACAATCTATTAATATACCAGGTACGATGGTATATTTCAAGAGCTCGTATTGACCCAAATCCCGATATAGAAATTACGTAAACCTATCCGAATAATATTTAGAGGCAATTTTTTCATTATATGGTATCTGTTTCTGTTAAGTTAGCC
>PEUB01000125.1:0-3749 GCA_002780895.1 Nitrospirae bacterium CG02_land_8_20_14_3_00_41_53
AGGAACTTGCCTTAAAAAGTGGTCTTTCAGAGGGCTACATAAACCAGTTAGAAAGTGGTAAAAGAAAGTTTACCCAGAAATCCTTGGAGTTGATTGCAGAAGCCTTATCCATCCCTATGGTAGAGTTATTCAGTGAAGAAGAAACCCAGCGTGTTCCTGCAGTTGCTGAGGGAGTTAAAAGATACAGAAAAAAGCGTCCTGACAAGAAGGAGTTTTTAGCCTTACTGCAGGAACTGCCTGAACATATTGTGGAGCACTACCTTATTTTATTGAGGTTAGAGAAGGAGATATGGAAAAAGAAGTCTTAATATTTTACTACTTACCCAATCTTCTCAATAAATACCCTTGCAGCTTTTAGTGCATCTTTTACAACATTCACATGTCCTAAAAGACCTCTGTAATAACCCGCTATATGTAACTCTTCATAAAGTCTCTCGAACTCTCTCGTAAGTTTTCCATCATGAACCGCTAAATATTTCTGTAGTGCTTTTCTATAGCCATCAACAGATTTAGGTAGCTCTTTTTTGGTTAATCCTTTATTAAGTAAATATCCATCTATCGCCTTGAGTACTGCAAGATAAGCAGTCCCACAGGCCTCCCGGACATACTTTTCATCCGTATATGCATTATCTTCTATAGGTGCTGACTTTAATATTTCCTTTGCATTATTTAAATATCTCAATGCTTCTTTCATTTAAACTCCTTCAATGTAAGTTAATCATATTCAAGGCCGTAGTGTCAACATTTCTCAAGACCTCCAGCGAGCACTAAACAGTGCTCCTGATTATCTCTGCTATCTCCTCTATCACTGATTCCTCAAGCTCCGGATACATTGGCAATGAAAGTACTTCTTTGGCTGCCTTCTCAGCAACAGGAAAATCCCCTTTTTGATAACCTAAAAATTTAAGTGCCTTCTGCAGGTGGAGCGGCACTGGATAATAAATAACTGATGAGATACCATTTTTCTTAAGCTTCTGTTGTATACTGTCCCTTTTACGGCTTATGATTGTATACTGGTGATAGACATGACATATATCTTTCTTTTCAATAGGACAGGTTACCTTGTCTAAAAGAAGGTTATTGTAGAGTGCTGCATTCTGCCTACGCTTTCTGTTGTATTCATCTATGCGCATAAGCTTTACAAGGAGGATGCCTGCCTGTATCTCATCCAACCGGCTGTTCAATCCAACCCTCTTATGTATGTATGAACCTCTGGAGCCGTGGTTTCTTAATTCCCTTATTGTATCTGCCACTCTTATGCTGTTAAGAATTATCATACCACCATCTCCGTATCCGCCGAGGTTTTTGCTTGGATAAAAACTGAAACAACCTGCATCTCCAATACTTCCGACCTTTTTGCCGTTTACCTCGGCACCAAAAGACTGGGCACAGTCTTCAATCACTTTCAGCCCGTTTTTTTTTGCTATATTTAATATTTTTTTCATATCCGATGGACAGCCGAATAGATGAACTGGCAAAATCGCCTTTGTTTTTTTTGTTACATTTGCCTCTATCTGACTTGCATCTATATTCAATGTATCAGGCTCAATATCAACAAAGACAGGCAAAGCACCTGTATAAAGGATTGCCTCAACAGTAGCAAAGAAAGTAAAAGGTGTTGTGATAACCTCGTCCCCTTCACCAATACCCAGTGCATCAATTGATAGATGAAGGGCATCAGTCCCTGATGCAACACCTATAGCCTCTCGGACACCATGGTAATTTGCTACCTTTTTTTCAAACTCGGAGACCTTTGTTCCAAGTATATACTTACTGCTTTCGAGTATCTCTGTTAGGACATGAAATACCTCGCCTTTAATCTCTTGAAATTGTTTCTTCAAATCAACCATCGGAACCATCTTTATCTCCTCTATCTCAGCCTTAACCTGCTTTATCTTCCATTTTTTATAATTTCCGATATCTCCAGTACTATTTTAAGTGCTTCTCTTCCTTCAACAGCAGAGACGGTTGGTTTCCTTCTTTCCTTTACACAATTGATAAAATCCTTCAATTCTTCTCTTAGAGGTTCTTTTTTCTCAGGTTTTGTGACGTCGAATGATATACCCTCTTCAGTCTTAAAATAGCGCTTTATTTCTGAACTCTGATAGTCAACAGATATATAAGAATCTTTTTGAAAGACCTTAAGCCTCCTTTGTTTCTCAGGTGACAGACGGCTCACGGTAGCAAGCGCTGTACACCCATTTTCAAACTCAAGCCATGCCTTTGCGGCATCAATTTTATCAGTAAGAACTTTTGCTCCTACAGCTTTAATATCCTTTATATTTATAATCCCCCCACGCCCCCCTTTAGTAAAGGGGGGTAAGGGGGGATTAGACTGCTGACCCATGATTGCAAGTATTATATCTATATCATGTATCATGAGATCTAGCGTAACATCAACATCTGTTCCTCTCCCGAGAAAGGGGGAGAGTCTTTCTGACTCGATAAAGAGCGGTTTTTTAATCATCTCAGATGCAGCAAGCACAACAGGATTATATCTTTCCAGATGACCGACCTGAATTATACAATCCCTTTTCTCTGCTTCATTTATAAGTTTGTCAGCTTCTTTGACATTCATTGTTATAGGTTTCTCAATAAGAATATCTTTGCCTGCTTTAATACAATCGAGAGCAATACTATAATGGGTTGTTGTAGGAGTTACAATACTGAGGGCGTCAACCTCATGGAGGATGCCTCTGTAGTTAGTATACGACTCACACCTATATTTTTCTGCATAAACATCAGCCCTTTTTTTAACAATGTCGGCAACAGCAATAAGTTCTGCGTCATCAATCTCAGAAAAAATCCTTGCATGGTGCTGACCCAAATATCCAACCCCAATAACCCCTACCCTTACAGTCAAAAAAAACCTCCTAAGTAATCCCCCTTAGTCCCCCTTTGCTAAAGGGGGATTCAGAGGGATTAGAGAGAATTACTGACCTTTCTTACCTCTTCAAGTTTTTTTAATGCCCTTCCCGAATCTATCGAATCTGCTGCCATGCTAAGTGCCATCTTGAAGTCCTCGGTCTTTCCTGCGACAATAATGGCAGCAGCTGAGTTCATAAGGACTATATCTCGCCTCGGTCCCTTTTCACCATTTAGGATAGATAGGGTAATGGCTGCGTTACCTTCCTTGTTGCTACCAAGTATATGCTCAATCTTTTTTCTCCTTATACCAAAATCCTCTGGCTCAATATAAAAGTTTTTGGCCTCCCCATCTTTAAATCTTGAAACCCTTGTTCTGTTTGAAATGCTTATCTCATCAAGTCCATCCTCGCCGTGGACAACCATTGCATCAACTGCACCGAGATTTCCAAGAACCTTAGCCAGCGGCTCTGTAAGTTTATCGGCAAACACACCGAGTATCTGCCTCTTTGCACTAGCAGGGTTTGTTATGGGGCCCAGTATATTGAATATAGTCCTTATCCCCATTTCCCGACGGGGGCCGATTGCATATTTCATTGCCGGGTGAAACAGGGGTGCAAAGAGAAAACCAAATCCTGTCTCAAAAAGACATTTTTCAACCTTCTCTGGCTGTAAATCTATTTTTACTCCAAGTGCCTCAAGCACGTCAGCGCTGCCGGACTGGCTTGAGACAGAACGGTTCCCATGCTTTGCAACTGGTACTCCTGCCCCTGCAACTACAAGAGCTGTCGTTGTTGAGATATTAAATGTATGTGACATATCGCCGCCAGTGCCGCATGTATCGAGAACTCCCTCAGGTGCCTTAATGGTTCTTGCCTTCCCCC
>PEUB01000125.1:3820-4049 GCA_002780895.1 Nitrospirae bacterium CG02_land_8_20_14_3_00_41_53
CATACACTTAGCCATCTCAAACTCTGAAAGGGATATATTGCTAACAAGCATGTTTATCGCCTCTTTAATCATGAATACCTCAAATCCCCCCTTGTCCCCCTTTGCTAAAGGGGGGATGGGGGGATTACTATTTTTCATTATTTTTATATAATCGTTTCATTTTAATTTCAGGAAATTTCTTAGCAAATCCTTCCCCACCTTTGTAAGTATTGATTCTGGATGAAATTGA
>PEUB01000069.1 GCA_002780895.1 Nitrospirae bacterium CG02_land_8_20_14_3_00_41_53
AAATTTCTTCTCATGTACATCACCCCTGTTGTCACTATAACAAAAATATTTTAAAAACTGCTATTTTACCGCTTCTTTAAGCGCCTTGCCGGCTGTGAATTTAGGCACCTTGCAGGCAGGGATTTTTAGTTCCTCACCTGTTCTTGGATTTCTGCCCTTTCTTGCATTCCTTCCAGCTACTGAGAATGTGCCAAAACCTACAAGTGTAACCTTATTTCCCTTCTTTTAAGGTTCTTTTGATGCTATCAATCACTGCATCAAGTGCCTTCCCTGCCTCAACCCTTGAAATCTTTACTCCTGATGCGATCTTGTCAATCAATTCTGTTTTTGTCATGTCGTCCTCCTTTTTATTTTAATGACAAGAGTATCTTTTTGTCTGGATAATGCTCCTCGTTTCTTGTAGCAATTTTGTGTCCTCTAACAACAGCTGTTGCATTAACAAGGCAGTCAATAGATGTTAAAGTAATGCCTTGTTTCTTGTAATGCCTGTAAATCTCACCAGCCTTTTTGGTTATCTCTTTTGTTACAGGTTCAATATTACATGCATTTATGAAATTCTCTGTGTCCTCTTTTTCATTTTCACGCATTCCGGCGTAGAGTTCGTAAACTGACAGGATGCTCAAATATGCAGTGTTTCCATCCCATAATCGGAGCATAAGGTCTCTGGCATACTGGATGCCTCTCAAATAATCAATTGCAATATCTGTATCAACGATTACGGTCTGCATAGCGGCGGCTGTCCTCTTTTCTCAGTTTGTTAACGATTTCAACGCTGCTTTTATCTCTCTTTTCCCATTTTCCGAAACTAGTAATAGCTTTTTCTACCTTTCTTTTTCTCAGATACTCCTTAAGGGCCTCTGCTACCGTCTGGCTAAAGTTGTCTGACAACCTTTTAGCTTCGTTGTAAATTTCATTAGGGATGTTTATAGAAGTTTTTACTGACATTTTTATTCTCCTTAGATAGTAATAAAAGATAATATTATTATAAATTATTACTAAGAAGTAAGCAATTAATTTATGAAATCTTTAAACCTTTAGCGCTATCCATGGCAGCTTTGCAGGTATAATGGACCCAGAAAATCGGACAGTATGTTAAGTTACAGTTGAGGTCAAAAAAGGAGGAGGTCCATGAAGAAAATGAGGGCAAACTATCCCCCGGCCTTTAAGGCAAAAATAGCATTAGAGGCAATAAAGGAAGATAAGACCACATCTGAATTGGCAAGTCAGTATCAGGTTCATCCTGGGCAGATAAGGAATTGGAAGGCCATAGCAAGCAATGGCATAACAGAGTTATTTATAGGGAAAAGGCAGAAGGCCGATCAGGATAAGGATGAGCTTATAGAAGAACTTTACCGGCAGATTGGGCAACTAAAGGTCGAGCTTGACTGGCTTAAAAAAAAATCTGGAATTAACACCTAAGGAGAAGAAATTGCTTATTGACCATACAAACGAGATACTGTGGTAAAAATCAAGCCAAACCCACCCTGATTAACTTTTTCCTTAAGACAAGCAATTGAAAACTCCACTTTATTTTTATAAACTGCATGGGCTATTAACACTAATTTCCTCATAGCTGCTATAAGGGCCAATTTTTTAGGTTTATGATTCTCTATAAGCCTTTTCTGCAAACCGCTGTTGTGAGAACTCTTCTCTCCATCATTCCTAAATCCTGATTTCGCTGGGAATCAGTGAATATTTCTCCGTGAAAATTTATGCTGTCAAAACCTGCTGCTTTCAGGAACTCAGCCAATCCCTCTTTGGTATAGAGTCTCTCACCATAGAACTGGTCTACTACAACCCCTTTTGCTGTATGACAGATCACTTCTCTTGTTAGTAACCGCTGTTTATCTATCGAGAAGGAACGCTCCCGACAGACAAAGTGCTTTTTATCTATCCATTCCCATGATCTTGGCTGAAAGTTTTTCCTTAAATATTCACCATCCGCAACATCTATAAGAACTCTCCCATGGGGCTTGAGAACTCTAAAAACTTCTCTCAAAACCCTTAAATCATCCTGAACAGTTTCAAAATAGCCATAGCTATTTCCTAAAATCATCACAACATCAAACGTATCAGGGGATATAATAAGTTTTCTGGCATCTCCTTCTCTAAATTTAATAGACAGCCCTTCATTTTTTGCCTGGGTTTTTGCCTTTTGGATTAAATAATGCGAACAATCCAGCCCTTCAACATTATTAAATCCTCTTCTTGCCAGTTCAAGGGAATGCCTCCCTTGTCCACAGCATAAATCCAGGATTTTATCTTCCGGTGAAAGATTGAGAATTTCGGAGAATAAGTCCACTTCTCTCCTTATAATACGCTGGTCGTCCACCACATCTGCATCAGTTTTTAGGTAGATAGAATTGAAGACACGCCGCCACCAATCGGGTGGCACATGTTCCCCAATGTCTGATATGGGCCCAAGACATCGTGCCGTTCTTGATATTGGCCTCTTTTGTGGGAGTTGAGATTTCCATACTTTTTCTTTCATATTTTCACTTCTGTTATGCCAAAATTGCGTATAACGGTTAAGCTTCTTTCTGATGCGGTAGTTTCAGAAAGAAGCTGGTTGAACGAAGCCGCTACACCTCCCCTAATGAAGTTTTAATAAAGCAAATCCCCCTTTCTCCTGAATTATAAATTAAAGGGAAGTGTAAGGTAAACTATTGTTTACTGGGTTTCCGTAATAACATAATATACCAATTTTAAAATCGCCTAAACTTTTTCCAAAAACTTTTGGAAGGAGAGAGAGGCGATGAATAATCAGAATGAGTATGATAAACACTGCAAGGCGATACAGCTTCACCAAGAAGGATATGGTTTCAACAAAATACTTCAATTGGTACAAAAAAGTAGAAGATGGCTTTCTAAATGGCTCAAACGATTTAAAGAGCAAGGGCTTAAAGGGCTTAGAGATAAGAATCGTGCTCCAAAACAAATCTGGAGAAAAACCCCAGAACATATGGTCAAAAAGATACTTACTGTCAGGAAAGAGTTGGAATCTTACAAAACCAGGCGTTCTGCCTTTTCTGGGATTGGAGCAGAGGTTATCCAATGGGAGCTTAAACAGAGAAAGATTTATAGTATTCCAGCTATCTCTACTATTGAAAAAATCCTTTTTCACCATGGAAAGACAGGACGAACTAAGAGAAGAAAAAATACCAATAATCAGCCTTATCCATACATTAAGGCTGAAAAGATCGGAGACCTTCATCAGACAAATATTGTTGGACCAAGGCATCTCAGAGGCTCAAAAGGAGTCACCCGATTCTATTCCTTTCACACCGTGGATGTTGCAGGCCATACAGCCTTCACAAGTCAGTTCTCTGATAAACAGACTATCTCTCTGTGCAGACATCTCATTGAAACATGGCGATTTATGGGGATTCCAGAGGTATCCCAGATGGATAATGAGATGTCTGCTACAGGTGGAGGACGGTATCCCTATAGCATCTCCCAGTTTATCCGACTTCATTTGCTTTTGGGAATTCATCTGGTATTCATCCCCCAAGAAGAACCTGGAAGAAATGCATCTGTCGAGAGTTTTAATGCCCTCTGGCAAGAGAGGGTGCTTAGAAGACATAATTGTCCTACCCTTATTGCCCTCAAAAGAACCTCTGAGAGATTCCTGCGGTATTATAATTCTCAATGGTTTCAAAAATCCCCAAAAGGGAGGAGAATTATACCCATGAGAAGTTTATCAAAGAAGTCGAAAAAAGTCATTGAGAAAAGCATGAAGGA
>PEUB01000079.1:0-2865 GCA_002780895.1 Nitrospirae bacterium CG02_land_8_20_14_3_00_41_53
AACGACCGAATTAACGGGCGGATAGCCGCCGTCCCGTTGAATGACTTGTTAGCCCCTATAAAATTATTGTTTCTTATGCCCGAACTGTCCGAGACTGCCTGGTCTTTGGAAGCTTCCTTAACTGTATGACCAGTCGTAATGCCTCATTCACTGCTTCACCGTTTGGAAATACGCTGGCTACATCAGGCTCCAAGAGAACTATATTGGTACCCTCTCGGAAACGATGGGCATACTTTCCACGAATTCCAGATTTCAATAACGACTTTAGGTCATATTCTGGACGCAGATCATCTTCGAGCTCTTGTTTATTTTTCTTCTTCATAAGCCTCTCTTTCTGTTTTAGTCAATTCTCTTGCGCTGATTATTCTAATCCGATTGCCTCTATCAGTATGGGCAACCATCAGGATGCGACCTTGCTGTGAATGCCCAATAGTAATATATCGCTCCTCATCCTTTGAGTGATCAGGGCCATAAATAGTTATGCCGAGTGTGTCAGCAAAAACTGTGGCAGCCTCAGTAAATGCTACCTTATGTTTTTTAAAGTTTATCTCGGCTTTTCTGGTATCCCACTCAAATTTCATATCTGGTATTGATAACTATTTTATCAAAAGATGCAAAGATTTGATATTGCCTTACTGATAATTAGGGCTAACGCTCCGCATAACCGGCTGGCAATGGAGCGAAGCGGAATTGTCAGTCCGAGTTGATGCGGTTGTTATGCTTATTCTTGAATTACGAATATTGCTTTCCCTTTTGCGGTTTTTGTTTCACTTGCGCCAGCATAAAAAATCCCCCCAGAATAGAAACCGACCATCTCGCCGGATTTGTCTCCGGTGTTAAGGAGAAGCACGCCGTTGGCTCCAATTTTTGCGGCTTGCGCTTTTAGTTCGTTAATTGCTCGATCCTGTGCCGCTTGCGATGAGAATCCGACGTCGCTGGAAGCCTCAACTATTCCAATAGTTTCATATTGCGATGGCGGATCGAGATAAATCTTCACTTCACCTGGACTGATGGCGGGTCGGACCTTGCCAGTGACAATCGACGAACCTATTGCACAGCCGAACAAAACAACCAAAAAGGAAAGAGCTATTATGATTTTGAACATTCGTATTTTTTACCTCCTATAAACATAACGATTAAGGTCAGCGGTGGCTGTAAGCCACCCGCTGGAGTGACTTGTTGGGCAGTTTTCATATGCTATGTATCTTCAACCAAGAAAACGTCATGAATCTTTTTTGCAAGGTCTTTCTTGATCGTATCTATTGCTTGAGCGCCGCGCCCAGCATATCGAATATTGGGCCGAAGGTACCGATTTATTTCACGAGCAATATCGATGGCTGGATGTCCATATCGTCTACCTTGACCGCTTGAATTCTCGTTAATCATGATTTTTAAGATTAGGTCGAGTGTAGTCTCCAATTGAATTCTGAGTTTGACACCGCTAGGAATTTTATTTGCAATACGGTTTCGGACAGAACGCTCCGCATCTTCCTTAACATCCTCAGAGATATAGTAGTTGCTAACAAGTTGAACGGTAAGAATCTTTACCATGCTTCTAAAGTTCTTGAAGATGGCTCCGTCCGTACACGCAAGCCCAATATGGCGAAGGAAACCAAAATAGTTGTCTTCGTCGTATATGAGGATATCGCCATATCTCTCCTGTGTATACTTGGTAAAGGCATAAACATCCTTTTTGGGACCACGAACTTTTGACTCCGCGATTACAAGATGTTGATCCTCAGGATTATAGGCAACGAGATCAATATCTGACCAGCCACCTTTCGGTGTCTGGAGTGGGAAACGGAGGCGCGTCCAATATCCCTTCATCTGCCATTCGGCTTCAATTATGGTCTCAACCGTCATCGCTTCTGCCATATCTGGTTCCTCCTTTATTATGCCCAACGACTTAAATCAGCGGCGCGGGGAATTACCGACGTCTAAAACCAAACCTCGTTTATCCCGCGTCCGTTGGATTTGATTATTCGGTCTTTCTTATTGTTTGCATTTCTTCAATGCATCCTCAAGCGACTTGGAGTCTGTTTGCTTCAATATTTCTGATTCATACTGTCGGCTTAGTGGGGTATCTATTCCCGCCTTTAGCACCAGCATCAGATACGATATCCCGTCTCTACCCACTTCGGCTTCGCGAGCACTCTTTATGGCTCTTTTTGCCAGGTTCTTTGGATTGGGCCGTCGTATTTTAGTCGATGCATAGAAGTCCGTGTAAAGAACAGTTGAGATGCCGCAAAAGCTGGACATGGTTCGTATTTGAACAGCTTTGCGCGATTTGATGTGTATTCTCTCGATGCTCCAACCTGATTAATTTCTCTTAGCCAAAGAATTGTCTTTGCGCGCTGGAGCGTCGTGTCTTCCCGAAGGACAAGGATTTGAGCGTTCACCCTTCTGCCACCTTTTCTGACCGGAACGACTGTTGGCGCACCGGCTCTCTTTCTGCTGTAGCGTGCAAATTCAATTGGGAAAGGCGTTTTCATTGGGATTCGTTTAACCACGAGCGCAGCGATGTCCTGTCCGGGGCTCTTAATTAGTGAGCCGTATGCAAGTATGCCTATCATTTATTTTCTTTTTTGACCGAACGACCTAAATAACCCTCTGGTGCCCCGCCTTTTGAAAACCGTGCCAGCGTTATCACCAGTCGGGTTGATTTGCTTGTTGTACGCTGCCTTCTTATTTTGTTTTCCAGTTCCCATTTCTCAGTGGCTGTTACCGAAAGCAGTAGCGCCAATGTTGTGTCAAAATTATTATTTTATTCTAATTTCACCAACAATTCATTAATAACGTTTGGCATATCAGATAATATCCGATAATTAGGGAATCTCATAATTTCCCAGCCTTCTTTTTTAATAA
>PEUB01000079.1:2875-6403 GCA_002780895.1 Nitrospirae bacterium CG02_land_8_20_14_3_00_41_53
CGATAATAGCAAAATCTAATGTATATCGCTTGACAACTAATTTTGGCACAAATTTATAGCCTAACTTTTCAACCTCGACTTTTTGAAATGCCTCGTAAAACATACGTTCGGTCGGAGTATCAAACTTAGCCTGTAAGTCGTATTTCTCTATCTGTTCATGAGCTTTTATATTTTCATAAACTGCGCATATCTTGCCTAAAATACCCTGCTTTGCTTTACAAAAAGGCTTGTCTCCTACAATGTATAAAAGATATCTTGCCCGAGATAATGCCACATTCAATATTTGCGGGTATATGTTGTACCATCTATCGCTGCTCCCATTGCCTCTGGAAGAGAGGACAAGTGAAAAAATAACAATATCCTTTTCAGAACCTTGGAATTGATGAGCAGTCAAAATCTTAACATCGTGCTTTTCTAATAGTTCAGGAGATGCTGAAGAGCTTATTTTATCGTATATAGACTTTCTTTGCCCTGAGTAAGGTGTGACTATTCCAATTGATAAATCGGTGTGTTCTATTTTCCTTAAAACAGTTTGGAAAACATTAAGAACCTCGGCGGCTTCACGCTCGTTAACTCGACTCCCAGAAGGATGTTTAAAGACCTCTCCCTTTGCGTCGATCCATTGCACACCGAGCGGCAACGTCGAAGGAAACTTATTTAAGTCCAATGTGCTTAATATTTTCAGACGACCTCCATAAAAGACCTGATTGCAGAGAGAAATTATTTGATCTTCGGAACGGTAATGATTAGTCAATAATATTGGGGGGTGCGACAAGGAATTTTCAGCGGCTCTATACAATGAAACGTCACAATATCTTACTTTGGCAGGGTAAATATCTTTAATGTTTGTCAAACCATGAACTTTAGCTAAACCAAAATCAACATTTTTTGTAATTCCGGCAATATGTGTCAATTGCATCGGGTCTCCTACTACAATAGCTTTCTTTGCCCGATAAAGAGCAGGTGCTGCTGATGGCAGGTCTATTTGGGAAGCTTCATCAAAAATTACATAGTCAAACGTTCCCGGTTTTAAAGGGAATGTGCCTCTGAGAGATTTTAGCGTTGATGACCATATTCTTAGAACTTGCAATGCATTTATAAAAGAAGTTTCATCGATAGTGGCGTCATTAAATCTCTGGCCGGTAACTTGATTAAGAAAAGTGTTTACGCGGCCAGTTTTGCTGTTGTTGCCAAGCATGTTTTTTGTATATATATTTCTTATAAAATCTTGGCAGGCAATGTAATACTTTCGTTCAAGCTCCCTTACTTTACTTTCTAATGCATGGCGTTCTGGCAATCGTTCCAGTTTCGATTTTATACTTCTTAGCTTTAATTTAAGAGAAAAGTTTTCCAAATAAATCTTAATCCTCTGAATAATCGATACGCATTGTGTGTGAAGAATATTTGTCAGTTCATTACTGGAGAAAAATTTTTGTTGAAATGTAGCCTCTAACTCGTCTCTTTTTATCAAACTGTCTCTATTACCTATAATTGTTCGCCAAAGAGAGTGAATATAATCTGGATTTTCAATTTTGGAACCTGACCGTGAGGATTCATGAAGCAATTCATTAAACTTTCCTTTTAGTTCTTGACGGAGCTCTTTTTTGCCGGTACGGAGCATTAAATTGCGAAACTGTTCGTTAATCTTGGAATTTACGACATCAACTGCTTCGCCAGTATGACTTACAAAAAGCACAGTTTTATTGTCCAGAAAAAGATTGATTATTAAGTTTGAGATAAACTGACTCTTACCCGTTCCGGGCGGCCCAGTAATTACGCTTAACGAATTTCTAAAAATATCCTGAATAGCTGATAGTTGATATTCATTTGAAGGGAAAGGCAATATCGGTATGATTTCATGTTTTGTGTCTCTTGTAGATGGTTTTATAAAAAAAGAGAGGGCAGTTTTTTCTAAATCATTTTTTTTCTTTAATTCCAAAAGATCCTTGATAAGATGAATGTTAAATACACTCGATTCCCCAGCAAAAATCATGCTTTTGTTATATAAGCCAGGGGTCATATCTTTTGAGAGTTTTTTTGAGTTGGAGAGGTGGGCTGGATTAATTTCCTCTTTTATTAAAAGCTCAACTTCCCGCTGGATTATTTCCAATGCCTTACCCACAAAATCTTTTCTGTCGAGCTCAGTATGGCTTAGAAATAGAGTTTCAATAGATTGGTTTATATCTGCAATTTCTTCAGTTCTTAGCCCCAATTTAGATAAAGCTTGAATGCCGCATACCGGGAGTGGCTCGTCTTTAGATAAAAATAGAGTATTGCCATTTCTGTTAAACCTGACTTTGATAATGAGTAGGGGTGCAACCAGATGTTTGTTTGCTGCCGTATCAAAATAAAACAAGAGGGGAAAGCCGTAATAAAAATCCAAACCCTCAGCTTTATCAATAGCGAAGCCATGCAATTTCGGGTCATCAATTTTGATCGGGTTGTCCTTTTTTTCAAAGATAAAAGGGTCTTCGTCGAATGGATATAAGATTGCTTTAGAACGAACATTTATAGAAATGTCTTTCTCTAGAATATCTTCGTTTTTGATACACTCATACCAATACCCACATATAATGTTTAGTAAATTCATAAGATTCAGTAAAAAAGTCCGTCAATTATAGACGTTGATGCCGGTGATTTCCCTAAATATCATTTCTTATTCGTACAACGCCTGAACTGTGCGGTGGCTATTCGCCATCCGCACGAGTGATTTGTTAGGCGCTTGTCTTTTCCATTTGCAAAAAAGATACTTCTGAAATACCTGCTTTTTCTTTTGCATGTTCAATGGTCATGCTTACAAGATTGCCCTTTTCATCCAGGTCAATGTAGAGGTTTTCTGATATTTCTTTTGTCTCAACAACAGAAACATTTGAAAACTCAATCAAGGCCGTATCTGTATCTGAGAAATACCGAATTTTCATTTTCCTTCCTCCTTAAAGTTTCTATCGAAAAAGGTATTATGAACGGTCTCTCCGTCCTCAAGAAGTATAACTCTTAAATACTTCCCTACTTCCTCGATAAACTTCCACTTTCTTATCCTTCCATCGCTTTGAACTTCTGTTTTCACAGGGTTTTTGATTGCATCCAATATCCATTTATCTTTGATAATTGCCCTGTCCGGACGCTGTTTGATGAATAAGAAATATTGCGTACATTTCATGACTGTATTGTATCATTTTTTATCGCTGAATGCTTAAATCAACCGTAGGCTACTACATCATCTGCTTGATTTGTATAGTGGTATTTTTCAATAATTAATTTTGAATGTTTGGCACTGCTCTTTTTCCTATTACCAACGTAACTTATTCCCAGTATTCCCACATTCGGGGCAAAGGATGTCATAAGCCTCATAGTATCCCACACTGCCTCGTCCTGTGGTATGACTGAATCGGGTTTTCTCTGTAATCTCAAACAGACAGCCGCAACTGTTACATGTTACTTGCTTTCCGTACCAGGCTTCCCGATGGCTTGGCCAATCATCGCCATGTTTTATTACCTTAGACATTGTCCTTTAATCTCCTTTAATGC
>PEUB01000001.1 GCA_002780895.1 Nitrospirae bacterium CG02_land_8_20_14_3_00_41_53
GATAAATACAACGGGGAATTCAAGACCCTTTGAGCTGTGCAGTGTCATAAGAGAAATGTAATCTCCTTCTTTTATCTCATCCATATTTGTAAATAATGATATTCTGTCAATAAAATCCTTTATTTCTTTACCCTCGGCAGAAGAGATAAACTCTGCAATGTTCTTTGCCCTTTCCTCTTCCAGGTTTTCTGCATAACCTGATTTTTCGAATATGCTTTTTAACATATCTGCTACAGATTTGTAGCTTGCAGATGAGAAACCTTCAATTAGCTTGGCAAACTCAGCAAGTCTATCTTTTACAGCAGAAGAAAAACTATCAGAGCGAAGTGTTACCTTCATAGCATTAAATAAAGATAAGGATTTTTTCTTTGCCTCATGCTCTATTTTAGAAAGGGTAGCTGTACCTATCCCCCGTGAAGGACTGTTTATAATTCTTCTGAAACTCACATTGTCTCCATAATTCATCGATAACCGCATGTATGCGATTATGTCTTTGATCTCTTTCCGATGATAAAAACTTATACTGCCGAGAACGCGGTAAGGGAGACCTTCATCCCGCAATGAATCTTCAATTACCCGTGACTGAAGGTTTACACGGTAAAATATTGCAAAATCCCTGTAATTGTATGCCCCTTTCAGATAGAATTCTTTTATAACCCTGGCAATGTATTCAGCTTCATCTATATATGTATTCAACCAGCAGTAGTGTACTTTCTCGCCCCAGCCTCTATCTGTCCAGAGTCTCTTATGTTTCCTTTCAGGATTCTGTGAAACAACAGCCTCTGAAACATTAAGTATATATTGTGTAGAACGATAGTTCTGTTCCAGTTTAATAAGTTTTGTTCCAGGGAAGTCATTCTCGAAATTCAGGATGTTAGTTAAGTTAGCACCCCTGAACCTATATATGCTTTGATCATCATCCCCAACAACACATATTTTTTTGTGAGAGGAAGCAAGGAGCTTAAGAAGATGGTACTGAGCAAAGTTAGTATCCTGAAATTCATCAACAAGTATATAGGAAAACTTATCCTGGTATTTTTCAAGCAGCCTTGGATTATTCTCAAAGAGTTTCGCCGTCAACATAATCAGATCATCGAAATCAAGTGCGTTACTTCTCACAAGCTCATCCTGATATCTTATATAAACCTTTGCCAGTTTCTCATCAAAACCAAAACCATCACCTGAGGAAAGAAACTCTTCAGCACCTATCAAGGAAGACTTCAGAAAACTTATACGTGATACGATGCCCTTGTAGAGGGCTTCATACATCTTGAATTCCTTTAATATAT
>PEUB01000141.1 GCA_002780895.1 Nitrospirae bacterium CG02_land_8_20_14_3_00_41_53
ACACAATAAACTTTTTAAGATATTTTAATAAAACTGATTGTGTTAAATGCGGTTTTACTTCATGTGAAAAATTTGTAGACGCTCTAAGAAATGGATTTAAAAGACCTCAGGATTGTTCTTTTATCAGTAAAAATCAGGCTTATGCCTTAGATATAGTACAAAGAATTAAGGATTTGTGGCCTGATGTTCCCCTTCTCACCCACCCGAGACCGAGTTTAGTCGGACTTGTAGAATTAAATAAACCAAATCCTGAATCTTCAGTACTTATCACAGGCAATAATGAATATACTGAACAGGTTCTTATGACAGTTTTAGGGACAACTATATGCCCATTCTTTGTTATATTCGTTGATACAGATGGAAATACAGTTGATATGGCCATGATTTATCAGACCCTAACAGCGGAAAGAGTACATAAGGCTTTAGAAGAAACAGGAATAGAGGGAAAAGTAAGTAGGAAAGAGCTTATAATCCCAGGACTTACCTTTTCTCTAAAAGGAGATATTGAGAGATTGACCGGCTGGAATGTTAGGGTAGGACCCCTCTGTGCTGCTGAACTGCCTCTTTTCCTTTCTGAAATCTGGGTTCCACCAGAAGACTAACCTTTCATACATCCCCTTAACCCGAAAACTGCATTTATCTGATGACCAAGGCAGGCATATACGCATAAAAACCTTTACAAAGCAGAATTGGGTTATTCAATGTTATCAATTGTTACTGATGAAAATATTCAGGCTCTCTGAATATCATATATCTTACAAAGGTGCTGCTGGTAAAGCTTTTTCTGTATATATGCCTGCCTTAAAATGAATGAATTGCATTTTTTGGGTTAAGAAGGAGGGGTAGGGGAGGGTAGTTTTTATCTTCTTTTTTTAAAGAATAAAGATAGCAGAAATATGGCGGTAGCTGTCAGGACTATACTGCCGCCGGGTGCGATATCGAATTCGTATGAGAAGAGAAGCCCCAGAACTGTAGAAATCACTGCGACGCCGCATGAGACTGCAATCATAAAGTATAAGTTTTTAGCAAATAATTGTGCGGTTGCTCCTGGGATGACGAGGAGTGCTGAGATGAGGATAATCCCCACAATTTTTATTGAAATAACAATAGATATTGAAAGGAGAACTAAAAAAAGGATATTAATAGCCCTGACTGAGATCCCACTTACACGTGCTATCTCCTCGTTATATGTTGTCAAGAATATCTCTTTTAAAAAGAGCATGATAACCCCGATTACCAATACTGCTATAAACAGAGAGAGCAGAACTTCTCCATCAGTGATGGCTAATATATTCCCGAAGAGGTATCCAAACAGGTCAACATTATATTCCCTTGAGAGGCTTATGAGAACAATACCGAGTGCCATCGAACTTGCAAAGAATATACCTATAGAGGCATCCTCTGATATTTTTCCCTTTCTACTTACTAATTCAATCCCAAGCGCAATTGCAATACAGTAAAAGATAGCTGTAATAATTGGGTTTATTCCGGTGAAGAAACCAATCGCAACTCCACCAAAGGCTGCATGTGATATACCCGCACCTATGAAGGACATCTTGCGAAGTACGACGAATACCGATACCAGCCCTGATATCAGGCTGACTATAATCCCCACAAAAAAGGCCTTCTGCATGAATGCGGAACTTAATATCTCGGTCATTTTCTTATTGTCTTCTCAGCCGCTCACACTTATCACATATATCAGTATGCCGAAGGAGGTCTACATTTTTTCCATATAGTTTTGTCAATACTGTTTCATTAAGGGCACCGAGAGGATTGCCCTGGTAGTGGAACGTGTAATTAAGGCATGCAATTTCATCCACATAAGCTGGTATGGTTCCAATGTCATGCGAGGCCATGAGGATAGTAATATTGAACCTTTTCTGAATGCCCTTCAGGAGGTGATAGAAATCTCCCTGGCCTATCACGTCGATACCTGTGTTTGGCTCGTCAAGTATCAATATCTTAGGTTCTCCTGCAAGAGCCCTTGCAACTGATACCCTTTGCTGTTGTCCTCCTGAGAGTTGACCAAACTGGGCATTTCTGAGTTTCTCCACGCCCATCATGGAGAGATATTCTATGGTTTTTTTTCTGTCTTCGTCTTTAGGCCATCGCAGTATGCCAACCCGCCCGTATCTTCCCATCATGACTACATCTATTACCCTGATAGGAAAATCCGGGTCGACCTTTAATCTCTGAGGTAGATAACCAAATATGCTACCGGTTTTCAGGACATCTTCCGGATACTTTCCAAAGACAAATATCTCGCCTGAAGAAGGTTTTATGAGGCCGAGTATTGCCCTCAGAAGTGTTGTTTTCCCCCCTCCATTAGGACCTACTATCCCGATAAACCTGCCTTCATCCAGAGAAAGGGTTATGTCTTTTAAGACTTCCCTGCCATTTAGGTTCACGGTAAGGTTGTTTATCTCAATCGCCTTCATTATTTCATTACACCTTCCATTACTGAAACATTATATCTCATCATATCTATGTACGTCCCTCTGCCTTTCTGCCAGCCAATAGGATCGAGGAATAAAACCCTTGCACCACTTTCTTTTGCTACAGCCTCAGCAATCTTAGGATTAAACTGGGGCTCAACAAAGACAACCCTGCTTCCTATACGATTGATTTCTCTGATAATATTTGCAATGTGTTTTGGACTCGGTTCCTTGCCAGGCGACTCTTCAATTACACCTGCAACTCTTAGACCATATCTTTTTGAGAAATAATTCCATGCTGGATGGAATGTGACATATTCTTTTATCCTGAATGTCTTGACCTTTTTAGATATTTCTTTATCAAGCTGGAAAAGTTTTTTCTTATATATGAATGCATTCTGTTTATAAAACTGGGTACCTTGCGGGTCAGCTTCAATAAGAGCCTTTTCAATCTTTGTAACTATGCCAACTGCAATCACAGGGTCAAGCCATATATGAGGGTCAGCACTTAATGAACTGTGAGAATGGGTTTCTCTTATCAATGATACACCTGATGATGAATCAACGATAATGAGCCTTTTATTTCCTGATGCCTTTATTATCTTTTCAGCCCAGAACTCAAGACCTGCGCCTATCTTGACAAATACCCTGGCATTGGATACGTCTTTCATAGCTTTTGGCGTTGGTTCATATATGTGAGGACTTGCCCCTGGAGGCAGAAGTAATTTCACATCAACCCTTTCTCCTCCTACCTGTTTTGTAAAGTCAGCAAGGGGTGCAATACTTGCAATAACCTTTATTTTTTCAGCAAAAGAATGGTTGGATATTATTAAAAATAATAAAATTAGTATTGTTGTTATTAAACCCTTTCTCATTTACCGCTTCTCCTCCTACCTGTTTTGTAAAGTCAGCTTTTATAGCATAAATACAGGTAGTTTGAATTTTATGGTAGGCGCGAGGGGGATTGAACCCCTGACTTCTTCCACGTCAAGGAAGCGCTCTCCCACTGAGCTACGCGCCTATAAGAGTGCTTATAAAATAACATTTCCCTATACATTCCTGTCAACCTCAAGTTTATATCTTTTATTCTCTTCCTGTTGCCTCACATAAAAATCTACACGAAATGATATTCGTTGCCTCACATAAAATCTACTCCAAATAATTTTACTTTTTTACCTCTTTTAAAG
>PEUB01000004.1 GCA_002780895.1 Nitrospirae bacterium CG02_land_8_20_14_3_00_41_53
TGGCGATTTTATTAAAAAATTGGTAAAAAGGGGGATGTAGAGAGGACATATTATGCAAAGAGATATCTTCGAAATAATAAAAACCAGAAGAAGCATAAGGAGATATAAAAAGGAGATACCTGATGAAGTACTAATTAGAAGGTGTATAGAGGCTGCCTGCTATGCCCCTTCCTCCAAAGATTCCCAGCCATGGTCGTTCGTCTTAGTTAAGGACAGAGATAAGATAAAAGAACTCAGCAAAACCCAGCCCTATTCAAAGTTTTTAGAGAATGCCCCTTATGTCATAGTAGCTCTGGCAGATGAAGGCAAAAGCAACCACTGGTTAGAAGATTGCTCCTGTGCCATCATGTTACTTCTGCTTGAAGCCCACTCCTTGGGTTTAGGTACATGCTGGAATGCCGTTTATCATCCAGAGATTCAGGAAAGGGAAGATTATGTTAGAAAGGTTCTTGACATAGATAGAAGATATCGAGTGATTGCCAATATAGGCATAGGCTATCCCGATGAGGAACCTTTACCGAAAAAGGTAAAAAGTTCAAGAGAGATTATTTTAAAAGTGGTTTAAACCCATGATGCTATATATATTATTTTTGAAGTAAATTGTAGGATAGATTAAACTCCTCAAAGGCCTTCTCATCTTCTGAAATGATGCGGTAAATAGTTTCAATTCCTGAAAATTGATAGATATCAATCCAGTCGTCCTTGTGGCGTATCTTTATAACAGAATTAAGAACATATTGCCCCCTGTTTACTCGTTTAAACAATTTCCTGCAATAGGGATTGGAGCTGTTTGTTTCATTTTTTGCAAGCAGTGCCGATATATACTGCCTCTTTTTTCTGTATTTAGGAATCACACTCTCAGGCATGTTGCCCATCATCTTTGCGATCTCAACAGCACTAAGGGTTGGGGCCTTTTTTATATAATTTACAATTGAAGGTATCTTGACAAAGAAGAGGTTGAAGAGCAAAAACTCACCTTGCCTGCTGTCAATCTTGACGAGCCTATCCTCAATCCTGAGATTTATACCTGAGGGTAAAAGGATTTCATGTATCTGGGCAAAGGTATCAGCAAAGGCATTACTTCCTACTGCCACCTGAAAGCCCTTCTGCCACGCCGTCATTCCATGATTATCTATTGCCCCTCGGTCAGCTCCCTTGGAGAGTAGCTCCTTTACAAGGCAGATGTTGCCTGTCTCTGCAGCAAGTATTAAGGGAGTGCAGTTAAATTCTGTTCTGTGGTCAATACCGTAAAGCCCGCATTGCCTGAGTAACTCCTTATAGGAAGGACTTCTGTATTTTGCAGTATAATTTGATAGAAAGTTTTTTCTTTGCTGGGTATATAACTGGCTGTTAAAGGTCAACTTTCCATCTCGGAAAATGCATATCTGTTTTGCCTTTACAAACTCATACCTGCTTAAAAACTCTATAATCATCGGCAGATCATAAAAAAGGGCATACTCAAAGAGTATCTTTCTCGGTCTTTGAGGATTGTCCTTTGCTGTGCGGATTTGGGTTACGAGTCCCTTAAGCCTTTCACTGGTGCATATGTCCCAGGGTACTGGCTGTGTCTTTAATATCGTGCGTCTGATCTCCTCTGCCTGTTCCTGCTTTCCCTGAAGCTCAAGCCTGCGTGCCTCTGCATGCCATTCTTCAATGCTTGAGTGAGAGGCATCAATCCTTATTTGCTCCAGTGCATTTTTTAGGCTGAGTAACTGCAATAGGGGATGCGCTGTATCTTCCTCCATAATATAAAGACGTTTCATCGCACGTGTGACTGCAACATAAAGAGAGTTAATGAAGAATTTATAGACATCAAGAGATTTATCTCTTTTATCAGAGGCTCTCATGTATCTGAGCTCGCCCTCTAAGTCCTCTTCTGTAACCCCATTTATAATCTCCTGAAAGTTTTGGCGCTCTCCTGATACGAAATTCAGGAGTATGACATTTTCATACTCAAGGCCCTTTGCCTCCTGAATACTGAAGATAAGGGGCGTTTCAAAGAACCTGCGGGCTGAGGTCTTCTCGTCATCACGCATGACAAGTACAGCGAATTTTGTGGAGCGACGGATGGCTTTATTCATCTCGGCCTTGACCCTGTCTGTGTCTTTCAGAAATACGACATCTCCCTTATCCTCTAATAGGCTTTTCATAAGATAGCTGCTTTCCCTGTCAATAGAGCCGAAGCGCCTCTGCTTAATCATCAGAAGCTTATTTGAGAGGTCGGTTATGGTTTGAGAGTTGCGGAAGTTTGATTGTATGATTATCATTATCTTTTTGCCCTCTATCTCTGTTGATGTATAGAACATGGATTTGAGTTTGCTCCAGGAAAAGAAGTTTGGATGGACTACCTGATTGGAGTCTCCACAGAGGATAAAGTTTTCAGGGTTTTTTAGACTTTTAAGGATAAGATAAAGCTGTATATTCGTTATATCCTGCACCTCATCCACTACTACAAAGTCGTATATTGGACTCACATCCTTCAAATAATCATGGGCTACAATATTCGGGTCATAATACCCGTTTTCCTTAAGAAAGGTGAGGTATTTCTCAAAGAGTGTATATACCAGTTCTCTATCGTCGTCAAGAAATATAGATTGCCTGACACCAAGATTTAAATATTCTTCACGACTGAGATAGGGTTTGTCTATGCAGGAACCTGTTATTACTCCTCTGAATTCTTCATATAGCCTGTGTGCATCGGCAACACGCTGCCCACGCGGGAATCTATAGAGCCAGTTTGACAAGATAGTGTATCTTATCTCTTTACCATCAGGAATGCGCATAGTTTCGAGGAATTCCCTGAAAGAGAGAAAGGTGACCTCCTGATTTTCGTCTTCGTTGCGATGACTGTAAAATATACTGCGGGCATTCTCAGCAAGATAGGGAGAGAGCGTCACATAAATGCCCTTGCCATACAGGAGCTTTATCTTTTCAAGGGTAATTGCGGTTTTGCCACTGCCAGCAGGTCCAATAATTATAAGTGGAGGGTTGGCAATATAGGCATCTTCTTGTTCAGGATCAAGGGATATGACCTTATCAAGGAAATGAAATCGCCTGTTTGATGTATTAATATAAACCAGAGACGGTAAATTATCGTCTTTTATTTCACCCAGCGGGATCTTTGTCTCATCAATTTTAGTACCCCTTAAGAATTTTGATCTATCATAGGCATGATTGAGCACAACCTCAAGCATCAGGGCATAGCGTTCTCCTTTATATTTAACGAGCTTAAAGATGAGCCTGTTTGTGCTATCGAGTTTTGCCCTGTAAATGCCTTCTTCAGCGATTTTTTTAACCTCAGCAGACCTGAAATCATTCTTTTCAAGATAGGAGATGACTTTTTCGTATTGACGCCTTACCATCGAGATATCAAGGTCATTGTATTCAAGGATTTTCATATAAAACCTCTATATCGGGGTATCTTCTGATGCATAGCTCAGCAGGTATTTTTGTATCCTATTTTAACATTTTTAAAAAATTGTGATTCACTGTTCTGCTGGGGTGGGAAGGACTGGGCTGTTTGCTGCCTGTCTTGCAAGAAGGGTTCTTGGCCTTTCAGGTGAGGATGCTAT
>PEUB01000006.1:0-560 GCA_002780895.1 Nitrospirae bacterium CG02_land_8_20_14_3_00_41_53
TCGAAAAAGAAGACATTCAGGCAGTCTTACTATATGCCTCTGAACGTATTAGTGAAGAACAGGTCTTTGCTTTGAATACAAGGTAAGTATTAATGCCTGAAAATAAATTGAAATTTCTTGTTGATGTCGGGGTAGGGAAAAAAGTAGAAGAATGCCTGAAAGAAAATGGGTATGACGTAAAGACCGTAAGGAGTATTGACCCGAAGGCAAAAGATACGGAAATACTCAAAATAGCTATATCTGAATCCCGTATGGTAATCACTATGGATAAAGATTTTGGCGAGCTTGTATTCAAATCTGGTAAGTCACATGCAGGAGTCTTGATTTTAAGAATGGAAGATGCAAATGGTAACGAAAAAGCAGAGATTATAAGAAAGATATTACATGAGTATGAGGATAAAATGAAGAACAGATTTTGTGTATTTCAAGATGGTAGACTCAGAATATCCAGGTAAATGGGTAAAGTTATTGCTATAGATGGCCCATCAGGCTCGGGGAAGACTACCATAGCTAAGCTTATTGCAAAAGAGCTCGGCTTTAACTACCTTGACACCGGCGCA
>PEUB01000006.1:576-1107 GCA_002780895.1 Nitrospirae bacterium CG02_land_8_20_14_3_00_41_53
ACAATGGGATAAATATAGAAGATAGTGATGACAGAATCAGAGATGTTCTCAATAAGACCAATATCACCTTCAGCAATGGAAGGGTTTTTCTTAACGGCAAGGACATTTCAGAAGATATAAGGTCCAAGGAGATTGACCACTATTCTTCAGTCTTTTCTGCAAGAAAGGTTGTCAGGGATTTTCTGTTACATGCCCAGAGGGATAATGCACTGGACTCTGACCTTGTTATTGAAGGCAGAGACACAACGACAGTTGTATTTCCAGATGCAAAAAAGAAGATTTATCTTGATGCCTCAGTTAAGGAACGGGCTAAAAGACGCTGCCTTCAGTTCAGGGAAAAGGGTATTGATATTAGCATGGATGAATCAAAAAGGAATATAACAGAGAGGGATAAGAGGGATTCCAGCCGTGATATAGCTCCTCTTAAAATTGCACCTGGCGCTCTATTGGTAGATTCATCTAATCTCTCTATAGGGCAGGTTACGAAAAAAATACTTGATTTTGTAAAAGTGTAAGTGTAAGTGTAAGTGT
>PEUB01000006.1:1122-14775 GCA_002780895.1 Nitrospirae bacterium CG02_land_8_20_14_3_00_41_53
AGGTCTTTAACAGACTTGAGGTTATCGGTTCTGAAAATGTCCCTGAGAAGGGTGGGGTTATCGTGGCGGCAAACCATGTGAGTTATCTGGATCCCCTTGTTATCGGAGCAGCTTTAAAGAGGCGCGCTACATACATGGCAAAAGAAGGACTTTTCAAGATCCCTATGCTCGGGATATTTGTCAGGTCATTCTCCTTCCCTGTAAGACGCGGCAGACCTCAACCCTCTACAATAAAAGAGGCTGTTAGAAGACTAAAACAAGGGGAACTTATTGTTATGTTTCCAGAAGGAGGCCGAAGCGTTGATGGTAATCTGCTTGAGGCAAAAAGAGGTGTAGGTGCAATTGCAGCCATAAGCAGAATGCCTGTTGTTCCAATATTTATTAAGGGAACAGAGAATGCCCTTCCAGTAGGCGCAAAGTTTTTATGCCCTGCAAAAATAACGGTAATATTTGGCAACCCTATAGGGATTGATAAAGAGGAAACGGATAAACAATACCAGGAGAGGATAAGCAGGGATATGATGGAAGCAATAAGAAATCTAAATAGCAAGGAGCTAAGGGCTAAGAGCAAAGGGTTAAAAACTTTTTACTCCATGCTCTTGGTTCTATGCTCTATGCTAATTCAATGAAGATAATCATAGCAAAGAAGGCAGGGTTCTGTTTTGGCGTAAAGAGGGCTGTAGACATAGCTTTTCAGTTAGCCAGGGAAAAGCGTAAAGGCGTATATACCCTCGGTCCGATAATCCATAATCCACAGGTAGTAGAAAGACTCAAAGAGAAAGGGATTGTCCCGATAGAGGACATTAAAACAAAGAAGAATGTAAGGGCATTGATAATCAGAACCCACGGTATACCGCTTCACCTTTCAAAAGAGATATCTTACATGGGCTGCGAAATAATAGATGCAACCTGTCCATTTGTAAAAAAGGCTCAGTATTATGCTAAACTTCTCAAGGAAGAGGGGTACCAGGTAGTTATACTTGGTGAGAAAAACCATCCAGAGGTAAAAGGTCTAATGAGCTATGCCAATGATGATGTTATAGTCATTGATAGTAAAACACCTCTTCCGAAATTAAAAAGCAGGGTAGGCATAGTTGTCCAGACTACACAATCTCTGGAGGCATTAAAAAAGGTTTTATCTGATACTTTAGAGCATGCAAATGAGATAAAAGTATATAATACAATATGTAATTCCACAGCCCTTAGATTAAAGGAAACAGAAAAAATGGCCCGTAAGGTTGATGTTATGCTTGTAGTCGGCGGTAAGAATAGTGCAAATACAACTCAGCTTACAAGGCTGTGCAAGTCTCTCTCAGTACCAACATATCATATAGAGACGTCCTCTGAGATTAAAGAGGAGTGGGTTAAGAATGCAAAGAAACTTGGCATAACAGCCGGGGCGTCAACACCTGAATGGATTATAAAAGAAGTAGAAAAGAGAATTAGAGATATAGGAGGATAACCTTTTAGTGGAACTTAAAAACAACGAGATGGAAAGGCTTTATGCTGAAACTTTCCACAGTATTAAAGAGGGAACAATACTGAAAGGAAAGGTATTAGCTTTAAAGCAGGATGGGGTTATAGTTGATATCGGGTATAAATCTGATGGTTTTATACCGATAGAGGAATTTTTAGAAGAAGAGATTACCACACTGAAACCAGGTACCAACATAGAGGTATATGTCGAGAACATGAAAGATTCTGACGGCACTATAACATTGTCAAGGGAGCATGCCACAAAAATCAAGGTCTGGAAAGCCCTTGAAAATGCACTCCGGGACGGAAGTCCAGTGGAAGGAAGGGTTATCGGAAAGACAAAAGGTGGTTTCTCTGTGGATATATCTGGAGTTAATGCATTCCTCCCAGGTTCACAGGTAGATATAAAAACACATAAGGATATCAAGAGTCTTATCGGGGAAAAAATGCCCTTTAAGGTCTTGAAGCTTAACAGTAACGTCTCTAATGTAATTATATCGAGAAGGGCAATCCTCGAAGAGGAGAGACAGAAAAAAAAGGTTGAGACTATTGAAAAACTTAAAGAGGGTCAACTAATGATAGGGATAGTTAAAAACATCACAGATTACGGCGTGTTTGTTGACCTTGGCGGAATAGATGGATTGTTACACATATCGGATATCTCATGGGGGAAGATCAACCATCCCTCCGAGTTTTTTGCGATTGGAGATGAGATTGAGGTTATTGTTCTTAAATACGATGAAGAAAGAGAGAAGGTTACATTAGGTTATAAACAGAAAAAGCCTGACCCCTGGTCTACTGTTGATGAAAAATATCCTGTCGGTAAGAAGGTAAGGGGTAAGGTCGTAAGTATTACTGACTATGGGGCATTTATTGAACTCGAAGAAGGGCTTGAGGGACTTGTGCATATATCCGAGATAGACTGGCTGTTGAGGCCAAAACATCCCTCAAAATACCTGTCTATTGGAGAGACTGTAGATGCCGTTGTCTTAAAGGTAGATAAAGAGGAAAGACGGCTTTCCCTGAGCATAAAGCAGTTGAAACTGAGCCCTTGGGAAAACATTTCACAACGCTATTTGGTGAGCCAGAAGATTTCTGGCAAGGTAAAGACTATTACCGACTTTGGTGCTTTTGTAGGTCTTCCGGAGGGTGTCGATGCCCTTATACACATATCTGACCTCTCATGGACAAAACATATAAAGCACCCTTCGGAAATTCTGAAGAAGGGACAAAAGATTGAGGCCGTAATTCTTAGCATAGAACCGGGTGCGGAAAGGATGGCACTCGGTCTGAAACAGCTTGAACCTGATCCCTGGTTGCATGATATCCCGGAAAGGTTCAAACTCGGTTCCGAGTTAAAAGGGAAGGTACTCAGGATTACTGATTTCGGCATATTCGTTGAGCTTGAGGGCGGGGTTGAAGGCCTTATTTACTCTTCTGAGATTATCAAACCCGCATCAGGGAGCATCGAAGATGTTTTAAAGGAAGGCGATGTTATCAATGTTAGAATAATCAAGATAGATATTGATGAGAGAAAGCTGGGGCTAAGCATGAAAAATCTAAAGAGGGTTGAAGAATGAAAAAGGTCTTTCTGATCTTTCTTGGTCTGTTTATACTCCTCATTATTATCAGCCTTCTATTTGTAATATTACAAAGGAATTTACCCGGAGGCGAGAAGGTTGCACTTATCCGTATAGAAGGCATGATTATGGATTCAAAAGATACTGTTGACGAGATCAAGGAATATGTAAAGGATCCTTCGATTAAGGTTATTGTACTGCGTATCGACAGTCCCGGAGGTGCTGTAGCACCTGCACAGGAGATCTACGAAGAGGTGAGAAAGGCTGCTACAAAAAAGAAGGTCATCGTCTCTATGGGCTCTATTGCTGCATCAGGAGGCTATTATATAGCGTCACCTGCCACTAAGATTGTAGCGAACCCTGGGACACTTACAGGCTCAATTGGTGTAATTATGGAAATCCCCAACATAGAAGGACTTATGAACAAACTCGGCATAAAAACAGAGGTAGTTAAGAGCGGCAGACACAAAGATATGGCATCGTTATTTCGTGGGATTAAAAAAGAGGAGAGAGAAATACTTCAGAACGTGCTCGATGATGTACACGACCAGTTTATTAAAGCTGTTGCAGAGGGTAGAAAAATGCTTTACGATGATGTAAAAAAGATTGCAGACGGTCGGATCTTCACCGGAGAGCAGGCACTCAAGGCAGGTCTTATAGACGAACTCGGCAGCCTTGAAGATGCAGTACAAACTGCTGCAAAGCTTTCAGGGATAAAAGGAGAGCCAGTAGTTATCAGCAAAAAAGAACGTTTTTCTTTAATTAATTTACTCCGAGGCCCGAAAGAATTAAAAGAATTAATAGATATACTTCCATCAGTAAAGATAAAATATTTATTTGCACCATGAGAGCGTGACAAGTTATTCGTAATGCGTAATGAGTAAAATAAATACCCATCACGCATTACGCATTACGAATAGTAAAGGAGGTTCCATGACTAAGTCAGTCCTCATAGAAAAGGTATCAGAAAAGGTTGGCAGCCTTACGATAAAACAAACCGAGATTGTCGTCGAGACCGTTTTTGACAGTATAAAAGACTCACTTATTAAAGGCGAGAAGATCGAGATAAGAGGTTTTGGAAACTTCAAATTGAAGAATAGAAGACCGAGAAAGGCAAGGAACCCTAAAACTGGTGAGAAGGTTGATGTACCGGAGAAAAGAGTCTTACACTTTAAAGTAGGCAAGGCCCTCAGAGAGGCGATGAATTCGAAATGATTGATGAAAGGCAAGGTTTATTTAGTCGGCGCAGGGCCTGGTGATATCGGGCTTTTGACTGTAAAAGGTTTGAGGTGCCTTCAGAAGGCGGAGGTGGTTATCTATGACTTCCACCTCAATGCGCAGGTCCTGAATTATGTCAACCACGATGCAGAGTTCATATATGCAGGGAAACGCGGCGGCCATCATACCATGACACAGGATAAAATCAATGATATCCTTATACAGAAAGCGAAGGAAGGTAAAATTATATGCAGGCTTAAAGGTGGAGACCCTTTTGTATTCGGCCGTGGAGGAGAAGAAGCAGTGGCATTATCAAGAGAGGGTATAGAGTTTGAAGTTGTACCTGGAGTAAGCTCATCAGTTGCAGCTCCAGCTTATGCAGGAATCCCGTTAACCCACAGGCTTTATTCATCTTCATTTGCAGTCATCCCCGGCTATGAGGATATTAATAAAAATGAGAGTACTCTCGAATGGTCAAAGCTTGCCACTGGTGTTGGGACGCTCGTATTCCTTATGGCTGTAAAAAATGTAGACCTGATTACCCAAAAATTAATCGAGAATGGCCGCTCTCCTGATACCCCTGTTGCTGTAATCAGATGGGGCACAAGACCTGACCAGAGGACAATTATCGGGACACTCAAAGATATCGGAGGGATTATAAAAGAAAGGGATATCAAACCACCTGCCGTGATGGTAGTTGGAGATGTTGTAAGACTCAGGGAATCCCTGAAATGGTACGAGAAAAAACCAATGTTTGGTCATAGGATACTTGTTACGAGGGAACACATTGAAGGGTTTGAGCCATTAGAAGAACTCGGTGCAGAGATAATCGAATTCCCGACAATAGAGATTGTTCCTCCAGAAAGTTATGCCGAGCTTGATAAGTCAATAGATAGGATAGGGACTTATGACTGGCTGATATTCACAAGCAGAAACGGTGTGAAATACTTTTTTAAAAGATTCTTTGAAAAGGATAGAGACATAAGAGATTTAAAGGGAAAAAAGATATGCGCTATAGGCACAAAAACAGCAGAAGAGATTAAAAAATACGGTATAAAGACAGATTTAATCCCTGATGAATTTCGTGCAGAAGGACTGATTAAATTAGTTCAAGAGTTTGAAGGTTCAAAGATTAAAGGGTTAAAGGGAATGAGATTTTTACTGCCAAGGGCAGAGATAGCCAGAGAGGTTTTCCCTAAAAGGGTAAGAAAGCTCGGTGGAGAGATAGACACCCCTGTCGCATACAGGACGATAAAGCCGGAATCTCGCGGAAAGAGACTGAGGAGGTTTTTGAAAGAAGGGAAGATTTCAATAGCTACATTCACAAGTGCAGCAACCTTTAACAACTTCAGGGAGATAATGGGAAAGGATGCTGATGAACTCCTCAAGAGAGGAGCCATAGCAGTCATAGGGCCTGTAACAGCAAAGGCTGTTGAAAATGCCGGGCTTAAGGTTGATATCATGCCCAAAGAGGCAACCATCGAGGCAATGGTAGTAGAGATAATTAAATGGGTAACAAAGGCCGATGAGCCTTCCTGAAATAGATACCCTCGCCTTTTTTTTAATAAATAGAGACCTCCAGAACAGCGTTTTTGATATCTTAATGTCATTTATTACAAAAAGGGCGTACCTGATTTTTCTACCTTTTTTTTTGTGGTTCCTTTTGAAGGACAGAAAGAATGCTTTGATAGTCCTTGTGCTTGCCTTTACATCGCTATTATTATCCGAATTTTATATCCTGTTCAAAAGCAGGATGAGATATGTCTGAAAGGTTCAAAGAGAAACCATACACAACTGTACTTTTTATTTTCCTTCTTTCCGTCAGCCTCTTCCGCATATATTACATCCAGAATGGCCCTCTCGACCTGAGTCCTGATGAGGCACATTACTGGGAGTGGTCACGCAGGCTTGATTTGAGTTACTACTCAAAAGGGCCGATGATTGCATATCTAATATATTTGGGCACCTCCGTTTCCGGGGATACCGTCTTTGGTGTCAGGATCATGGCTGTTATATTTTCTGCGTTTAGCAGTATTCTTCTTTATAACCTTGGGAAAAATCTTTATGATGAAAAAGTTGGAATTTCTTCAGCTATTCTGATACAGATGATTCCTCTTTTTTCAACGTTCGGCGTGTTATTCACAATAGATTCACCCTTTATATTTTTCTGGATGCTATCGCTGTATTTGTTTTGGAAGGCGGCAGGTATAGGACTCAGGACTAAAGATTTAAACTCCGAATCCCAAAACTCAAATCCCCATATATCCTCCAATAATCCCCCCACCCCCCCTTTAGAAAAGGGGGGTGAGGGGGGATTTGAAAAAGGGGGACATAGAGAGATTAAGAATTTTTCGCTTGTATACTGGTGTCTCCTCGGACTTTCAATCGGCCTCGGTCTTCTAACAAAATATACCATGGCCTCCTTTTATCTCTGTGCCTTTTTATTTTTATCGCTTGTAAAAGAACATAGGAAGCTATTGCTGACAAAAGGCCCTTATATTGCCTTTATAATCAGCCTTTTAGTCTTTAGCCCAGTGATAGTATGGAATATAAACCATGATTGGGTTACATTCAAACACACTGCCGGCCAGGCACACTTAGAAGATGGGATTCAAATATCCTTGAAAAGTTTCTTTGAATTCTTTGGCTCACAGTTAGGTGTAATAACCCCTCTTTTACTTATACTTATGGCTGTTTCAATCTGGGGGCTTAGGAAAAAACGCGAGGGAGCTTTTTTATTCTGGTTTTCAATACCTGTAATTGCATTTTTCCTTCTTAAAAGTGTGCAGGCCAAGGTGCAGGCAAACTGGGCTTTACCAGGATATTTAACAGGTATTATCGCCCTTTCCGCGTATTATATAAGAGGATTCTATTCTCAAGGGAAAGTTACCAAAATAGTTATAGCAACAGCAATTCTGCTATCAGTACTTGTAACTGCAGTAGCCCATTACCCATCTATAATTAACCTTCCTGTCAAACTGGATATCACATCCAGGATTCGCGGCTGGAAAGAGCTTGGAGCAGAGGTTACACAGATATATAAACAAATGTCTATAAACAGGCCTGTATTTATATTTTCTGACAGGTATCAGGTTTCAAGCGAACTTGCATTTTATGTGAAAGGACATCCTGCAACATATTGCATTAATCTCGACCGCAGGATGAACCAGTATGACCTCTGGCCTGGTTTTAATAACCTGCTTAAGTATGATGCAATCTTTGTCCAAATAGGAGATAACACATTACCTGAAAAAGTAGCTGCAGCTTTTAAGAAGGTTGAGAAAAGGGTTTCCAAGGCTTATACTAATAAGCAGATTGAAATCAGGGATTATTCTATATTCCTGTGTTATGATTTTAAGGGATTAAAAGAAGAGAAACTGGAGAACTATTAATGACACTTTCTGTAGTTATACCACTTTACAATGAAGAGGAGAATGTTCAGATGCTTTTTGAGAGGCTCAAGGGGACACTTGACCATCTCAAAAAGGAATATGAGATAATATTTGTAGATGATGGCAGCACCGACAGGACACTTTCTATCCTCGAAGATATTCAGGCAAAGGATAAAAACGTAGTCGTACTTAGCCTGAGACGTAATTTTGGACAGACTGCGGCATTTGCAGCAGGATTCGATTTTGCACGTGGAGATGTTATTGTAACAATGGATGGCGACTTACAGAACGACCCTGCCGATATCCCGAAACTGCTCGAACTCATAAAAGACAACGACCTTGTAAGCGGCTGGAGAAGAAAGAGGAAAGACCCATTTTTTACAAGAAGACTTCCTTCCATTATGGCAAATTGGCTGATAAGCAATGTTACTGGTGTAAAACTTCATGACTACGGGTGTTCCCTCAAGGCATACAGAAGGGATGTAATAAAAAATCTGAAACTCTATGGAGAGATGCACAGGTTTATCCCTGCTGTTGCAAGCTGGTACGGTGTCAGGATTGCAGAGGTCGAAACTGTTCACCACCAAAGATTAAGAGGAAAATCAAAGTATGGCATATCACGTACAATGAAGGTTGTTTTAGACCTGATTACTGTAAAATTTCTCCAGAGCTTTTCCACAAAACCGATACAGTTTTTCGGCCCTGTCGGTATAGTAAGCGGTTTTTTAGGTTTCCTCATATTACTCTACCTGAGTATCGATAAACTCTTTTTTGGCCGCGATATCGGAGGGAGGCCGCTCCTTTTGCTCGGCACCCTTCTGATTATCGTTGGAATCCAGCTCATCGGAATGGGACTTTTAGGAGAGATGCTCGTGAGGGTCTATCATGAAAGCCAGAAAAAACCTATTTATGTGATTAAAAAGATCCTTGGCCCTTAAAATAAAAAAGAGAGTCTTTCTCATTGCCAAGCTTGCTGTAAGCTCGGCACTTCTTTATATTGTTTTATCAAAAACAGGGCTTGAGCAGGTGCTCGCAGCACTGAAAGGTATGAGCCTTCTTGCCTTTATCTCAGCCATATTCCTTTATATATTTGCCCAGTTGACATCAGCATTTAGGTGGAGGCTCCTGCTTCCAGGAGTGCTCAATATAAGAAAGTTGTTTTCTCTATACATGATAGGCTGTTTCTTTAATACTATCCTCCCAGGTATTATTGGAGGAGACGCCGTTAAAGGTTTTTATCTATATCGGGCAACAGGAAGAGACAGTCTTACCCTGGCCTCTATCTTTATGGATAGATATATCGGCTTTGTAGCGCTGCTTGCGATATGTACTATTGCTTTCCCTTTTGGGTATAAATATCTTCAGGGCTCACATATAGAATGGCTTCTGCCAGTTATCGTATTATCTTTTATTATCGCAAGCCTATTAATCTTTGGTCTGCGTCTTGGCAAAAGGATAAAGATACTTTCAGGTTTTTATGACTATTTCCATGCATACCGAAACCAGAAAGAGATTATCGGAAAGGCTGTTTTCCTGTCAGTGTTAATACAGTTCTCAGGTATCTTTGCTGTATATATCCTTGCACTCGGCATCGGGCAGCATATCCCGTTCCTTGCATGTCTGATCTTCTTGCCGCTCATAATTCTGTTTACTACCCTGCCGATATCTATTTCCGGCCTTGGTGTAAGAGAAGGCGCTTTTGTCATATTTTTCGGCCTTATTGGAATCAAGCCTGAGGTTGCTACTGCAATTTCTTTATCGTGGTTTATTTCCATTACAGCAGGCAGTCTTTTAGGCCTAATTGAGTACATAAAATATAAAAAAGAAGGATTGCAAGGAGATTAAAATGTTTATTTATCTTGTGCAGCATGCAGATGCAAAAAAGGAAGAGATAGACCCAGCAAGACCGCTTTCTGAAAAAGGTCGGCAGGATATAAAAAAGATAGCTTCCTATGTATCGCAACTAAATATCAAGGTTTATAAGATATTCCATAGCCTTAAATTAAGGGCAAGGCAGACAGCAGAAATCTTATCTGAAAACCTGAAACCTATTAAGGGGATATCCGAAATAGATGGGCTCGCTCCTCTTGATGACCCGAATATATGGGCAGAACGTTTAAAAGACATACCCGATGATATTGTCCTTGTAGGGCATCTTCCACATCTCGGCAAACTCTCGTCCTTACTACTCTGCGGAAATGCAGATAAGAATGTTGTTTCATTTAAAATGGCCGGGATTGTCTGTCTCAAAAAAGATGATACCGGAGCATGGTTTTTACAATGGATGTTAACACCTGAGATAGTTGCGGAGTAGATGTGGTTTAAGGAGCGATAAATGATACTCAAATTTCTTGGAGGGGTAAGGACTGTTACAGGTTCCTGTTTTTATATTGAGTGTAACAAGCTTAAGATTCTTATTGAATCTGGTATATATCAGGGTGAAGGCGCTGATGAGGTAAACAGGGCTGCCTTTGATTTTCAACCGGAAGAGATTAATCATATTTTTATCACACATGCACATCTGGACCACTCAGGGATGCTTCCAAGAATTGTCAAGGAAGGCTTCAAAGGCAAGATCATCACAACATCCGCAACAAGAGACCTGCTTGAATTAATGCTTTATGACTCTGCACATATCCAGGAAAGTGATTCAGAGTGGCTCACAAGAAAGGCTGTCAGGGCTGGGAAACCTCCTATCTTTCCACTTTACACCATAGATGATGTTAAGGATGTAATCCCTCTTTTTGATGTAAAACCTTACGATAAGATATTTAATCTTGGGAATGGTATTAAATACAGATTTTTAGATGCAGGTCACATACTCGGTTCTGGCATACTTGAATTGTGGTTTCAGGATGGTGAGAAGGAAAAGAAAATTGTATTTTCCGGTGACATAGGGAAGAAAGGTAATCCCATAGTCAGAGACCCATCTACACCCCCGGAAGCAGATTTTGTAGTTATGGAATCGACCTATGGGAACAGATTGCACAAACCACTAAAAGAGAGTATTGATGAACTGGTGGATGCAATAAAAATAACCTTTAAGAAGGGGGGCAATGTATTTATACCATCATTTGCAGTTGGAAGGACTCAGGATTTGCTTTATATCCTGAATAATCTTGTCCGTGATGGGAGACTCTACAGGATTGATGTCTATTTGGACAGCCCACTCGCAGAAGAGGCAACAAAGGTATATCTTGCACATCCCGAATGCTTCGATGATGAAGCACGGAAATTCTTTTCTACTGAGAATACTGATAAATCTGTTAAGTTACACTTTGTTCAGAGTGTCCAGGAATCAATGGAATTAAATAGGATAAAATCAGGCATTATTGTGATTGCTGGAAGCGGGATGTGTGAAGGTGGAAGGATAAGGCATCATCTGAAACATAATCTCTGGAGACCTGAGTGCAGTGTTATATTCGTTGGATTTCAGGGGAAAGGTACACTTGGAAGAAGGATCGTTGATAAAGCAAAATTTGTTCACATACTCGGAGAGGAGATAGCTATTAAGTCATCTATTTACACGATAAATGGCTTCTCCGCACATGCTGACCAGGCAGAACTCATCGAGTGGCTGTCGGGTTTTAAAGATTCACCTGAGATATTTATTGTACACGGTGAAGAAGATGTGGGAATATCATTTGGTGAGCATATAAAGGACAGGTTCGGGTTTATAACGCATATACCTGAAAAGGGTGAAGTTTTTGAGCTGTAGATGACTCAAATAACAGAAGACACATTTGAGCAAGTTTTACCTACTTTTAAAGAATCTTCAACAATTGACCTTCGAGAGACAGCCTTTATAGACCCCTATGGCATGGTTGGCCTTCTTGAAATAGGAGAACTTTCTAAATCAAAGGGTGGCAAGAAAATCATTTATCTTCCGGAATCAGAAGAAGTCCTCAAATATCTTGAAAGGATGGACTTCTTTAAATTCATTGACAGATATTTCAGTCTTGACCCTTTAAAACCTCAAATATCAGAAAAATATTTAAGAAGTTCCTATTCTGATGTCCTGCTTGAGATTACCCCGATAGAAAAATCAGACGATATTCATTTTATTGTTGGAAAAGTAAAAGACCGCGCCCATTCAATCCTTACAAGGCATCTTAACTACGATGAAAATGCAATAAATGGTTTTATAGTAGCCCTTTCAGAGGTTTGCCAGAATATAATCGAGCATAGTGAATATAAGGGATTTGTAGGAATACAGAAATATCATTTTCAGAACTTGAACAAGAATGTTGTCAAGATTGCTGTTATGGATATTGGTATAGGCTTCAGAAAATCTTTATCAGAAAGGTTCTCGTTAAAAAACGACCTTGAAGCTATCGAAAAGGGACTGCTTCACGGTGCATCAAGATACGCAGATAAGGGAAGAGGGCATGGATTATCTGCAGTGAGGCGGTTTGTTAAACAATGGAATGGTAAACTTTCCATACGCTCAGGGGCAGCAAAACTTTCGATAATACCTGAATGGGCGAGGGGTAAAGCAAAGGAACTTAATCTCGCCTATTTCCCAGGGGCACAGATAAATATAATGCTACCGGAGGTTTAGAATGAATAACCCTTTCTGAAAAACCGAAGAACATCTATCACCTCCCCTCCCTTGACGGGAGGGGATAAAGGGGAGGGTGATGGATTATCTAAATTCCTTTAGGGAAAGCAATTTAGATAAGAAATATTCTAAAATATCTGTATGAAAGCAAAGAAGAACCTTATAATAATTGGTGATAGAGTTCTTATCGACCCTGATGAAGGGACAGGCAAGACCAGTTCAGGGCTTTACCTTCCTCCTACTGTTAAGGAAAAGGAGAAGGTAGCATCTGGATATGTTGTAAAAACAGGTCCTGGCTATGCAGTTCATGATCCGAATATTTCTGAAGAACCCTGGGATGCCGGCAGGAAAAAAGAGGTAAAATACATTCCACTTCAGGCATCAGAAGGTGATTATGCAATCTTCCTGAGAGAATCAGGCGTGGAGATTGAGTTTGAAGGCAAAAAGTATTTGATCGTGCCTCATTCTGCTATCCTCGCCCTCGTTCGTGTAGAGATAACAGAAAGGGAGTCTTGATTTTTTGATTGAAATCTTTTGCAATCTATAAGCTGAATAAACGATATAGATGCATTTAAATTTTTGAGGAGTATAGTAAATGGATAAACCACATCAGTCAGAGAAGATTCATAAAGAAATTACAGAACTTGGCTTTACCTATATTGAGGGCGGCTGTGACGGCCTGTGCCACGAATGTGACGAGATATTTGAATGCGCGGCATATAAAAAGATGCAAGAAGCCTGGGACAAGGTATATTCATAGCAATTAAAACGCATACCTGTCTTTTACCTGAAAATACCAAGGAAACCTTAAATACGATTTAATGTCATTCCGGCTTGTCCGGAATCTTTCTTATCCTTTCTAACAAATGGAATGAAGGAGATTGTCATTCCCCGGTTGCCCTCCAGATTATTATTTGAATTTTTTCCTTGACAAACATCTTATATTTATGATTCAATTGATTCAGTTGAAGACTATAAAGATATTTTTGAATTGTAGAGGGTTTAATCTATGAGAAAAATAAACACAAAAATAATTTTAGGCGATTGTAGAGAAGTTTTAAAAGACCTTGATGAAAATTCAAATTACAAAAGGAAGGAGATTGGACGAGCATAAATGATTAAGATGGACAAATTACTTAGTATAAGAGAAGCGAGTGAATGGGCAACGAAACATTTAGGTAAGACAGTAACAACCTCTAATATTTCATATCTTATCCAATATGGACGTATAAAGAAAATTGGCGGAAACGGAATGGCACAGGTTTCACAGCAAGATCTAATAAATTACTATAAGGCTTATAATGGTAAACGAGAAGTTTTATGGAAGGATCAACTCGGAGAGGATTTAAACTGGGCTCTTTCGTTTGACCAATACAAAGAAGCAGAAACAACCAAACACGTTCACAGACTTCATCCTTACAAAGGC
>PEUB01000006.1:14787-16562 GCA_002780895.1 Nitrospirae bacterium CG02_land_8_20_14_3_00_41_53
AAGAAAAAAATATATTTCAAGAAAGGTGACATTGTTTTAGACCCATTTGCTGGCAGCGGAACTACTATGGTTCAGGCGTGCGAACTTGGAATGCATGCGATTGGTATTGATGTTTCTGCCTTCAATGCACTCATAGGGAATTGTAAGGTCACGAAATACAACATGGACAACGTCCAAACAGAAATCAGCCTGATAACAAAAGCGCTCAGGGAATTCTTATCAAATTGTCACACACTTGAGTTTGAAGAAAAACTTTTGCAAGCACTTTATGAATTCAACAATAAATATTTTCCCGTGCCCGAATACAAATATAAAGTCAAGCGCAATCAAATTAACGAGGATAAATATGGAGCAGAAAAGGAAAAAGAGTTTTTACCTATCTTCAACAAACTCGTTAAACAATACAATATCAAATTAAGACAGGACAAAGCCGACTCCTTTCTTGACAAGTGGTATTTCCAACACATAAGAGACGAAATTCGATTTGTGTTTGATGAAATCAAAAAGATAAAAAATGCTGACACTAAAAGAATCATAAGTATTATCTTGAGCAGAACTATTCGTTCATGTAGAGCAACAACACACGCCGACTTAGCAACATTGATTGAGCCAATTACAGCAACTTATTACTGCGCAAAACATGGCAAAGTGTGCAAGCCACTTTTTTCTATTCTTAAATGGTGGGAGACTTACACGAAGGATACTGTGAATCGTCTTTCACAATTTGACGAATTGAGAACTCAAACTTTTCAAGTTTGCTTAACTGGTGACAGCAGAACGATTGACATCTTTGGAGAAGTTAAAAAGAAAAATCCTGTTTTTGCAGAATTTGTGAGAGAGCAAAAAATTAAAGGAATATTTTCAAGTCCTCCCTACGTTGGGTTAATTGATTATCACGAGCAGCACGCTTATGCTTATGACCTCTTTGGTTTTAAACGCAAGGATGAACTTGAGATAGGCCCTCTTTACAAAGGACAAGGCAGGGAAGCAAAGCTAAGCTACATAGAAGGAATCGCTGATGTGCTGAATAATTGCAAAAGGTTTTTAGCTGACGACTATGATATATTCCTTGTCGCTAACGACAAATACAATATGTATCCTACCATTGCAGAAAATGCGGGAATGAAAATAGTTAATCAATACAAACGGCCCGTTCTCAATAGGACTGAAAAAGATAAAGGGGCTTATTCAGAAACAATTTTTCATTTAAAAGCGAAATAAAAATATGGACGAAAATAAAATTCTTTATGCTATATCAGTTGAAGATGTGATGAATGTTTCAGAAGAAGTTAATATTCCATTTGATGAAAAAGATTTGCTGTTTATTGAAGACAAAATCGGAGATTTCATGGGAAGTAAATGGAGTGAAGCAATAGAATATGCTTTGCAAGAATTAAAAGGGGGAAAATAATTTTTATGGCTTTAACGAAAAAATACAAAAACCATATTACAGAAACAATAAAAAGTTGTTTGCGGAGCAAGTTTCAGAATTACAAGCCAGAAACAGATAATATGCCGTTTCATTATCGCTTGCTTGGCAAAGATAGGATGGCTTTATTTTCATTTATACAATCGTTAAATACAACTTTTGGAACCTCAATCTACGAGCCTGTTGCAAAAGAGCTCGCAAAGGAAACATTCAAAGAAGTTTACACTCAATTTAAACTTGGTAACGTTATTACGCAGGATGCACAGAATGAAATTCAAAAAATAATGAACGACCTTTCTGTTGGCAGCGATGTAAACAAGGCCGAGGAAGCAGAAAGAATTAGAAA
>PEUB01000006.1:16595-24957 GCA_002780895.1 Nitrospirae bacterium CG02_land_8_20_14_3_00_41_53
AAGACGAAGTGTTTATGTTTGATTTGAAAACGGTCAAACCAAACAAAGGAGACTTTATTTCTTATAAACGAAATATGTTAGAGTGGTTGGCTGTTTATTTTTACCGGCACTCAACGGTGAAAGTCAACACGCTTATTTCAATTCCTTACAATCCATACGAACCAGAACCATATAAACGCTGGACAATGAAAGGAATGTTGGATTTAAAAGAGGAAGTAAAGGTCGCAGAAGAATTTTGGGACTTTCTTGCTGGCGAAGGTACTTATATTGACCTGCTTGACTGCTTTGAAAAAGCAGGTATAGATTTACGACCGGAAATTGATGAATACTTTGCACGTTACAACAAATAGTAAAAATAAGAATCTTTAAGAGGAGTATTTATATGTGCGATCAGAATTTAAAAACTTTAAAAAGAAAAAAGCTTTATCTTGCAAACTTTGAATTCATCAGCGGGGAATATGGACAACCCTTTGTAAAGCTTTTTTATGCAAAGGGAGTTAGAAATTTAAGGAAGCAGATACATGAATATCTAATTGATTACTATGGTGCAGGAAATACTTCAGAGATTGATGAAAACTATTATTTCTACAGATTTGGTGAAGTTGCGGTGAAACAATATGGTTGGGAAGAAATTACAGACTTAAGACAGCTTACAGATAGACTTCTTTATTCGAGGTGATCTACGAGATTCACAGGATGGTTAAAGGAATTAAAAGAAGGGTATAAAGATTATGATCCCTAAAACTGCCATAATCATCGGAGGCGGCCTTGACTGACATTATCCGCCCATATCTTTTTGAGAGAACACCGGTTGATTTGCTCGATAAGAGGCTTGAGGATGAGACGCGTTATTCTATTGAACAGAAAACCGCTTTAACCGAGATAGAAACTCTTGATAACAAATTGATGCAGCACTTTCATAATAAAGTCAAACTCCAACCGACATTGACACGGAAACTTGTCAGTTTTCAAGCCAATAAACCCAGACCGACCTACCGCTGGTATAAATACAAAGAGGCTTTTTCCGCGTCTCTTATTGAACTTTTGTTGTCCAAATACGGAATTAGATCAGGCAAGGTGCTTGATCCATTTGCAGGGAGCGGCACAGCCCTGTTTGCAGCGAGCGACGCCGGAATTGATGCTGATGGGATTGAATTGCTCCCTGTCGGGCAACAGATTATCCTTGCAAAAAAATGTTTAGAGAGAGAATTTATAAAAGATGATGTTGATAATCTTAAACGTTGGAGGGTTGAGCGACCTTGGCGTCAATCAAAAGTGAGAATACCACTTTCGGAGTTGCGCATTACGAACGGCGCCTATCCAAAGCAGACGCTTGAATTAATAGAGCTGTATATGGGGGGCTGGCAGAGAGAAAACGCCAAAGTTCAGTCTGTATTACGTTTTGCCTTGTTATGTGTGCTGGAGTCAATTAGCTTTACACGAAAGGATGGGCAGTATCTTCGCTGGGATTATCGTTCAGGTCGCAGGCAGGGGACAAAACCCTTCAACAAAGGGGAAATCCTCGATTTCGACAAGGCAATATGCGCCAAAATAAATGAGATTTGCGATGATTTAGAGGCAGGCAAGGATGCCACAGAACTATTTTCCTCAAAAGTTTTACAGGGCGATATAAATCTTTTTTGTGGTTCATGCCTTGATATAATGCCTACACTGCCCGGGAACTTATATAACACAGTAGTGACATCTCCACCTTATTGTAACCGATATGATTATACGAGGACGTATGCATTAGAATTAGCACTTCTCGGTATAGGAGAAGATGAGATAAGCAGGCTTAGACAAGAAATGTTAAGTTGTACGGTTGAAAACAGGGCTAAGGATTTATTAAAAATCAATCCGGAATGGCGAAACGCCATAGCGGTTGCAGACCGACAGGAGTTGTTACAGGCTGTCTTGCATTATCTGGAGGCAGAAAAAGCCGAAGGCCGGTTGAACAACAACGGTATTCCGAGGATGGTGCGCGGCTATTTTTATGAAATGGCCTGCGTTATCGGCGAGTGCGCACGTGTCTTGAAACCAAATGCCCTTTTATTTATGGTAAATGATAACGTGCGTTATGCGGGCGCAAGTATTTCAGTTGATATAATCCTTTCCAATATAGCCGAAAATATGGGATTCCATGTAGAAAATATTCTTGTTTTGCTAAACGGTAAGGGCAACAGCAGCCAGCAAATGGGCAAACATGGACGTGATCCATTAAGAAAGTGTGTTTATGTCTGGAGAAAGATATAGTGGCCAAAAATAAAACGTATCGCAAACATCTTCCCGGTAGTTCAGACCTCGTAACTACTTATGAAGAAGTTAGAGCAGGTTTTGTCGCTCTGGCGCTTGAAAAAAACCGTAGAGCCACCCCTTTTGTGGAGCAGGCGCGCTCTCTGAAATCGGCTGCATCTCAAGTCGAAACTCCTGCGGATCTGCTTAACATTGAAAGCATACAACCTGCCCTTTTGACTGCTTCAGGCGTGTCAGACAAAGCAATAAATTATCTCCTGCCTAAAGACAAGATAGAGGCAATCCAGGGATTGATAGCAAAATACCTCGAACCCGCAGGGCTTGCCTTTGTTGAAGAACTGGTTTTTAGATTTCTGTTGACAAGGGGCGATACCTTGGGTGGTTCAATGCGAAATATAGGCGGGATTATGGGAGAGCGTAAACTGACTCGTGCGACTCTTGCGAACCTTGCACTTGCTAAAATCCCTTATCAGTGGCTTCACTCTGACAGTAAGGAATGGATAATCGGCAAAGAGGACGATGCTGATATAGAACTGTATCTTGCTGCGCTTAGTTGGTCATACAAAGGCAGGGATCGTACTATGGTTTATAACCGGACAGTGCCTTTTGTAGGAAAAAATATAGATTTGTGCCTTCTTGATTGTAAGCTTCAAGAATTAAAAATTGCCTTTACTATTCCCACTCGTTATGTTGCTCTTGGAGAACTCAAAGGAGGTATTGATCCTGCAGGAGCGGATGAGCACTGGAAAACGGCAAGAACATCTTTAACCCGTATACGCAAAGCGTTTTCTGATAAAGGGCTTTCTCCTTATATATTTTTTGTTGGTGCAGCAATCGAAAACAGTATGGCCGAAGAAATCTGGCACCAGTTAGAAGACGGAACATTGAGCAATGCTGCCAATTTGACCAATGCGGATCAAGTTGCATCTTTGTGCGGATGGTTGTGTAGTTTATAAATGGATAAACCTAAAAAAAGGACGGTGTTCTAATAATTGAGTATTGCAAAACCTAACCCCACCATAATCATCGGCGAAATCCAGAAGGTAAATGGGAAAACTAAAAACTATAAGGAGAATTTAAATAATGCCTAATCGCCGTGATGCACTTATCCAAACGTTTACAGAATTGACTGAGCCAATACGGATTGAAGCGGTACGGGCACTGCGTAAGATATCTGAAATAGAGTCAACTAATATTATTTCCAAATTGCCTTCCTCAGTTGAAGATCAGCGCGCAGGAATCGCGTGGGCGATAAGTAGATCTGGTAATTTTGTGCTCGATGATCTTATCAGAACAATGGTAGATGACGATGCACGCCGATGGGCCGCGTATATTTTGGGAATACAGGACAGGGAAAGTTATATTGGAAAAATAGAAGCATTGCGTAATCGCGATCCGGAGGTTTATTTCGCAGTCACTGTTCTATGGAAAATTATTGGCAGTTGGATTTATAAAACGAAGGAATATTGAAATGTTTATATCACTTCCGGAACCATTATATAAAACCCAAATGGGAGAAGCTTATGTTGGCGATTCGCTGGAACTTCTATTAAAACTTCCGGCGGAATCTGTGGACTTAGTAATTACTTCTCCACCTTTTGCGATTCAAAGAGAAAAAGAATATGGGAACAAAAATCAAGCTGATTATGTAGACTGGCTACTTCAATTTGCAGAGCCGGTCAAGCATGTGTTGAAACAGACAGGCAGTTTTGTACTGGACTTGGGTGGAGCCTATGTTAGTGGCAGACCTGTCAGGTCTCTTTACAACTACAAAGTACTGTTACGGTTTTGTGAAGAACACGGTTTCAATCTGGCTGAGGAGTTTTTCTGGCATAATCCTGCCAAGTTGCCTTCGCCTATTGAATGGGTAAACAAGAGGAAAATACGTGCAAAAGATTCAGTCAATACCATTTGGTGGCTTTCAAAATCTGATTTTCCAAAAGCTGACGTGCGTAATGTCCTCTCACCATATTCAGAACGAATGAAAAAGTTATTAGAAGACAGTGAGAGATTCTATCAACCGAAGAAACGACCTTCAGGTCATGATATAAGCTGCAAGTTTTCATCAAGTAATGGAGGAGCGATACCTTCTAACCTTTTACAAATTTCTAACACTGAAAGCAATTCTCAATACTTACGATATTGCAGTGCTGTTGGGGTTAAAGCTCATCCTGCACGATTTCCAGAGAAGCTTCCGGCTTTTTTCATTCAATCTCTTACTGAACCTGGCGATATTGTTCTTGATATTTTTGCCGGATCAAATACAACTGGAGCTGCGGCTGAGCAAGCAGGCAGACGTTGGATTGCCTTTGAAAGAGATAAGAAATATTTGTTGGCTTCAACCTTTCGTTTCATCGATGAATTATCTCCTAATGAACTTATTGAATTTTGGAGTAATGCGATCTCTTCTAAGAACACGATTGAACTCATGAGAAGTCAACAAGAGATGGTTTTAATGGAAGAATCGGCAGAATACAAAGCAAATGGAAGAAGATGGGCTTAAATGGTTTAACATTTAAAAGGAGATTATTTAATGAGCAAAAAATTTATTGATAAAGATACTGGTCTTATTATTGCCTGCCACTTGCCTCAACAACATGACTCAAAGTATATCGTTGTGGTTGTTGATAGAGGGAAGACCGTCGAGATCAATCATTTTGGAACATTAAAAGAATCAAAAAGAATTTTCGAAGAAATAGCTGGTGATTATAGGTATAGACCTCCAAAAATCAATAGTTCTGGCCGATTAGATGTCTCTATATGGAAATGGACAGAAAATAGATACGAGAAGATTGATTACCATTCATAAAAATAAATAAGAGGTGTTCCATGAGATGCACAGGATGTTTTTCAGACTCGTCTGATTCGCCGAGGCGAAAAGGAGTTTGAGGAAGGGGAAAGTAGAAGTATAGAAAATATATGAAAAAATTGAAAGTAGACATTGATGAAATTGCTTTTATAATGGAAACCTCTGATGAATTTAACAGCGCAACTCTTTTTGACACAGAAACAGGCGAAATCATTAGCATTCCTAATGAACTAATGTCAGCAGTAGAATCAGATGATGAAGAAGCACTGCAAGATTTTCCGGATTGGGAGAGGGATTTGATCGGAACTGCAGAAAGTATTGTCAATGATGAAAGCGGACGTTTTGTAGATATACCAAGAAAGCCCTCATATGAGGCTTATGACCTCATGGTTGAATTTGCAAGTTCTGTCACAAACAAGCATTTGAGAGAAAAGCTTGAAATCGCTCTTGACGGCAAAGGCGCTTTCAGGAGATTCAAAAATGTAATTTCAGACTATCCTGAGGAAGAAAAGAGATGGTTTGCTTTCAAAGATAAAAGAATGCGAGAAGAGGTCATAGAATGGCTTAATGACCTTGGGATTGAACCAGAACAAGATTAAATAAAAAGGAATACATGAAATTGAAAATTACCACAATCATCATAGGACTCAATATATGCCACTACCTGAGATAACTGAAGACAAGATTAGCAGTCTTGCATCTGGAACATCTCTGACCAAAGGATACAGCTATTTTCATAATGGGTCTGTTGTGAAATTATGGATAGAGAATGGTGCTTACAAGGCTCATGTTGAGGGAAGTGAACTCTATACCGTAACTATCTCTGAAAAGAAAGGTGATTTACAAGCTGACTGTACGTGCCCTTATGACTGGGGAGGAGCCTGCAAACATATTGTAGCTGCAATGCTTGCAATTGTTCATGACAAAGCTATAAAGAAGCATAAAAAGAACACAGAGGATATAAAAACTCTGATAGAGAATGTAGATGCCGGAAGATTGAAAACATTCCTTTTTGAGATATTGAGCGGCGACGCTGCTCTCATGGAGGACTTCAAAATATTTGCAAAAGGGAAAAAAGAAACAGCAAATACATCAGAAAAGTACAAAAAAGAGATACTCTCGCAGTTTAATAAATTAAAGGGCATAGAATATTATTATGATGATTATCATGATTCCTATGAACACCCGATCAGTAATATTTTAGACGAATTTTCAGAAACCGCTGAAAAGTATGCCTCTCAGGGAAATTATAAAGAGACTATAAAGATATATCAGGGCATTTGTGATGCCTGTATCGAAAGTCTCAGGAACGAGAGACTGGAAGATTTTTATGACGATATCCATTACGCTGCTGAACAAGCCGTTGATTCGATGTCTGATCACATCAGAAACCTTTCTCTTTCAATAAACGACAAAAAGCCATACCTTGACTATCTCCTTCAAGCTTATAATACGTTTCTGAATAAAGAGGTTTTCAGGGCAGTCTTCCCAAAAGTTATCAATACTACTGAAGAAGCTGACTATGTTCTTGGCAAACACATTGATTTGATTCCTCCTATTATATTGAACCTCCTGATAGTAAAAGGCGAGCCTGAATCGGTGTCCTCTTTTGGTGAGAAGCATTATAAAGAACATCCGGAAATGGCAGTCCCTTTGTCAGCTTTTTATCTGAAACGCAATATGAGAGATAAGGCTATAGCTACCGCCGAGAAAGCAGTTGAGATACTTCAGGGCAAAGGGAGGGATTTCCATTTCGGTTTTCCCCTGTCTGATCATTTAAAAGAATTAAGAGAGTTTCTTGACGGATGTTACAGACCCGAAAACGATTATGCAAAGATTCTGGAAAACCTTATTATGCTTATCTTCGAGGAAAGGGGAATCGTTTATTACAAGAAACTGAAAAAAGTCATAAAGACTGAAGAGGAAAACGAAACAATTATTGAACGATTGGAAAAACTCCTTAATGATGATTATGACCTGCTTTTTAAAATTTATTCTATCGAAGATGATTATGAAAGAATGTTGAAGCTTGCTAAAAAAAGTATTCATTTTGATGTTTTTAATCTGATAGTTAAGAAACTTCGCGACAGATATCCCGGGGAATGCTTTGAGCTCTATAAAAAGAAGATAAATACTTTTGTAGAGGATGTAAAGAAGAGAGATGCATATCACCAGGCAGCTTACTGGTTAAAGCTCATGAAGGAAATCCCTGGAACACAAGACAAGTTCAGAAAGTACATTGAACACTTGAGAGAAAAATACAGGAGACGACCTGCATTTATTGATGAGATAAGAGGGATATGAAAGCTAATACGGTCATAATCATCGGCGATAGATGAAGGAAGAATGAATAGATTAAAAACCATAGGAGAATTTTAAAAGCGGAAGAGGGATTTGAACTTCGCATTACTTGGCATTGAGACGGAGAAATTAAACAAGAACGCTAAATATTTGGAGGATATTTAAATATGTTTGAAGAAAATGAGGAATTAAACAGAGTTTGCATGAATTGTTGCAGTTATTATCCAGCCGATAATTCCCTGTCTGATGAGGGAATATGTCTTAATGATGAAGCTTTTGAGCCATATGTTGATGAAATCATTGAAAATAACAATTATGAATGCTGCAGGGAACTTATTAACAAATTGAAATTTGACGGAAATAAAGAGGCATGCAAAGATTTTGAGCCTGCCCAAATTATGGAAATTGATGAAGGGATCGCTCAAAGCATAAGGGAATTAAAAGACAATAACGACTTGAATGCGGAATCGTTAAAGGAATTGCTGCTTATAGAAGCATTAAAAAAGATTGATTGGAAAAACCATCCCGTTGAATCATATATCGAATTATTACAGAGCGGGAACCTGGAAGATATCAGAAGCGGCGTCAATTCGCTTGGTGGGTTGATAGCCCGTGGAAATGATAATGCCTTTATTGCCCTGTTAGATTATTTTAAGAAACTACCGCCAGCCCAAAATTTAGAAGAAGTTTATTTAAAGATAGACGTCCTCGAAAAATTGAACTACAGAAATAGAAAAGAAGAAATATTTGATTGTCTGATTGATAAACTCTATAAAACGCCGTCTAACAATACTACAAAAAGTCTGATTCTAAAGATTTTCAGGATAATGGAATCAATCCCCCTTGCCGTGAAAAGAGAACAATTGGGAAAGATGTTAAAAGACAAGAGATTTACATACAAATTAAAGAAAAAAATGAAGGGCATGTTGTATACGAAGTGCTATGAAGAATGATAATGAATCCTAAAACCACAACTATAATCATCGGCGACAGCCGAAA
>PEUB01000022.1 GCA_002780895.1 Nitrospirae bacterium CG02_land_8_20_14_3_00_41_53
TATGAGGAAATAGATTAATGACAAAAAAATCTTCTGAAGGTCTTTGCGAAATGTGTGGTAATTATGTAAGCGTCAGGCAAAAAGCCCATATTGTGGCAGAAGGTAAGAAGACCGGGGCAAAGCTTATGGTATGATATAAAGTAATACCAAGGGTGGTTATGAGTAAAACAAAAATAGCAATTACTCTGGACGAAGAGTTTATCGAACAGCTTGACAGACTTGTGAGTGAAAATGTTTTTCAGAACCGCAGTCAGGCAATACAGGAAGCGGTAGATGAAAAACTGAAACGATTGAAACGCACCCGTTTAGCTAAAGAATGCTCCAAACTCGACCTTGCTTTTGAAAAAGCAATGGCAGAAGAAGGCTTGTCCGAAGATTTGAGCCAATGGCCCAAATCAGGGTAGCACCGGAAGAATTGGATCAGATTGTTGAAGGATTGAATGAAATTATCGGGACATAACGGGAGGCTTTTAACTTACTCTATTATCTTCGGGACCCTGAAGAATTTTTCTGTATGGTCCGGGGCGTTCATCAGTGCATCTTCCTTCGGAATAGAAGGCCTTGGTATGTCATCCCGCATCACATTGCTTAAAGTCAGAACATGAGAGGTTGGTTCTATGCCTTTTGTATCAAGCTCATTCAGTTTTTCCATGTAATCGAGAATACTGCTTAACTGTGAGCCAAATAATTCTTTTTCTTCTTCAGGAAGGGAAAGCCTTGCCAGCACCGCTATATGTTCAATCTCTTCTTTAGATATCTTCATTTTAACGACTTAGATTTTTTCCAGATTTGCAAACTTTATAGCGAGCCTCTTCACCCCAATATTCGGGAAGTTGACCATAACCTTTAAATCGTCTCCGTCTCCATAACAGTCGCGCACCACACCTACGCCCCACATGGGATGTTTCACCCTGCATCCAGCAGTATAGAGAGTAAATCTACGTTTTAGGTCAATGTTTTTCTTTACAGGTACAAGCTTTATTGTCTGATGGCCTGTTATCTTTTCTATCCATTGACAACATTCCTTGGGTATATCTCTCAGGAATCTTGATGGTTCCTGATCCTGTAACTTTGAGTACAACCTCCTCTTACTGGCACCTGTTAGCCACAGGAAATCTTTTGCCCGAGTCATACCCACATAAAACAGCCTGCGTTCTTCAGCAATTTCACATTCGCGCTCCATGGCCTTACAATAAGGCAGCACGCCTTCTTCAAGTCCCGCGATAAATACAACGGGGAATTCAAGACCCTTTGAGCTGTGCAGTGTCATAAGAGAAATGTAATCTCCTTCTTTTATCTCATCCATA
>PEUB01000104.1:0-13585 GCA_002780895.1 Nitrospirae bacterium CG02_land_8_20_14_3_00_41_53
TGTAGCGAGACCTGTCAGGGTTATTAAACGCAGAATTACGACTTGAAGGCTTATTGCTTGAGGCTGTTAAAGCTGCCGCCTTAGCGGCTTAGTTCAACTTTTATTTCATTCGACAACGGGATCTCGGTTATGAAAAGATTTTTTGCTTCATCTTCAGTCGTTGGGAAAAATGGCGCACCCGGCTCGGAGTGTAGGAAAAAATCTCCTGATAAAACACCGCACGCAGGACAAGTGTTGGCAAAATATTTTTCTCTGACTGTTTTTGAAAATTTCACCTTGAATGTCGGCACCCTTTTCTGGATATACGAAAGAACATCCTCGGGAAGTTCTTGAATATTCGACAACACGCATATTTCATTATCAGTTCCTTCAACGTAAGGGGCAAGAAGTGCGACGGCCGACATTTTAGAAGAGCATCGCCAGCATCGAATTATTTTCCCGGTCAAGTACAAAGGCGGGCATATTTTCAGTTGATCATTCACTCTGTGCCCCGCGTAATTATACGGCTGGAATTTGTCCCTATAACCCCGCAAAAAGTGTTGTTAGTAAGTTCCGCAAAAACAATGCCATACTTATTTGCCATGTCAAAATTTATTAAGTCTATCAGGAGGGTTATAGTGCGGTCAAGGGAAAAATGCAAACAAAAAATATATTGACTAAGTGTCGAAAAAGACTAAAATAAGTGACGATGCTGCCTATTCCACAAGATGTCTTGGCAAAATTTGACGCGATTTTAAGAGAACGCTCTGTCCCCGCGCCCTTCCATGCGGATTACCGGAAGTGGCTGCGATATTTTCTCGACTTTCGCAGCAAGTATCCGCTGCCGGAGCCCAGGTCGGAGCAAGTGCGTTTATTCATCCGGAAATTGCAGGAAAAGAAACAAAGCCCGGAACAGCAGAAACAGACAGCGCATGCGCTGTCGCTCTTCTTTGAGTCTCAGCCTCAGATGAAGCCCGCCCCGGTTAAAAGGGAAAACGGTAAGCCAGAGTTTGCAAATATACAGCCTTCACCTCCGCCCATCTCTGTCTCCCATTTGAAGGGTGATAAGGTTGATAGCCCCGTCCTTAATGATAAACACGGCACCGCCACAGCCCCTCCCGTTCAGAGCGAAGGAAAAAGTGAGGGGAAGGGTCAAAGGAGTGAAAGCCATTATAATGAATGGCGTTGCCTGAGAAAATCTGCTTCTCCGGCTTGGGACAAAATCATCGAGAGTCTTGCCGCAGAGATCAAGACACGGCACTATTCCCGAAAAACGCTCAAGACCTATGCGGATTGGAGCTGCAAGTTTCAGAGCTACCTGCGAAATAAGACACCCGATGCGCTGACAGCGGCTGATGTGAAGGCATATCTCACCTATCTTGCGGTAAACTGCAAGGTTGCCGCATCAACGCAGAACCAGGCCTTCAACGCCTTGTTGTTTCTGTTCCGGCACATTCTGAAAAAAGATTTCGGCGATCACAAGGACATTCCTCGTGCGAAGAAGTCGAAATATATCCCCGTGGTCCTTTCCAGGCGTGAGATTGAGGCCGTTTTGGAGCATCTCTATTATCCCTACAATCTTGTGGTCAAACTATTGTATGGCTGCGGGCTGCGCTTATTCGAATGCCTGCAACTGCGGGTGCAGAGTTTCAATCTCGACGAAGGTATTCTCACGATTCACGGAAAGGGCAAGAAAGACCGGACCGTGCCTCTTCCACAGGCAATCATACCGGAGTTGACGGCCCAGCTTGAGATTGTGAAAAAGCTCCATGACGCGAACCTCGCGGCGGGATACACGGGCGTATTTCTCGACGATCAGCTCGAAAAGAAATATCCCTCAGCTGCGAAGAATTTCATCTGGCAGTGGTTCTTGCCGCAAAAAACACTGACGCCGATTCCGGGCAAGCAGGAACTGAGGCGATATCATCTTCATGAGACGCACGTTCAGGATGCGTTGAAAGAAGCCGTGCAGCGGGCGAAACTCACCAAGCGGGTGTCATCCCACACCTTCCGCCACAGTTTCGCAACGCACCTCCTGCAGGCCAACTATGATATCCGCACTATCCAGACTCTTCTTGGGCATAGCGATGTAAGGACTACGATGATTTATACGCACTGCGTACCGAGCAGGACAGTGAAAGAGGTGAAAAGCCCGCTTGATTTTTACTAATGAACTTCTTAGTAACAGAAATAGAGATGGGTAGAGTGCTTACCCGCCGATTCTTGACATCGGCCTTTTGTAATCTTTATTTGCATTAATAAGTGTTCTGAGTTCAGTATTCTGTATCTGTAAATTGTGGCCTTCCGGCTTTGCTTCAATGGAGAGCTTAATGAGGCGTTCAATTTCATCATCTGGTGCACCACCCCGAAGGGCGGGTTTTAGATCTATCTCTGTCTCTGAGAAAAGGCACGGTCTTAATTTTCCGTCAGCAGTTAAGCGGAGACGGCTGCATTCCCCACAGAAACGGTTGCTGAGAGGGCTTATGAAGCCAATTACACCACGGGCACCATTAAATCTAAAATATCTTGCAGGTCCTGATTTTCTTATATTAGCAGGTGTGAGAGAACCTATACCTTCAACAATGGATTTTATTTCATCTGCGGCAATAAATTTTTCCCTGCTCCACATATTTGTGTCAAAGGGCATGAATTCTATAAATCTTACCTGATATGGAGACTTCAGAGTAAGTTTTGCAAATTCCCCTATCTCATCATTGTTGAGCCCGCAGATAGGAACCATATTTATCTTTATGGGTCTGAGACCTGCCTTTTCAGCGGCTTCAATGCCATTGAGTACCATATCAATATCTCCGCCTCTTGTTATCTCCCTGTATCTATCCGGCCGTAAAGAATCGAGACTTATATTGACCCTATCTAAGCCTGCATCTACCAGTTCTTCTGCATATTGCTCAAGATGGATACCATTTGTTGTCAGGCTAAGGTCTTCTATGCCTTCAATGTTTTTTATTGATCCAATAAGATAGGAAACGTTTCTTCTTACGAGTGGTTCACCGCCTGTTATGCGTATTTTTCTAATACCAATGTCAACTGCAACCCGTAGAATCCTCACTATCTCTTCATAACTGAGGATGTCTTTATGTTCTATCGGAACTAGACCCTCAGGGGGCATACAATAGATGCAGCGCAGATTACACCTGTCAGTGATAGATATCCGCATGTAATCTATAGTGCGATGAAAACTATCCGTAAGCCTGCTCATTTTTTCTTTTTTCCGTTCTTCTTTTTGGTATCCTCTATATTTTTCTTTGCAATACCCGCCTCTTTAGAATCAGGGTAGCGTTCTATCAGCTGCTCAAGGATTACCTTCCCGGTTTTTTTATCTCCCATCTTAATAAATGAGAGCCCTTGTTTTAAAAGAGCAGCCGGTGCCTTCTTGCTGCTAGGATATTTCTTTAATAATGTCTCATAAGCAAGAATCGCACCCTCGAAGTCTTTCTCACCGTAATATGTTTCTGCTATCCAGAATTGTGCATTGTCAGCAAGTTCGTCCTTTGGGAACTTTTTTATAAATACCTCAAACTTCTTCCTTGCCTCTTTATATTTTTTGTCCTTAAATGCATTATATGCTGCCTCATACTCAGGTTCTTCAATCTTTTTTTCTGTTTCCGTTAGCTGTTTTTGGGGAGGAGGTTCTTTCTGTTGTTCCGTATGGCTTTCCAAGGCATTCAGCCTTTCCTTGATATTTTTTATCTGGCCTTCAAGACTTGTTATCTGTACCTTTATGATGTCCATTTCTGCTGCTGAATCTTTTAACGCCTTTTCTGTGAAGTATTTGTTTTCATCAAACCTGCCATTCAGAACCTGGATATCTCTCGATATATTCGATAAGGTGGATTGTATTTCCGCCTGACTCTGTCTTACAACATTAAATGAGTCTTCCCTCGCAACTCCTGTGGTCTTTTCTTTTAAAATGGTTAACTCATTCTTCATTGTCAGGGATTCTTTCCGGAGCTGAGCTGTCTCCTGCCTGAGTAAATCAAGATTTTCGGTAGTCGCACAAGAAAACAGTAAACAGTAAATAGTAAGCAGTAAGCAGCAAATAATAATTTTTAATCTTGAGTCTTTAATCTTGAATCTACAGAACACTATTTACCTGCCTCCTTTAAGATAACAAAGTGTCCTCTTCTGTTTTTTGTCCAGCATTCTTCTGTGCTTTCCTTACAAAGTGGTTTCTCTTCACCGTAGCTTAACATCTCAATCCTGTTTGATGCTATGCCGAGGGCAATAAGATAGTCCCTCGCTGCCTTTGCCCTTCTATCTCCAAGTGCGAGATTATATTCATTCGTTCCTCTTTCATCACAATGACCTTCAACCAAAATCTTTGCAGAGGTATTCTTGAGTAGCCAGGAAGCAACATTCTGCAAAATGGGCTTTGCATCCGGTCGTATATCATACTTATCAAAATCAAAGTGGATGTCTTCAAAGAGACCTCTTTCTTCGGTATACTTTGATGCCTCCTCTTTTGTTTCTATTTTTGCGAACCGCGGTTCTGTTATCTTTTCTTCGGGTTTGACCTCAGCAGCCTTCTGTGTAGTCTCCTTTGGAGTAACCGTTGGTCGTTGCTCTACCTCCGGCTGTACTACTTTTCTTGATGGACAACCAGCAAGAATAAGTCCGGATACTAATAATACCAGTAATACAAATTTGAAAGACTTTTTCATAACCCCTCCTCCTTTTTAGTAGTTTTTTATAGTTAACCGACTTACATAAATTCACATAATTCACCCTCCCCTACATCCCCTCCCGTTAAGGGAGGGGAAATAAAAGACTGAACTCCCTCCCCATTGCGGAGGAGATTCCCTCTTGTTCCCCTCTCCCCTTGGGGGAGAGGGTTAGGGTGAGGGGGAGCCCGGTTAATTCGGCGACCATCTCGGGCCGGAGGCCCTGAGATTCTTAGGGGTAATCCTCTTCTGAGATTCTCCATTTGCCCTCATGATATATATACCTCTGATCCTATTCCTGTCCGAAGAAAAGGTGATATACATTCCGTCAGGGGAAAACGATGGCTCTTCGTTATTCCTTACAGTTGTAAGTTGTGTAAGTCCTGAGCCATCAGGTCTGACTGTGAATATCTGGTTTGTCCCTCGCCTACCTACAAAAACAATCCGGTCACCCTTTGGAGACCATGATGGAGAGGTATTATAAGAGCCTTCAAAGGTTATTCTCCTCCTATCTGATCCGTCTCTGCGCATTGTGTAAATCTGAGGACTCCCACCCCTGTCTGAGACGAACGCAATATATTTTCCATCAGGAGATACAGCAGGTGATACCTCAATACCATAAGATGAAGTCAATTTAATTATCTGATTGTTGTTTAGATTCATTATATAAAGGTCAGGTGTTCCATCCTTTGAAGAAGACAAGGTAATATCATTCCCTTCAGGCAAAAAATCCCCGACTATATTTGTGCCTTTTGCAGAAAATACCTTCCTCTCGCTCATGTTTTTAAAGTATAACAAATAAATTCCCCATTGTCTATTTCTTTCAGCAGAATAAATTAGTTTTGTGCCATCTCTTGACCAACGGGGAGGAAGGATGATGTTCCCTTTTAATCCCATATTAGTGATCCTGTTACCATCCCAGTCCATAATATAAATTCCAATTTTATCTTTATCCTCTGCAACAAACGATATCCTTGACCTGAAGATGCCTGTTTCACCAGTAAGCGTATAATAAATATCGTTTGCAATGGCGTGAGAAAGAGGCCTTATAAATTCCTTCTCTGCCTTATATTCTTTTTTAAATATTTCTTTTCCTTCGAAGACCTCGTAAAGAGATACTGTAACAGATAACTCTTTACCCTCTTGAACAGAGCCTTTTACAATCGCCTCTACTCCGATGGGAGTCCAGTTCTTCGGATTAAACGGCTGAGAAGGATTTTCTAAATATGCGTTTCTATCTATATATAAAAAAAGACCTGTAAATTCAAGGTCATCCCTGATAATGTTTGATATCTCTTTGCCGGAGGGGCCAGAAAACTCCTGTATAGCAATCGGCAGCTTTTTGAAGGCAGGTGAGGAGATGTCTATATAAACCTTAGCCTCAACACACAAAGCTATGCATAGAGCATAGAGCATAGAGCATAGAACTAATAATATTGACCTAATAATTTTGTTTTTTCCTTTTTGTCCTACGCTCTTTGCGCTTGGCTCTTTGCTTTTTTTCATGGATAAAACCTCACACCTATCTCCATCTCATAAGGAGGCGGTGACAACGGGTTTGCCTTAGCGATCGCCTTAATAGCTGACCTGTCAAAGAGTGTATTGCCTGAGCTCTTTTCTATCCTCTGTGCAGTAATTGCCCCATCTCTCTTTATCCTTATGGAGATAATCGCCTCAAGATCCTTTTGTCCTGTATCAGGGAAGACCCATTGCTGCCATATCTCCCTTATAATCTTTGAATAATAATCATCGAACATGGTAGCTTTTCCCATGGGAGTTCCAGTTATTTGTGAATTGATCCTCCGGTTATTACCACTGGCTTTAAGAGAAATGATTGAGCGGAGTCTGACTATTTTTTCTACCCTTTTCTTGGCTGCAATGGCAGATATTTTTTCCTCTACCATTTCTTTTCCCTTAGATATTTCTTTTATGTTTTTCTTAGGGATATCCGCTTGCGTAACGGATTCTTTCGACATATCAGGGGCATCTATATTTTTCTCTTTATCAATTCCGGTTAAAATATCAGGGCTGATGAGGCTGACAGTATAAGTGGGTGAAATGATAATATGATTGGATTGTTTTAGAAAGAGAAAGGCTATTAAGAATGCTGTCAGGTGGAAGGCTAATGATAAGGCAGTTGTTTTTTGGAGGCTGGGTTCCCTCATTTCAGGCTTATCTTAGGCTCGGTAATCATACCGAGCTTTTCTATGCCTGCCTCCTTTATCTCACCCATGACTTCAACAATAAAACCGTAGGGCACATCTTTATCAGCTTTTAAAAATACATTTGGATTCAGCTTACTTATCGCCTGGAGTTTACGTCCCATCTGTGTTAGAGAAACAGGATTATCATTCATATAAATAATGCCTCCTTTTTTTATAACCAGTGTTATCCTTTCCTCAGGTGGCAGGTCTTTGCCCTTAGCCTTTGGGAGATTCACATCTATCCCCTGTTGGAGCAATGGGGCTGTTACCATAAAAATGACAAGAAGGACAAGCATGACATCAACAAATGGTGTCACATTTATTTCTGAAAGAACGTGCCTGTCTCTATTTGATTTCATGTATTATCCAGCGCAAAGAAATCGAGGATCTCTTCTGAAAAATCCTCCATCTCGATAATCATCCTTCTTGCCATGCTGAGATAATAATTGTACGCTATAACAGCAGGTATGGCAGCAACGAGACCGAAAGCAGTTGCTATCAGCGACTCTGCTATGCCGGGTGCCACAACAGCAAGCGATGCAGCGCCGGCTGCCCCGATACCCCTGAAGGAATTCATTATCCCCCAGACAGTTCCAAATAGGCCGATAAATGGTGTCGTTGAACCAGTTGTTGCAAGAAAATTAAGATATTTCTCGAGTTTTGCTGATTCAAGCGCTCCGTATCTCCTTAGAAGTCTTTTAGTCTCACTCTTTGCCTTGTGCATTTCATCCGTATAAACAGCCTTGAAAATGTTTGCAATAGGGCTGAAGGTTAAATTCCTTGTTGCCTGGTAAAGCCCCTTAGGGTCTCTGCCTGACCTGTATGCCCGCAAGAATTGCTCGGATTCTTTATTTGCCCTTGAAAAATATCTCTGTTTGAAAAATATTATTGCCCACGATACTATTGAAAAAAACAAAAGGATGATTAAAACACCCTTGACAACATATCCTGCCTGCAGGATTAACTGAAGAGCTGAATCTTTCATGGTTACCTCATAAGGTCTATAAATTTCAAAACAAACTTTATTTAAAAGAATTCAGACCAAAAAGTCAAATGAAGTTTCTGTTATAATATTAACGTATTTTTACTAATAACTGCTTACTGTTCACTATTTACTGTCGTATTGGAGGGGTTGCCGAGCGGTTTAAGGCGACGGTCTTGTTCGCCTCGGCGAATCCGACGAGTCGGAAAAATCGTTGTAGGGGTATAAAATTAATAAAGCATTCATATATGTTTGTGGAAAACAAAAATGGAGGGGTTGCCGAGCGGTTTAAGGCGACGGTCTTGAAAATCGTTGTAGGGGTAACTCTACCGTGAGTTCGAATCTCACCCCCTCCGCCATCACTTTCTTTATATTTTACATACTTATCATTTTAGAACACCGTCAACAAACCGTCAACAAGATTATTTGCAGTATTTTGGTTCAAGCCTTACTTTAAATTCCTTCATAGAGCAATCTAAAAGCCCTGTCAGACCCTTTAGAGACCAAGACAAAGGGGAATCTATCCCCTTCCCCAAATCCCCCCTAAAACTGTGTCACAATACAACTGAATACATCAGGAGAATCCATGTCCTTCAGAGGTTGGCAAAAAGTTACAATCAACACCCCTACAGGTACGGTTGATGGGACAGCCCCTGTCATCGTATCGGCAAGCAGGGCTACGGACATCCCTGCCTTTTATGCCGATTGGTTCATGCACAGGCTGAGGATAGGATATGTGAAGTGGTTTAATCGGTTCAATGGACAGTCGATCTATGTCTCCTTTGAGAAGACAAAAGCAATAGTGTTTTGGACAAAGAATGCCGAACCCATGATGCAGTACCTGCCTGAACTCGATAAAAGAGGAATCAATTACTACTTCACCTATACCCTGAATGACTACGAGAAGGAAAAATTAGAACCGAATATTCCCTTGTTACAGAAAAGAGTAGACATTTTCAAAAAGCTATCCGATACCATAGGTAAGGGAAAAGTGGTATGGAGATTTGACCCGTTAATTCTGACCAATACCATAACAGTTGATGTCCTGCTTGATAAGCTTTACGGAATCGGGAAGCAGTTACATTTCTATACAGAGAAGCTTGTTATCAGTTTTATTGATATAAACCTGTATAAGAAAGTCCTTCAGAATTTAGTAGCATCAGGATTCAAGGATTGCAAGGAATTTACCCTTGAGGATATGACAGGGATAGCCAAAGGATTGCAGAAAATAAACAAAGAGTGGAATATCAACATAGCAACCTGTGCTGAAGCTACGGACTTATCAGCATACGGAATAAAGCACAACAAATGTATTGATGATGAACTTATGATTCGGCAATTCAGTCACGATAAAGAATTGATGGATTTCTTGGGATATGTGCCTCCAAAGGAAGGATTACTACCTTTTATAGAATCCAAAGGGAAAAGAACAAAAGCCCTGAAAGATTTAGGGCAAAGGAAAGACTGTGGATGTATACCAAGTAAAGATATAGGGCAGTATGATACCTGCATTAATGGATGCATCTATTGCTATGCAAATACTTCTCCAAGAATAGCTCAGATAAATTATCAGAAGCATAAAAGCAAGGGGGAGTATTGTGAGGCAATTTTGTGTGATTGAGGTTATTCTTAGATATATTCACAATAAGAATTAAACAATGAAAGGAGTACAAAGATGAGTTTAGAAATGGTTAAAAGTTTTATGAAAGAAGTCGGATGGGGATTTCTTGCGACAAGTGACGGTAATAAGGTAGGGGTTCGACCTATGGGAAGCTGTGTATGGATGGGCAATGAACTTTGGGCTGCGACTTCAGACGGCACAGAGAAAATCACACAACTCAGGAAGGTTCCTTATGCAGAATACTGTTTCAGCGATAGAGAAGGAAAGCACGTCAGGATTGCAGGTCCCTGCACAATCAGTACAAATAATGGTGACAAATTGAAACTCTATGAAGCCGTTCCAATTCTCAAAAACTATATTAAAAACCCAACTACACCTGAATATGTTGTTATTCGAATGAAGCCGGAACGCATCCGATTAATGGCTCAAGCTGGTAAGGGATATGAAGATATTGAAGTGCCAAAATAATACTGACTATAATTGAAGATTCCCTGCGGCAAGACCGCACTGACTCCATGACCCCGTAGCTTAAGTAAGGAGAATAAGGAGAATTATTTAATGACAGAGATTTGAAAAAGTAAGCCACATCTGTAATGGCGTAATGTTGTGGTCTTGGCTCTGAAGCTTTTTTATAATTAGAAGTATATAAATTATCATTATGAATCAATCAAAATTATTAATTATTATTTTTGTTCTTTATGAAGTATAATTTCAAAAAGTGCTATTATATGATAACACTTTTTAAAAAAGCCTCAATAATATTAATACCAGATAAAATTATGTTATTATTGCTTCGTGGCAAGCAAAAATGAAATTGAGCAATTCCTTAAAGAGTTTAAACGTTGTTCTCAAATTCATGTTATTGATGAACGCCAAGACGGTAAAAATGATGAAACCTTAGCAATTCTTGGGATACTTCCTAAACAAAGGTTGGAAGAGATAAAATCTCTGCGTTATAAAAATTATTTTAGAGGACCGATTCCTGATCATGGTAATCCTTCAGGATATGTTTGGGAATTTGGCAAGAGGGTAAAAGGAAGGGAGATTTATATAAAGCTAAAAATATTTGTAACAACTGGTGGCAGTAAACATGGGAAGTGTCTTTCTTTCCATATTGCTGAGAGACCAATAAATTATAAATTTAAATAACGGGGAAGGTTACTTATGTTTAAAGTATTAAAAACTGTTAAAAAAGCATGCCCTATCTGTGAAGCTGAGAGAGAATTACAATTTGGCAATCGGAGTGAAAGATTAAAGATTAGAGATGAGGACATTACGGTAGAGTCTAAGGTTTATTTTTGTCCTATTGGAAAACATTATTTTCATGATATTGATGATGAAGAAGAAAAATTCCAAAAAGCTTATAGGGAATATAGAAACCGTAAGAACCTTTTACAACCAAAAGATATTAAACAAATCAGAGAAAAATACGGCTTTAGTCAAAGAGCATTTACTCGATTTCTTGGCTGGGGAGAAATAACTATTCAACGTTATGAGGCAGGAGCATTACAGGATGTTGCACATAATAGCCTGTTATTTTTCATAAGAGATTTTAATAATTTTAAACAACTTTTTCAGATTCGTAAAAGCCAACTGTCTAAAAGAGATATTAATAAAATTGAGAAAAGTTTAAGCGAATTAGAATCCAAAATGTATCAAGTAGCTTTTAATTTTATGTTTAAAGCAGCTATTATAGAAAAACCAAAACTACCTATCAGAAATTTTGCACTAAAAATCAAACCAACAATACCTACACAATATATAAAAGGAATAATTAATTATATTCCCATTGAACAAAAAGGAGAATTAGCACTTGCAGCATAAAATGAAATTTACTGATTTTCGTCTGATTAAAATTGATTTCTCTTTAAATCCAGAATTCAAGATTAAAGCTAAAAAAGTTCCAATTAACCCAGAAATTGCTATTCATCATGAGTTTAGAAAAAAGCAAAAAGAATTGGTTGTTTCTTTGGGTATAAGACAAATGACTGGAAATATGCCTTTTTATTTTGAAGTAGTAAGTGCTGGGTTATTTAGATTTGAGCAAATTCCTGAATTTGTACTACTAAAACAATTTGCTACTATAAATTGTCCTGCTATATTATTCCCTTATGTAAGAGAAACAATAGCAGACTTGACAAGAAGATCTGGGTTTCCACCTCTTCATCTGAATCCCATAAATTTTATTGAGTTAGCTAAGAAAAAAGAAGAAAAAGAAACCATCTCAGCAAAAAAACCATCTAAAAAATAAGAACCCTTTTTACCCTTTTTAGACACCTGCCCCTCCCAATCTCCTGAACCCCCATCCTTTTTTGACTGATATTCCTCTAAATGTTAGAGCGTTGTACATGAGGATAATCCATTGCACTAAGAAACTCCTTAAAGAACTTGATGTCTCCCTTGTCGAACCTGACAAGATTCCCCAACCTACTGAAGGGCTTGGGAACTGGTATGCCAACCTACTCAGGATAGACAGGAGAAAGTGCCTCCTGTTCACCAATGAGAAATCCCTGTATACCTTCCTTATTCCAAAAGTCTTGAAGGCTAACCTGAAGAACATAGAGGAGGAGTTTCTTATTCATCTCAGTTACAATTTACAGAATGAGGGCTTCGGGCTTGAGGTGATAAATAAGATTATGCAGGAATATCAGGAGATAGGTTTTGCAAAGACTTCTAATCGGCAGGTGCTTGGCTCGATGAATGAGTTTGCTTTTCAATATGAAGTTCTGATTGAGCAGAAGGAGGGGTTGGAGAACATCAGAATTCTGGAACTCAATAAGCATATAAACAGAACCATCATGGGGGCATTGAAGTATAAGTATCCTATAGAGGCGTTGAGGAACCTGCTAAAATCACATTGAACAGCAAAATCAAAATTCTTAAAACAAAGACTACTTCTTTATATTACATCCTGATTGAGCTATAATTCACCTTAAATACAGCTTTTTAAAGGAATTATATGCCAAATAACTTAGACATAAACACCCTTGAAACATGGCTATGGGATGCTGCCTGTAAAATCAGGGGTGCGATAGATGCCCCGAAGTATAAAGACTATATCCTGCCTCTTATCTTCCTGAAACGCCTTGCAGATGTTTTTGAAGATGAAATTACAGCACTTCAGGATGACTACGGCAATATGAAGATTGCAGAGGATATTGCACATCAAGACCATTCAGTAATGAGGTTCTACCTTCCTCCTGAGTCGAGATGGGGAAATATAGCAAAGCAGACAGCAAATATCGGTGAATACCTTACCAACGCAGTCCGTCTTGTTGCCAAAGAAAACCCAAAGCTTCAGGGGGTCATTGACATTGTTGATTTTAACGCTACTGCTGCAGGACAGAGGATAATAACTGATGACCGTCTAAAGGCTCTCATTGATATTTTGGGAAAATACAGGCTCGGATTAAAGGATGTTGCACCTGACATCATAGGAATGGCATATGAATATCTTTTGAGAAAATTTGCTGAGGGATCAGGACAAAGTGCAGGGGAATTCTATACTCCAAGAGAAGTAGCGATCCTCATGTCCTTTATCTTAGACCCTGAACATGGGGAATCATTCTATGACCCTACAAATGGTTCAGGAGGACTTCTTATTAAGTCCTATCTGAGATTCAATCAGAAGTTTTATAAGAATGCCTCGGTAGAACCTTTAAGATTTTACGGACAGGAAATAAACCATGTTACCTATGCTATGGCAAGGATGAATGCTTTCCTTCATGACATGGAGGCTAATATAGCACTCGGTGATACCATGCACAACCCTAAATTCCTGAATCCTGACGGTTCTTTGAAGAAATTCGACAAGGTAACTGCTAATCCGATGTGGAATCAGGACTTTGCACAGTCTACCTATGAGAATGATGCTTACAACAGATTCTCCTATGGCTATCCCCCTTCCTCAAGTGCTGATTGGGGATGGATTCAACATATGGTTGCCTCATTATCTGACAAAGGCAAAATGGCAGTGGTCTTAGACACAGGAGCAGTTTCAAGGGGAAGTGGCAATCAGGGTGCAAATAGGGAAAGAGATATACGAAAAGCCTTTGTAGAAAAGGATTGGGTGGAGGCAGTTATCCTGATGCCTGAGAACCTTTTCTATAACACTACG
>PEUB01000104.1:13607-14415 GCA_002780895.1 Nitrospirae bacterium CG02_land_8_20_14_3_00_41_53
AGGTCTACAAAGATTTATTCAAAGTGGAAGGATGAAGAAGGCATCGGCAAGGTTATCAAGAATGAGGAAGTCGTAAAGAATGATTACAACCTCAGTCCTTCTCGGTATGTCTCACAGAACGGTGGTGAAGAAGTTCTGCCGATTGAAGAGGCTATCGTTTTATTGAAAGAAACAGAAGAAGATAGGACTGAGGCAGATAAAAAGCTAAAGGGTATTTTGGAGAAAATGGGATTGGCATAGGAGGTGTGAGTGTCTGATATTATTCCTTTAGAGAAAATCGAAGGACGTATTCTCTTAATCCGTGGTCATAAGGTCATGCTGGATGCTGATCTTGCAGAATTATATGGGGTAACAACAAAACGTTTGAATGAACAGGTAAAGAGAAACCGTGACCGTTTTCCAGACGATTTTATGTTTCAGTTGACTGGCGATGAGAAAGACAAGGTGGTCGCAAATTGCGACCACCTTAAGAAACTCAGGTTTTCATATGCCCTGCCTTATGTGTTTACCGAACACGGCGCTATTATGCTTGCAACTATCCTGAATAGCGAAGTTGCTGTTAAGGCAAGTATTCAGGTCGTCAGGGCTTTTGTTAAGCTGCGGGAGATGATGTCAACACACAAAGACCTTGCGCGGAAACTGAACGAAATGGAAAAGAAATACGACTCCCAGTTTAAGGTTGTGTTTGACGCCATCCGTGAGCTTATGTCCCCTCCTCAAAAACCGAGGAAGAAAATCGGGTTCAGAAGAGAGCATGAATAATTCAAACGGCTTCAAGATGACTGAGATAGGTCAATTGCCTGAAGAT
>PEUB01000104.1:14426-14915 GCA_002780895.1 Nitrospirae bacterium CG02_land_8_20_14_3_00_41_53
GTCCCATTGGTTGGCTCAAGTGGCATTTTCGGACGGGTAGAAAAACCACTTGTCGATGAACCAACCCTTATAATAGGAAGGAAAGGCACAGCAGGAAGTATTCACATTTTCTTAATTCCATCTTATCCAACTGACACCACTTTTTATTTACTTTTTGATAATAATAAGCCTGATTTGAAATTTTTATTTTATTGGATGTCTTTAAATAAACTATCGGGTGAACATGCTAAAACAACTCTTCCAAGCCTTCAAAAGGCAGATTTAGAAAATTATCAATTTTGTTATCCCACTCTCCCCGAACAACACAAAATCGCCTCTGTCCTTTCGACCATACAGGAAGCAAAAGAAAAAACTGAAAATGTCATTTGGGCAACAAAGGAACTCAAAAAATCTATTATGAAGCATCTTTTCACCTATGGACCTGTGCCTGTTAAGTCCCCTCTATCAAGAGGGGATTTAGGGGTGTGTCAAGCAGAAGGGAAAGAAACA
>PEUB01000104.1:14926-27127 GCA_002780895.1 Nitrospirae bacterium CG02_land_8_20_14_3_00_41_53
ATTGGGAGAGATCTCTGAATTCAAGAATGGAATTAATTTTTCAAGCAATCAAAAGGGTGTTGAAGGCATCCTAACACTTGATGTGCTAAATATGTATACTGAAAATATCTATGCAAAGTTAAATAATCTTTATAGAGTAAGAATTGACTTAAAGAATAAATCTGATTACCTGCTTAAAGAAGGTGATGTTTTATTTGTTAGGTCATCCTTAAAGAGAGAAGGTGTAGGATGGGCAAGTTTATTTAAGTCATATAAGGAGCCTGTCACTTTTTGTGGTTTTATCATTAGATGCAGATTAAAGGATGCTTCAAAAATAGAACATCGCTTTCTTATATCTTTTCTTAGAAGTGAAGCTGCAAGGAAAGAACTTTTAGCAGGGTCTGAACAGGTTGCTATTACAAATATTAATCAGGGTCTTCTTAATAGATTAACTTTGCCGTTTCCACCTTACAATGAACAAGTGCAGATTGCTGAAACCCTTCGTGCCATAGATGAGAAAATCGAAGCAGAACAAAACAAAAAACAGGCATTAGACGCCCTTTTCAAAACTTTGCTTTCATTGTTGATGACAGGTAAAATTAGAGTCAAAGACCTTGATATATAATCCCCTCTATCAAGAGGGGTGCAGGGGTGTGTAAAGTGAACAAAATACAATACAACCCAAAATTAAAGAACTTGGCAAGAAACCTGAGGAATAACAGCACGAAAGCAGAAATAATACTCTGGAAATATTTGAAAAGAAAAAAATTAAGGGGATATGATTTCCACAGGCAGAAGCCCATTGAGAACTCTATCGTAGACTTTTTCTGCAATAACCTGATGCTGGCAATAGAGCTGGATGGATATACGCATGGTTTTGAAGAAGTTTTAGTTAAGGATGAGATAAAAGAAAAAAGGCTTACAGATTTAGGAGTAACTGTATTAAGATTTACGGATAGGGATGTGATCGATAATATTGAGGGTGTTTTAAAAAGCATTGAAGATTCTATTGATAAAATTGTAATAAGATTACACACCCCTTAATCCCCTCTTTTTAGAGGGGAGATAATATGGGTTGATCGCAACTTATTAGAAGGGAAATATAAGATAAACTATTAATGACGGGTAAAATAAGGGTGAAAGACCTGGAGGTATAAAATGAAAGGATTCAAAAGGATCACATTTAATTCCAACATTATGGGCGGTCAGGCATGCGTAAGAGGGATGAGAATCCCTGTTTCTCTTATCGTGAACCTTGTTGCAAATGGAATGGCAACAGACAAAATAATCAAGGAATATCCTGACCTTGAACCTGAAGATATTAAAGAAGCCCTGCAATATGCTTCATGGTTAACAAAAGAGGAACTCCATTTTGCCGTCAGTTAAGAAGAAGGAAGACACAGAATAAGAAAATTGCCCATTTAAGATAACAATGACACTTGGCAATGAAAAATCATCTGTTCAAAATCCTTTAATTCTATACGCAACAGAAATAGGATGGACTTATATCAGTCAGGAGGATGCTTTAACCCTAGAGGAGGAGAGACAGGATTTGTTCTTAAAGAAACCTTTATATCACAGCTTCATAAACTCAACGATTTTATAACACAGCCCCTTGCAGAAGATTTAATCAGGAAAATAGAGGCAATCCCCCCAACCATTCAGGGCAATCTCGATGCATGGGAATACCTCAAGGGATTAAAAACCGTATTTGTTCCAAAAGAAAAAAGAGAAAGGAATGCCAGATTAATAGATACCAAAAACATCAATAACAACACCTTCCACGTAACCGATGAGTTCACCTTCACAAATGGAACAAAAACAATCAGATGTGATGTGGTGTTCCTTATAAACGGTTTCCCAGTATTTATCGTAGAAGCTAAATCAGCCAATAAAATAGATGGTATTGCAGAAGCCCTTGACCAGATAAGGAGATACCACAATGAAGCCCCTGAGATTATGGCTATCCTCCAGATGTATACCCTTACCCACCTTATTCGATACTACTATGGGGCTACATGGAACACCTCAAGAAAGGGACTTTTCAACTGGAAAGAGGAACAGGAAGGAGATTACGAGACACTTGTAAAATCCTTCTTCGATAAAGAACGGATAATCAGAATTATTGATGACTTCATCCTCTTTACACGGCAGGATGATGAACTGAAGAAAGTAGTCCTGAGACCCCACCAGATGAGGGTTGTACAGAAAATAGTTGCACGTGCAGGTTCGGATAAGAAAAGAGGGCTTATCTGGCATACACAGGGTTCGGGCAAGACTTACTCGATGATAGTAGCTGCCAAAGAGATTATAGAGAATCCTGACTTTGATAATCCCACAGTTCTAATGCTCGTTGACAGGAACGAGCTTGAATCCCAGCTTTTTGGCAATCTTACTTCTGTAGGTTTCTTGCAGGATGAGATAGAAGTAAAAAGCAAGAAAGACATCCAACAGCTCTTAAAAGATGATAAGAGGGGCTTGATTGTCTCGATGATTCACAAATTTGATGGAATCGAACAGAATATTAATACAAGAGACAATATCTTTGTTCTCGTAGATGAAGCCCACAGGACTACGGGAGGAAAACTTGGCAACTACCTTATGGGAGCATTGCCGAATGCCACCTATATCGGTTTTACTGGAACACCGATTGACAGGACTTCCTACGGGAGTGGCACATTTATAACCTTTGGGAAGGATGACCCTCCGAAAGGCTATCTCGATAAATACGGTATAGCAGAATCCATAGCAGACCAAACTACTGTTCCCCTTCATTACACCCTTGCACCAAATGACCTTCAGGTTGATAAGGAAGTTTTAAACAAAGAGTTCCTTGAGCTTGCCGATGCTGAAGGTATCAGCGACATAGAGGAACTGAACAAAGTCCTTGAGAGAGCTGTCAATCTCAGGAATATGCTCAAGAACAGAGAACGGATGGAGAAGGTTGCCAAATATGTAGCCGACCATTTTAAGGATTACATTGAGCCTATGGGATACAAGGCATTCCTTGTTGCTGTGGATAGGGAAGCGTGTACCATCTATAAAGATATGCTCGACAAACACCTTTCTCCCGAATATTCAAGGGTTGTCATAAGCCCAGGATTTAATGACCCAGAGCAACTGTCCAAGTATTATCTGTCAGAAGAGGAAGAAAAGAGAGTAAGAAAAGCATTCAGGAATACGGAAGAACAACCCAAGATACTTATAGTGACGGAAAAACTCCTTACAGGATTTGATGCCCCTATTCTTTATTGTATGTATTTGGATAAACCTATGCGTGACCATGTGCTTCTTCAGGCTATCGCAAGGGTAAACAGACCATATGAAGATACAGAAGGCAGAAAGAAACCATCGGGATTCGTATTGGATTTTGTGGGTATCTTCGACAATCTTGAGAAAGCCCTTGCCTTTGATTCATCCGACATAGAAGGGGTTGTCCATGACCTTGAAGTATTAAAAACCAGATTTACCGAGTTAATGGATGAGGCTAAGAGCAGATATTTAAAACTTATTACAGGTAAATCACAGGACAAAGCTGTAGAAGCAATACTTAACCATTTCATGGATGAGCAAATAAGGCATGAGTATTACAGCTTCTATAAGGAACTCTCAAGTATCTACGAAATACTCTCTCCCGATGCATTTTTAAGACCCTATGTAGAGGACTATGACACACTTAGTCGAATCTACAAGATACTCAGGGAAGCCTTTGACCCTGGGACACCAATAGATAAGGATTTCCTCCGTAAGACAGCCAAGCTTGTTCAGCAACATACAAAAAGTGGTGTAATCCAGCCTACATTGGATATCTATGAAATCAATGAGGAAACCTTAAGAAAGATTGAAGAAAGTAAGGCATCGGATACGGAAAAGATATTTAACTTACTGAAGGGAATAGTTGGAACGGTAACAAGAGATTCCCAGCTTTCTCCTTATCTTATTTCGATAGGTGAAAAGGCAGAGGAAATAGCAAAACTGTTCAAGCAGAGGCAGCTCTCTACTCAGCAGACCCTTGAAGAACTGAGAAGAATTGTTGAGGAGATGAATGAAGCAAGAAGGGAACAGGCTGAAAAGAAAATGCCTGTTGAGGTCTTTGCTGTAATGTGGTTACTCAAGAAAGAAGGAGTAAAAGACGCTGAAGGAAGTGCCAATCAGATGAAGGATACCTTTGAGAAGTTTCCCCATTGGAAGACGAGTGAGAAACATGAGAGAGAGATTAGAAACCAGCTATACAAAATCATGGTAAAGACAGGCATCAAGAACTTCATAGATATAGTAAAGAAAATTATGCAGATATTGACTGGAAAAACTCGATGATTACCCATGAGGAAATTAAGAAGGAAGTCCATATATGGGCTGAGAAGATTAAGGTAAAGCCTATGCAGGTTCATATACGACAGATGAAGAACAAATGGGCAAGCTGCTCAAGCAGAGGTAGGGTAACACTTAATAAGGACATCATGAAGGAGCCAAAAAAGTTTCTTAAACAAGTGATTGTGCATGAACTCCTACACCTGAAATATCCTAATCACGGGAAGATGTTTAAGGCATTGATAAAGGCATATTTAAAGTGAGTTTTGATTATAAGAGAGCAATAAAGAAAGTTGTTCATGAAGAACTAAAAGGAAACAATCCAATCCCCGACATCTTGGGATTCCAGCATTTAAAACCTCTTTATGAGGACAAGTTATCCGATATATTAGATAGTCTATTTGCTAACTATAAAAGTAATACAAAAAATCCCTTACCTTTATTAAAAATTGATGTTCCAAAACCTAACTTCACTATCAGACCAATGTCACGCCCAGAAAATAAAGATTGGTTCTTATATGAGGCTATCGTTGATTCTTTAGCATCAAAAATTATTCCAGATGACCATATATGCAAGAGAAGTTTTAGTTACCTAAATTATCTTCCTTCTACTGCTAAAGAAAACAATTGGATAAAGTTCGATGACAAATGTAGAGAACTCTATTCTATGGGATTTAAACATGCTGTCATTGCAGATTTAACTGGATATTATGAAAATATAAGTCTCTCAGAACTAAAGAAACGCCTCAGCAATTATTTAATTGTTGATGAGGAAACAGATTTAAAAATAAGCGTACTTTGCAAATTACTTCATACATGGAGTGATGAAAGGGTATCAGATTATGGTTTACCTCAGGGACCACCTGCCTCTTCTTTCTTAGCTGATATTTACTTAGACTTTGTAGATAGCAAAATGGAAAAATATGAAAATTATTACCGTTATATGGATGATATAAAGATATTTTGCAAGACAGAGATTGAAGCAAAAAAAGCTCTTAAAGATTTAATTATTGCATTAAGAGATATTAAACTTAATATTAATGCAAAGAAAACCAAGATACTACATGGTACTGAAATTGCATCATTATTGTTTGACCCCTTAAAAGCTTCTCTCAGCTCTATTGATTCTATATTGAAAAGTAAAAACAGAACTCAAGTAATTAATATTATTTCTTCACTACAAATTATTTTTGCAAATGCCTTTGTGGATAATCTTTTTGAAAAAACACATTTGACATTCGCCTTATATAGACTTAGCAAACTGCATAGTTCTGGATTTGCTTTGAATACCGAAAAAATCATTGCCTTAATTATTGAAAATTTTGTCTCTAAGCCCCATCATGCTGGATTGTTCTGCTTTTTCTTAACTCTATTTCAAAACAATATAGAAATTGTTCGATTTCTCATAAAATATTTGCAGTCTGATAATAATATTTATGATTGGCAAGAAATTAGAGTGTTACAAAGCCTTTTAAGGTTAAATGTTAAACTGGGACCATCAGATATAAAGTTTTTTATAACATCAGGCATGAATTCTAATAAACATTTTGCAGCACGAGCTTTTTATTTCTTATTGGTTGGTAAATATGGTAATAATCGAGAAAGAGATTTAGTAATTGGCTGTTATAATGTTGAATTAAATTCTTACATAAAAACTGCTATTATCTTATCAGTGCAGGAATTGGGCAAAGATTCTCGCAATGATTTCTATGCGTGGATAAGGAAATACGAAACCGATAAAGAGGTTATTGAATTCTTAAGCTATGTAAAATCTTTAAAATATCCTCTTTATTGTCTTGATATACCACGACCAACTTTAGAAGGATTAGAAGACATAGAACCCTCCCCATATTATTAAGTATTTATTGTAAACACGCATAGGAGGCTTTTTATGAGAAAACAAACCAAAGTAGTCGGCACAAGAATATCTCCTGAGAAATATGACAGGCTGAAGCAAATGGTCATGACCGTCAACAAACCGTCAACAGAAGATTCGAAATGATATTTTTATCTTTTATTTTTAATGGGTTGCAAAACAAGTGCGTAGGTTCGAATCTCACCCCCTCCGCCAAAAAATCTTTCCCTTAAAGCCCCAGAGCCTCAACTATTCTTTTTTTCTGCTTTTCGATTACCTCCTGTCCATGTTCGAGGTTTTTTATAATCTCCCGTTTTGCATTGTCTGACAGATCCTTGCCCTGCTCAATTATATCTGAAACCTTATCCTTCACATCGGTTGCAAAATCATTAATACTGTTAACTGCATCTTCCACTAAATCAACGGTTTCCTTTTTTATACGCCGTGCAGCCTTTGAGATATCCTTTCTCGTCTCCCGGCCTGATTTAGGTGCATATAGAAGTGCGACAAAAGCACCAATCATTCCGCCTAATAAAAAAGCCCCCGCAATCTTTTTATAATCATCGTCCATGTCCATTACCTTCTCCTTTCAGACTATATTTTCTTTTTAAATTTAACAGGTATGAACAATAGAGTCAACTTTAATCAACCTTAAATGTATGTTTTTAATAACCAGAACTTTAGTTTGCTGAGACAGAAGTTGCATTTTTTAAGTGATTTAGATAAAAATTAATCGTGGCTGATGATACTGATAATAAAACAAAAATGACTGATAAGATTAAAAACCCGCAGTGGAGAGTTGGCATCGCTGTCTTATTAGGTTTACTCTTTATATATATATGGAGTCAATTTTTCAATTTAGGAAGTGCTGGACAATATAACATTAGTTACAGTCAGTTCATTGAACAACTTGATGCTGGTAACATTAAATTCGTCACAATAAAAAATTTGGTGGTAAGCGGAGAGTTTGTTAAGGAAATAAATATTCAGTTAACAGGTGAGGAAAAAACTACAGCTGTAAAAAAATTTCAAACTTTCCTGCCTTCATTTCAGGGTGAGGGACTCATTGCAGAACTTGAGGAGAAGAATGTACTTATCAATGTGAAGCCCTCCGAGAAGGGCGGTATTTTGTGGCAAATTCTGATAGGAATCTTACCATGGGTGCTGATTATAGGGGTGTGGATATTCATTATGAAACGCGCTCAGCAGCAGATTCAGGGAGGACCTGGTGGACTCTTCTCTTTCGGCACAAGCAAGGCTAAACTCTTTGATGCAAAAAAACCCGGCGTAACTTTCAATGATGTAGCAGGGATGGACAATACTAAACAGCAACTTAAAGAGACAATAGAGTTCCTTAAAGATCCATCCAAGTTCAAAAGACTTGGTGCAAAGATTCCAAAGGGGGTGCTTCTGGTTGGTCCTCCTGGTACAGGGAAAACTCTCCTTGCACGTGCAACGGCTGGTGAGGCAGGCGTGCCTTTTTACAGCATCAGCGGGTCCGAATTCATCGAGATGTTCGTAGGGGTTGGGGCCTCTCGTGTGAGGGATATGTTCAAGAAGGCAAAGGCATCTCAGCCGAGTATTATTTTCATAGATGAAATTGATGCTGTCGGCCGCACCCGAGGGGCAGGCCTTGGAGGCGGTCACGATGAAAAGGAGCAGACACTAAATCAGCTTCTAAGTGAAATGGACGGATTTGAATCCCATGAAGAGGTAATCGTTATGGCGGCAACCAACAGGCCGGATGTGCTTGACCCCGCACTTCTCAGGCCAGGTCGTTTTGACAGGCATATCGTGATTGATAGACCAGGATGGAAAGAACGCAAATCAATTTTTGAGGTCTATGTAAGGGATAAGACATTGGCAGACGATGTTGACCTTGAGACAATGGCAAGAGGTACCCCTGGGATGACAGGTGCGGATATTGAAAACCTTGCAAATGAGGCTGCACTCGTTGCAATAAGGAAAAACAAAGAGAAGATAGACATGAGTGATTTTGAGGAGGCGAAGGATGTCATTCTGATGGGTTCTGTTAGAGAAGAAACCATCAGCGATGTAGAAAAACGAATAACAGCATACCATGAGGCTGGACATGCCCTTGTTGCATGGGAACTCCCTGGAACAGACCCAATACATAAGGTCAGCATTCTACCCAGAGGTATAGCTATGGGTGTTACACAGCTTCTGCCTGAGGAAGACAGACATTACTATCCTAAAACATATCTTATGGGCAGATTAAGTGTAGCTCTTGCCGGAAGAGTTGCAGAGAAGATAGTCTTCAATGATGTCAGCAGCGGCGCCCAGAATGACCTGAAGGAAGCAACATCTCTTGCAGAGAAGATGGTAGCACAGTGGGGGATGAGCGACAAGGTTGGACCTTTAAACCTCGGTAGAGGGGAAGAACATCCTTTTTTAGGTAGAGAGCTTGCTCAGCCAAAAAGGTATAGCGAAGATATGGCATGGCTTATGGATCAGGAGATAAGAGAATTAATAATTGAAGCAGAATCCAAGTCAGAAGAAATATTGAAGAGTAACAGAAATGCCCTTGATAATTTAGCAGAGGCACTTATAAAAGAAGAGGTTTTGGAAAGAGATGATGTAGAGAGGATAATAAAAGAGTCAAAGAATTTATAAAAACTTCACAGTTTCTATTTTGAGACATTTCTTCTGATTGCTGCTATAAATATAACAAATAATATAGTCGATAAGCTTGCTGTTATTGAACCGAAATAGAATGTCGCAGCAGGAGAAACATGATCCCAGAGCCACCCACCAATAAGGCTTGCAGGGAACATCGCTAATCCGACCGCTGTGTTGTAAACCCCAAAGGCTGTTGCCTTAAAGTCAGGCGGTATTATGGTTGCAAGAAATGCCTTCTGGATACCCTCTGTAAGTCCCATAAAGATCCCGTAGAAACCGAACAAGACCCATATAGCCATGGTATCTTTTGCAATAGCAAAACCGTAATAGAGAATAGCAAAGAGAATAAAACCAAGGAGTATAACCCTTTTCCTTCCAAACTTATCTGCTGCAATGCCAGCAGGTATAGATGATAGAGAATAAATGAGATTGAATAGCAGATAGACCACCGGAATCATAACAGTAGGAATCCCTGTTTGTTGAGCCCTGAGAATAAGGAATACATCACTGGAATTGCCTATGGCAAATAAAGTCGCAATCAGAACAAAAAATTTAAACTTCCAGTCAAAATGCTTAAGGGTAAGTTTCGGTCTTTCCGCATGCGGCAGAGGAACTTTCTTTTTCTCTGTAATAAAGAGGATAATCAAAAGCACAGCAATAGCCCCCGGGATCATGGAAAGCCAGAAGACCTTTCTATAGTCATTTAAAAATATACCGAGGAAGAAAAAAGCCAGTGCAGGCCCAACAACTGCGCCCATGGTATCCATGGAACGATGGAAACTGAATGCCCGTCCTAAATGCGTTTTTTCGGCAGACTCGGCGATAATTGCATCACGTGGTGCAGTGCGAACCCCTTTCCCAAATCTATCAATAAACCGCGAACCCATCACATGATGCCAGCCTGTGGCAAATGCGATAATCGGCCTGCTCAATGTGGATATGCCATATCCAGCAACCATTAGCCACTTCCGATTCCCTATCCTGTCAGAGAACCAGCCGGAAAAAACCTTAAGCAAGCTCGCAGTTGATTCTGCAATTCCCTCTATGAGACCGATTAAGGATTTGTTTACTCCGAGGACATTCGCGAGGAAAAGAGGCACGAGAGGATATATCATCTCAGAGCTTACATCCATGAAAAAACTCACAAGTCCAGCAAAAAAGACGTTTCTTCCGAAACCAAAAAACTTTCTATCGTTTCTCATTTTATTTTTTCAATTAATGGGTTGTTTGATTAAGAAAAGAGATTCTATTTTTTAGATTGGATGTGTTTATACACCCTTTGTGCAAAGTCTTCAAACATTTTTTCACACTCTTTTATTTTTTCCATGGCTGTTTTCCTCAAGGGGGTTTTAACAAAATCCCTTTTCTCGACCTTTTTCAGCCACTGCTTCAATTTTTTAAGCTCCTCTTCGTTCTCTTCCACCTCCGCAAAAATAAAATTCTTCCTCTCAATCTCGAACTTGATCTCCTTAAAGAAGTCTTCGCATTTCTCTATCAATTCCTGGTATTCCTCATTCCTTGAGTCTATAAAAGCTTTCTGCATGGCTTCTTCCTGGCTCTTCTCAATAACTTTTCCATCAATAAGAAGTCCCTCTCCTTTATAACCTTTAATTGTCTCTATGAGTTTCTTGAGTTCACTGGCGCTCTCGTTTGAATAAGGTGTAACCCATATTGTTTGATAGTTGACTGCACCGAGCTTCTTGAGCTGCCTCCAGACATAAACCCTTGCCTTTGACGGCTCAGACGGAAGGCTGTACGAAAAGAATAGCCATTTCATGTAACTATTGTTACATTAATCGCGTCTTGAAGTCAACGCGATCATTGGATAGGACTTCTTTTGACCATAAGCAGCAAAGGCACAGAGGCCAGTTGAGCCGCCATAGAGAATATAATCAGAAAGGGAATAGAAAAATCGTATAGAACCCCTATCAATGCGCTTCCCAGAAACCAGAATACTCCATAGCCTGTGTTGAAGATACCATAGGCAGAAGCACGTCTATCACGCGGTGCCATTCCCGCAACGGCTGCCCGCATAACTGACTCGTGGGCTCCCATACCTACACCCCAAAGGGCCATGCCTGCGAGGCTCAGATAAAAGCCTCCCAAGAATACCAATGGCGCAAAGACCGATGATAATAGAACGGCAATAATGACCACCGGTATGCCTTTACGATCAAAAAGGCGTCCAAATATCAGCGCAGCTATCGCAGCAGATCCCATTGCGACAGAATAAAAAATGGGGACCCAGTTTCCCGGAACAACCGAAGTCTTTTGAAAATGGTACGCGATGATAGGAAAATCCGCATAACCTGCCGCAATCAAGGCCATTGCCGCAAGATAAATCCAGTAAACGCGGGTGAGTCCTTTGGTTTCAAGTTCAGGAGTGGTTGCCTCCAGATCACGGGGATGCGGATAGAGAAAGCGTGAGAAAAGGAGAACGCCTATTGTCAGGAGAGCGGGTATCAGCAGGAAGGCAAACCCCGTTTGATACGTTCCTTTGAAGTAGAGCACTGCCGCAACGATCAGGGGTCCAAGCATTGCGTCGCGGACAGGGTTTCGAATCGCTTTTCCCATACGTTCCGCGATTATGAGAAAAGCCGCTACTTCCCAACGACCTGCCAGCGCCAGGAGCGGCACGGCAAGCATGTTGATTACGTAACCGATGATGGTAATGGTCCAGTATTTTCCCGTTTTGTCGGTGATATAACCGGAGACGATACGCAGTGCATATCCGACCAACTCTCCAAGTCCTGCAACTATTCCCACTATAGTTGCGCTCGCTCCGAGAAGGGCGAGAAAAGGGCCGTAAATGCTCCTGGCGCCTTCGTGTGTCATGTCTGCAAAGAGACTGACTACTCCCAGTAAAACTATGAACAGCATGACAGACCGTTTGGTGCCAGATTTTCGTTGATCCTGCCCGTTCAGAGATTTGTGCTGCGTTCCCATAAGTGCTCCTCCTTCCGTGGTTATTTTTTATTTCACCACCAGCACCGGTTTTTCGCTGTACTCAACAACCCTCTGTGAAACACTTCCCCAGAAAATGACTTCTGTAAAACCCTTCCCGTGGGAGCCCATTACAATCAATGAAACATCCTCTTCGGTGGCAATTCTGTTGATCTCCATATAAGGTTTGCCCTGGATAAGATGAACCTGCACCTTGAAGCCTAGTGATTGAAACTCCTTCTCTAAGGCGCCTATTTTTTCTTTTATACCTAGATCGAATTCGGTTTCCAGGACATGAACGACGATAATCTCCGAGGCGCCAACCTTGCGGAGCGCAGGAATATATTGTTTTGCACGCTCTGCGCTGGGAGACCAGTCAGTGGGGTAGAGTATCTTCTTAAACATATTTATGCAGTATTGTTCGACTGTCTCACCCGCTATTTCTTTCAGAACATGGTATTTTGCCACCAGAA
>PEUB01000075.1 GCA_002780895.1 Nitrospirae bacterium CG02_land_8_20_14_3_00_41_53
TGACAATAGAATACTTGAATGTGCCAGGGCATCAAATTCCAATCTTATAATAACAGGAGACAAACATCTTCTTTCATTAAAAGAGTTTGATGGTATAGGGATTACAAGGATTGCAGGATTTTTATATATCTTTGAAAATAAGGACAAATCTAAAACATGAAGAAACTTGCTATCACAATGGGTGACCCTGGAGGGGTCGGGCCTGAAATAATTATAAAGGCACTTTATTGTGCTGAGATAAGGAATTTCTGCACACCAATAGTTATTGGTGACAGGGTTGTCATGGAAGAGGCAGTAAACCTGCTTAAACTACCTTTGAAATTAAGGGTAATCAAATCACCTGAAGATACAGTGTCAGAGATAGGTGTAATCGAGCTTATTGATATGGGAGAGATTAAATATTTTGATAAGGGAAATGCTACAGCAAAAAACGGCAGGGCATTTGCGAGCTGGATAAAAAAGGCTGTTGTGCTTGCGTTAAATAAGAAGGTTGATGGTATTGTTACAGCGCCGATATCAAAAGAGGCATTGAGGATGGCTGGGTTTAAATGGCCAGGTCATACAGAGATGCTCGCTGATTTGACCGGTACAAAGGACTATGCGATGATGCTCGTTGGCGGGCCGTTAAAAGTAATACTTGTCACAATTCATACCGCATTGAAAAATGTGCCTGATTTAATTACAAAGTCAAAGGTATTAAAGACAATTCGCCTTGCTAAAAGGGCATGTGACATGCTCAATATTAGAAATCCGAGGATCGCTGTTGCAGGGCTCAATCCTCACGCAGGGGAAGCAGGCATATTCGGCGATGAGGAGATAAGAAAGATTATCCCAGCCGTGGAAGAAGCTCAAAAAGAGGGCATTACTGTTTCAGGTCCATATCCGCCGGATACGGTTTTCCATAAAGCATATAAAGGTGACGTTGATATCGTTGTATGCATGTATCATGACCAGGGATTGATTCCATTAAAGATGCTTGCATTTGATAAGGGGGTAAATGTTACGATCGGCCTGCCATTTATTCGTACATCACCCGACCATGGCACTGCCTATGATATTGCATGGAAAGGTATTGCAAATCCATCAAGCATGATTGAGGCTATAAAAATGGCAGCGATGCTGAGGATGTAATGAAACTTAATAAAAAACACATCATAAGCTGGACACTTTTTGATTTTGCAAACTCCAGTTACTCTGCCGTCATTGCTGCCGTTGTCTTCCCAGTATATTATGCCAATACCATTGTTGGAAATGAGACCGGGCTGGGGGATCTTTGGTGGGGGAGAGCCATATCAGTGAGTATGGCGATTGTAGCTTTAAGCTCGCCATTTCTCGGAGGCGTAGCAGATTACGGCAAAAAACGAAAAAGATTCCTTTTTCTTTATACCGCCTTGAGTGTGGCGGCAATTGCAAGTCTTTCTATCCTCAAAAGAGGGATGGTTTTTGAAGGGTTCTTACTGATAATTGCTGCAAATCTCGGCATGGAGGGAGGTCTTGTCTTTTACAACTCCTTTCTTCCAAGGATTGCCCCTCAGGAATATCAAGGCAGGGTCTCTGCATGGGGATTTATGGTTGGTTATGCAGGGTCTATAATCTCACTCTTAATCGCCCTTCCATTAATAAGGGCTGGCAGGTTTGAGGATACTTGGCTTATGGTTGCGGCATTCTTTGCCATGTGTTCGACACCTGCCTTCCTTTTTCTACCTGCGGATACAAAGGGGGAATTCACATTGGTTCATGCAGGCATTAGAGGTCTTAGCTATACCCTGAAGACCCTAAAGGAAATATGGAGCAGAAAGGAGCCGAGGAAGTTCTTAATTTCATATCTCATATATGAGGATGGTGTAAATACTGTAATAGTATTTTCGAGTATATTCGCTGCCACTACTCTCGGCTTTAAACCACAGGAACTGATTGCCCTTTATCTCATTGTTCAGACTACAGCCCTTCTTGGTGCTTTTGTCATGGCAAAACCGATTGATCTATGGGGACCCAAAAAAGTGGTTATAGCCTCGCTCCTGCTGTGGACATCTGTCGCAACTATCGCATATTTTGTCCAGACAAAAAACCAGTTTTGGGCTCTGGCTTCATTTGCAGGACTTGGACTCGGCACAGTCCAGGCAGCTACACGGGCATTTTATACCCAGTTTATCGTTGAAGGAAGAGAAGCCGAATATTTTGGTGTTTATTCATTGGTGGGAAAGTCATCCGCAATCCTCGGTCCACTTATCTTCGGCCAGGTATCTACCACATTTGGAAGCCAGAGACCTGCAATACTTTCTGTGGCAGCCTTTTTCCTTATCGGGATGATAATTCTTTCAACCGTCAAAGGAGGTGGACCAAACGTTACCCCCCTTAATTCTCCCCTTGGTAAAGGGGAACAGAGAGGGGTTCAGAAATAAAATGAAAAAACATTTGGGACAGCATTTTCTTCATGACCCATCAATACTGAGAAGGATTGTGCAGGTCGCACATCTTTCCACAGAAGACCTTGTGGTAGAGATAGGCCCAGGTCCAGGCAATCTGACGAAGATGCTTGCTGAAACGGTCAGGAAGGTTATCGCAATCGAACTCGATGAGAAATTGTTCGGCAAACTGGAGTCTGTGATGGCTGAATATGAAAATGTGGAATTAATACATGGAGATGCACTTAAATATTCTTATGAGAATCTTCCTGAGTTCAAGGTTGTTGCGAATATCCCATACTATATTACGACCCCTATAATCTTCAGACTTCTGGAAATAAAAAATCTAAAGTCTATGACCTTGACTGTTCAGAAAGAGGTTGCAGAAAGAATAGTAGCAACACCAGGAGGAAAGGATTATGGTGTACTTTCAATAATGCTTCAATATTATGCAAAACCGAGCCTCAAATTCATAATCCCCAAGGAGACATTTAGACCCGTGCCGAAAGTAGATTCTGCTGTTATAAATATCAAAATCTTTGAAAAACCCTCGGTAAATGTGAAGGATAAAGAACTTTTTTCGAGGATTGTTAAGACTGCTTTTTCTCAGAGGAGAAAAATGCTTTCTAACTCCCTTAAAAGTATCAGTGGAGATGTGAAAGAATGGCTGGCTGAGACAGGGATAGACCCGGATAGAAGACCGGAAACTTTAAGTATTGAAGAATTCGCAAAGCTCGCGAATAAACTTGATTTTTGACAACCTATTTTCCATAGTTTAGGAAATATCAAGGGACTTACAAGGCCATGAGAATCATCACCATCTGACGGCCTTCCATCTTTGGCTGTAATTCCACTTTTGCGATATCCTCCAGTTCCAACGCCAACCTGTTCAGAACCTTCTCCCCCAGTTCCCGGCGATTCAATTCTCGCCCTCTAAAACGGATTGTCACTTTAACCTTGTCTCCATGCCCGATAAACTTCCGCGCATTAAGCTTCTTGAACTCGTAATCATGGGTGCCGATCAACGGGCTCATTCTGATTTCTTTGAGGGTTAGCGTCGCCTGTTTTTTTCTTGACTTCTGAAGTTTCTTGCCCTTATTGAACTTGAACTTCTGGTAGTCCATGATCTTACAGACCGGCGGATCAGCATCGGGACTGATTTCTACAAGATCCAGATCTCGTTCCCTGGCCAACTTCAAGGCCGACTCAATATCCATGATGCCGATTTGCCCCTCATCGGCAACGATCCGTATTTGTTTGGCTTTAATCAGCCGGATCTGGTTGTTTACGCGGGTTTGATCGACAACCCTACCGGGCAATACTCGTCTTTGATTAGCTATTGCCTGTTTCTCCTATCAAAACCTTCTGTATTTCTGAGCCTTCGCCCTTTTTTTGCGTGCCTCTGCGCGTTTTCGTTTTTCTTTTACTGAAGGCTTTTCATAGGAACTTCTCGCCTTGATTTCTTTGAGAAGACCTTCAATCTGAACTTTGCGTTTTAGAGTTTTAATGGCTTTTTCTATATCATTGCCGACTACTTTTATCTCTATAATAGTTTATCTCCTGCTTCTTCCATACCCCGATCCCCCTCCTTGTCCAAAACCGCCCCTGCCTCCGCCGCCGAAACCTCGCCTTTCCCTTTGCTGCTGGGGTCTTGCCTCATTAACGATCAAAACACGTTCCATAAATGTTTTGCCGTTTAATTGTTCTATAGCTTTTTTAGCATCCTCTTCGGATGACATTTCAATAAAGCCAAAACCCTTAGAACGCCCTGTGTCCCTATCAGTTATTACTTTAACCGATTCAACCTCTCCAATACTTGAGAAGAGATCCCGGAGAGATTCTTCTGTTGCATTGAAAGAGATACCTCCTACATACAGTCTCTTACCCATAATTTAACCTCACTTAATAAAATAAAAATTCCCAAAGCCCTTAAAGCTTTTAGGATTCTCTAACTTTAGAGTTAGGATACTATATCATATTTTCATAGCTTTAAACTAAAAAAAAATAATTGACATGCACTCACTATTTTTTTATACTGAACATAGGTTCACATGAATAAGCGTTCAGGTATAGAATCAAGAAAAAGAATTATTGATGCTGCCATGGATGTTTTTTCCCGGAAAGGGTATGCAAAGGCAAGCATCAGGGAGATAGCAAAGACTGCTGGAATAAGCGTCGGCGGAGTTTATCTGTATTTCAAGAACAAGGAGGAACTCTACAAAAGCCTTATCAATGAAGGAATGCGCGACTTTGGCGGTAAGATTGAAACGATTACCAAACAAGCTGAATCCGCTACTGAGGCATTGCCTAATTTTTTGAAACTGCATCTGGAGAATGCCCTGAAGCATAAAGAATTTATTCTTCTCCATATCAGGGAACACGGGTTTTCATTCGGGATAGATAAAAAAAGAGCATTTTTCAGACAACAGACAAAACTCATTGAGAACATTATTATCAAGGGGATCCATTCAGGTGAATTCAGGAAATGCAATGCAAAAGACATGGCAAAGATTATCATGGGATCACTCAGGGGTATTATTCTATCAATGGCATTAGATGACGATGTTATTATCACACCAAAGATGCTGAATGAATTTATATTCAATGGCCTTCTAAGAGAAGGTAAAAGAGAAGAAATTTCTTAATATAATTGAATAGCCAAAAGTAATGATCAGGAGAAATACATGGTAAAGAAAGTATTAAGATTCATAAAAACTGAAGCCGTGATTCTTTGTTCCTTCTTAAGTATTTTATTGATACCGTTCCTCCCAGCCTGTTCCAAACCGGCACAACCCCCCCCCAAAACCGCCGGTTCCGGTAACAGCTGATACGGTGATCCAAAAGACCGTCCCCGTACAGATTCAGGCCATCGGTAATGTTGAAGCTTACTCTACAGTTTCTGTTAAATCTCAGATAGGAGGCATACTTAACCGCGTCCATTTCAAGGAAGGGCAGGATGTACGCAAAGGAGATATCCTCTTTACTATTGACCCGCGTCCCTATGAAGCTGCTTTAAAACAGGCGGAAGCAAACCTCGCAAAAGATAATGCTCAACTCGAAAATGCACGCGAAGAGGTTCGGCGCTATGCCGAACTTGTGAAGAAAGGTTATGTGGCCCAGCAACAATACGACCAGATTCGCACCAATGCTGCTGCCTTTGAGGCTACGGTGAACGCAGACAAGGCGCTGGTTGAAAATGCCCATTTGCAGTTAAAGTACTGCTACATTTACTCTCCTATTAATGGCAGGACAGGAACCCTCATAGTTAACGAGGGCAATCTGATTAAGGCGAATGCTGATACTTCTATGGTAGTCATTAATCAGATTCAGCCTATCTATGTGACTTTTTCTGTGCCTGAACAAAATCTTTCAGAGATGAAGAAATACATGGCAGAAGGAAAACTCAAAATTGAGGCATTCTTATCAAGAGAAGATATGAAACCTGAGCAAGGAGTGCTCACTTTTATAGATAACAGTGTAGATATGTCTACAGGAACCATCAAGCTCAAAGGGACTTTCTCGAATAAGGGGAAAAGGCTCTGGCCAGGGCAGTTTGTAAACGCAGTCCTGACGCTTACGTTACAGCCCAATGCTATTGTTGTCCCTTCGCAGTCGATTCAAACAGGCCAGAAGGGGCAGTATGTATTTATCATAAAGAACGATCTCACTGTTGAAGACCGCCCCATAATAGTGGGCAGAACACTCAATAGTGAAACCATTATTGAAAAGGGACTTCAGTCCGGTGAAAAAGTTGTTACTGACGGTCAGCTCCGGCTCGTTCCCGGTGTCAAGATACAAATTAAAGACAAAGCTGATGGCAAATAGATTATGAACATCCCGGAACTTTTCATCCGGCGGCCGATCATGACCACGCTGGTCATGCTGTCCATCCTGGTCTTCGGGATATCTGCATACATGCTTCTACCGGTGAGCGATCTCCCAAATGTGGACTTTCCTACTATACAGGTAACAGCCAGCCTGCCCGGCGCCAGCCCGGAGACCATGGCATCGGCTGTAGCAACTCCTCTGGAGCGGCAGTTTTCAACTATTGCCGGGCTCGACTCCATGACCTCTACGAACGCCCTCGGAAATACCCGGATCACGCTGCAGTTCAACCTCAGTAGAAACATTGACGCTGCAGGTCAGGACGTACAGGCAATGATCGCAAAGGCTGCGAAGCAACTCCCGCAGAACATGCCGACTCCTCCCACCTATAACAAGGTAAATCCCGCTGACCAGCCTGTTATCTACCTTGCGCTGAGCTCACCAAGACTTCCTATTTCAACAGTCTATGAATATGCAGATACCTTCATCGCCCAGCGTATTTCCATGATAAGCGGTGTTGCCCAGGTGCAGGTCTTCGGCTCTCAGAAATTTGCGGTCCGCGCCCAGCTCGACCCCAGGGCTCTTGCAGCCAAAAAGATCGGAATTGATGACGTAGGAAACGCACTCGCGCTCGGAAATGTGAACCTGCCCACAGGGTCTCTGGAGGGGAAACAGCAGGCTTTTACTATTCAGGCGACCGGGCAGCTTTACAATGCTGCGGCCTATCGTCCTATGATTGTGGCTTACCGCAGCGGTTCGCCGGTCCGCCTTGAAGAACTGGGCAGGGTTATCGACAGTGTAGAAAACGACAAGGCGGCGAACTGGTATAAAGGTGAACGCTCCGTTGTTCTGGCGATCCAGCGCCAACCGGGCACGAACACCGTGGAAGTGGTGGACAGCATCAAGAAACTTCTCCCGGTCTTCAGGGTCCAGATACCGCCTTCGGTTAAGCTGGAGACCCTCTACGACCGATCCGTATCCATTCGCGAATCAGTCAGGGACGTCAAATTCACCCTTTTACTCGCCTTGTGCCTTGTAGTATTGGTTATTTTTCTCTTCCTGCGCAACATCTCCGCTACCCTTATTCCAAGTCTTGCGCTGCCTTTCTCTATCATCGGCACCTTCGCAGCGATGTATCTGATGGGATTTAGCGTAGACAACATCTCCCTTATGGCCCTGACCCTGTCGGTCGGGTTTGTGGTAGATGACGCAATTGTCATGCTGGAAAATATTATGCGCCATGTAGAAAAGGGGGAAGGAGTTTTCCATGCTGCACTCACCGGTTCAAGAGAAATCGGCTTTACTATTTTATCCATGACCCTTTCACTTGTTGCGGTCTTCATTCCTGTACTTTTCATGGGAGGGATTCTCGGCCGAATTCTCCACGAATTTGCGGTGACCATAAGCATGGCGATCCTGATATCCGGATTTGTCTCTCTGACGCTCACCCCCATGCTATGCAGCCGTTTCATCCGTCCAGCGGTTGTAGTGCGGCACGGCCGCCTTTATCTTTCTATGGAGCGTTTTTTTGACAAAATGCTGCATACCTATGAAAGGACTCTAAAATCAGTTCTTAAATACCGCCGGACTACCCTGGCAGTTACTATTATTCTCACTCTGGCGACGGGCTTTTTGTTCACAAAAATTCCAATGGGATTCCTCCCCTCAGAAGATACCGGTCAGATATTTGCCTTTACCGAGGCAGCCCAGGGTATTTCATTTGAAGACATGGTGAAGCACCAGAAGGAACTGGCTGCTGTAGTTGCCAAGGATCCGAATATTGATGCCTTTATGTCCGCCGTCGGCGCCAGTGGAATAAGCGTGGCGAATAATGCCGGACGAATGTTCATGCGCCTGAAACCCCGCAGCGAACGGAAGCTGAGTGCGGACGAAATTATCCAGGAACTACGGCCGAAGGTGTCAAAGGTGCCGGGCATCATGATGTTTATGCAGAATCTGCCCTCTATCCGTATCGGCGGCACGCTGACCAAGAGCCAGTACCAGTTCACACTTCAGAGCCCCGATACAGGAGAACTTTATCGTGCAGCCGTGGAACTGGAAGGTAAGATGAAGGCACTGCCCCAACTGCAGGATGTTACAAGTGACCTGCAGATTAAGAACCCGCAGGTGAATATAGAGATCGATCGGGACCGGGCTTCTGCCCTTGGCATTACGGCCCAGCAGGTAGAGGATGCCCTCTATTATGCCTACGGCTCCCGGCAGGTTTCGACCATTTATGCTCCCAACAACCAGTACCAGGTTATCCTTGAGCTGGAACCCAGGTACCAGATGGATCCTTCAGCTCTCTCAATGCTCTATATCCGCTCAAACTCCGGCCAACTGGTGCCGATAAACACCCTATCGACCCTGACACGAAATACCGGTCCCCTTACCGTGAATCACCTGGGTCAGCTACCCGCAGTTACCATCTCCTTCAACCTCAAGCCAGAAGTATCATTGGGGGATGCCGAGAATGTCGTTGAAAAACTTGCCAGTACAACTTTGCCACAAACCGTCAGCGCCAGTTTCCAGGGTGCTGCACAGGCGTTTCAGTCTTCAATGAAAGGGCTCTGGGTGCTCTTGATAATGGCTCTCCTGGTTATTTACATCGTGCTGGGGATCCTCTACGAAAGCTTTATCCATCCTCTGACCATCCTTTCAGGACTTCCCGCTGCCGGGTTCGGGGCACTCATAACCCTCATGCTCTTTCATAAGGACCTTAATATCTATGCTTTTGTGGGTGTCATCATGCTCCTGGGGATAGTCAAGAAGAACGCTATCATGATGATCGACTTTGCTCTGGAGGCACAGAGAAAGGAAGGGAAAGCTCCAATGGAAGCAATCTATGAAGGTGCATTGATACGTTTCCGTCCGATCATGATGACCACTATGTCTGCACTTATGGGAACCTTACCTATTGCTATCGGATTCGGCGCTGGCGCCGAATCTCGTCGGCCGCTGGGTCTGGCTGTTGTCGGGGCCTTGTTGTTTCCCAGCTCCTGACGCTGTATATAACCCCTGTGGTGTTTTATTATATGGACAAGTTTCAGGAAAAGATGGGCAACTGGTTTGGGAAACGGGGAAAATAACATTATTGTTTGGATTAATTTATGAAGAAAAGATTATTGTTTAGTGCAGCCGTTATTCTGATAATCATTGCAGTCCTTATTTTTCTCTACATTAATAAAGGTAAAAAGTCAGAGGCTATCAAATCAACCGGGATTATAGAAGGGATAGAGGTCAATCTTTCTCCGAAGGTATCGGGCAGAATTTCATATATGTGTTGTAATGAAGGTGATTCGGCCAGGGAAGGAGAGGTTGCCATTAAACTTGAAAGTGATGACCTCAGGGCATCAGTAGAACAGGCGAGAGCAGGGGTTGAAAAGGCAAAAGCCGAGGTTAAGGTTTCAGAATCAGCGATTGGGAATGCACAAGCAAACATTGTAACTGCCGAAGCGGACATTAAAACCGCTGAGTCAGATATGGAAAAAGCCAGGATTCAAATGGAACTATCTAAAAGTGAAATGAACAGGTCAAATGCACTGTATAAGAAGGATTTTATATCAAAGGAATCCGTTGATATTGCGGTTACAGCTTATAATGCTTCTGTTGCAGACTATACGTCTTCAAAGTCGAGACTTGCTTCAGCTAATTCAAAAAGGGATGCTGCTTTGGCTCAATTAGAAACTGCTGAAAGCCAGCTTAAATCTGCCAGGGCTAACCTTAAACAATCAGAGGCAAGTTTATCATTTAACATAGCTAAGTTAGCAGACATGACAATAACGAGTTCTATATCAGGAAATGTTGTATTCAAAGCGTTGGAGAAAGGCGAAATTGTCAGTCCCGGGATGACAGTTTTAACAATAGTGGATATGGGAAATCTTTATGTCAGAGTGGATATAGATGAAACATTAATTGACCGTATAGCGCTCAACAGTGATGCGATTATCAGAACTGAAGAGACCCCTAAACGAATATTCAAAGGAAAGGTTTATGAGATAGGGAGATATGCTGAGTTTGCAACACAAAGGGATGTAACCCGCGGAAGGCAGGATATAAAGACATTCAGGGTTAAGATAAAGCTAAAAGATTCCGGAGGTGTATTAAAGCCGGGTATGACAGTAGAAGTTGAAATACCGAAAAAAAATTAAGGGAGTATGCAAAAGGATAAGGCAGTAGAGGTTTCTGGAATAACAAAAAGATACGGATCGATTACTGCTGTTGATCATGTGAGCTTTGAGGTGGTTGAGGGTGAAATCTTTGGATTCCTTGGCCCGAATGGTGCAGGAAAGACTACCCTTATCAGAATGTTGACAACACTCTTAAAACCCTCGGAGGGGAGTGCCACAGTTGCGTGCTGTGATGTGGTTAAAGAGCCTGAAAAGGTAAGGCGTGAAATCGGAGTCGTTCCCCAGGCTATGACAAGTGATCTTGATCTTACAGGCTATGAGAATATGGACATTTATGGCAGGTTCTATGGTATCTCTTCAAAAGAAAGGAAAGAGAGGATAAAGCATCTCTTAGAGATGGTTGGACTTTCATCAAGAGCCAATGACCTTGTGGCAGCGTATTCAGGAGGGATGAGGAGGAGGCTGGAGGTTGCAAGGGTTCTTGTACACAGGCCTAAAATACTTTTTTTAGATGAGCCGACTATCGGACTCGATCCCCAGTCCAGACGTGTTGTATGGGATTTTCTGAGAAAGCTCAGAGAAGGGAATTCGATGACGGTTTTTCTTTCAACACATTATATGGAAGAGGCTGAGGCGTTGTGCAACAGGGTTGCTATCATAGATTCAGGAAAAATAATAGCGATTGGAAGCCCTAATGAGCTGAAGTCACAGATCCCGGGGAATGATATAGTTTCTCTTACTTTTGAAAATCTTTCAGAGGGTATTGTCGCCAGGATAAATGATTTGACATTTGTACACAAGGTTAATATTGAAGATAACAGCATAAGGGTTTACGTTGACAGTGGTGCACAGAACCTTATTATGCTCATAGACAAGATAAAGTCTTCGGGCGGCAAAATTCTATCAGCAACTATCCACGAGCAATCCCTTGAAGATGTCTTTATACATTATACCGGCAAATCTATAAGGGAAGAGGCCAGGAAGGTGAGTTTCCTTGTCGGGGCCGGAATACCTCAGAAATGGGGAAGATAAGGATAATGAAAGACGCGATATGATAAGACTGCTGGCAGTTATAGAAAGGGATTTAAAAAAATTCAAGCGGAATCCGGTTGTTCTTGCTATGAGTATTCTCATGCCCATCATTTATCTTGTAATCCTGGGGAATTCATTCCAGGGGAAATTGCAGGGACTTCCATTGGTTGTAGTAAACCAGGATTCAGGTCCTTATTCCATGAGCATTATGGAAAACATGCGGGCTGTTGAAGCAGGGCCTAAAACATTAACCATCTTCAGAATAAAAGATCAAGGAGAGGCTATCAATGGAGTCAGACAAGGCAGATATAAGGCAGCGCTTATAATACCTCCTGATTTCAGCAAAAGGGTCTCTTTAAAGGCAAGGCCAGAAGTGGGACTTTTTCTTGATAATACAGATGGCATATCCGCTGAGACAATAAGGAATGCTGTAAATGGAGCTCTTAAATCAATAAATTCAGATTATTTATCCATAAGAGAAAAAACCGATCAGACATTGCTCCGTGACATAGACCTTTACAGGAAAGTGGACTATTATCAGTCCCTTGTCCCGGGTGTTGTTATTATGGCAATTTTTCTGGGAGCCTTGACTACAGGCGCCTTTAATCTGGTTATGGACAGATTCCTCGGAATAGACGAGAGCTATCTTCTCACACCCATTTCAAAATCGCATATTGTAGCCGGTCTTATCATAAGCGGGTTGTCCATTACAACTATCATCGCTGTTTTGATATTTGCAGTAAGCATGGTCATGACCGGAATACCTTTATCAAAAGGCATAGAACAGTTTGCTTCCATATTGATTGTGATAATTCTTACCACGCTCTGTCTGCTGAGTCTTATGTTTGTTATAATTGGAAGGGTAAACCATCCGAGGATTGTCGGACTCTTGAGTGGATTTCTTAATGTCATACTCTTTTTCCCAAGCGGGGCAATATATCCGATTGCAAGTTTTCCTGAGTGGCTCAAGGCGTTTGCAAGGATAAACCCTGAAGCTTATGCCGTAGATGCATTAAAGTCTATTCTCTTTAAGGGCGAAAGTCTCGGTGACATTTCAGGAGACATAGCTTTTCTTTTGGTTTTTACTTTTGTGATGATGACTATAGCAATGGGGACTTTTAAGAGAACACTTTGATTTGTTATCTTTGAGGATGAATTATTTTGAAAGGCCTTAAAACGATACAGAATTGAGTAAAGAAACCTTACAGATACAGGAGGGCAAGATGAAACATTTTATTCCTATCATAGTAGTTCTGTTATTAATTATGCCTTTTAAAGTTCGAGCGGAGGAGATTATCAAAAAAGGTGAATCATTGAATCTGGAAAGGTGTGTTGAGATAGCATTGAAAATACATCCCAACATCATTGCTGCAAAAAATACTATAAATGCAAATGAAAGCCGTATCGGCCAGTCAAAGGCAAATTATTATCCGCAGATAGACTGGACCTCAAGTGCCAGTCGAACCTCGGTCGGCACAAGGACGTCCTTTGGCTTTAAAACAAGTTCTGTAATATTTAATTCATATTCAACAAGTGCTGCTCTCAACCAGAATATTTACGATTTTGGGAAAACTGCTGCGCAGGTCAAGATTCAGAGACTGAATTATGACTCTTCCCTCTCCGATGTTGAGAATACATCAGAACAGATAATCTTAAATGTCAAACAGACATACTACGGAGTATTACAGGCTAAGCGAAGCAGGGATGTCTCTGCTGAAACGGTAAAGCAATTTGAACAACACCTTGAACAGGCAAAAGGTTTTTATGAAGTGGGCACAAAGCCGAAATTTGATGTGACAAAGGCAGAGGTGGATCTGAGCAACTCGAAGCTGAATATGATCAGGGCGGAAAACGCAGTCAGGATAGCGGTAGCGAGCCTGAACAATGCAATGGGTGTTCCTGATGCCCCCGGATACGAGGTCGAGGACAATCTTTCATTCAAAAAGTATGAAATGAAATTTGATGATGCTGTTTCAAAGGCATATCAAAACAGGCCTGACCTAAAATCAATCATTGTAAAGAAGCAGGTAGCAGAAAGCTCCGTCGAACTTGCAAAGAAAGGA
>PEUB01000040.1 GCA_002780895.1 Nitrospirae bacterium CG02_land_8_20_14_3_00_41_53
ATATCCAAGCTTGAGGTGTGCTTTATGCGGGGAAAAGATGATGGAGCCGAGGGCAAGGATTAAGGATGGAAAGATTGTATGTATTCCATGTTTTGAAAAAGAATAAAGAGTAATAGGTTATGCAAACTACACCACGGTAAACGTCATTCCAGCTTGTCTGGAATCTTTCTTAGATTTAACCTGTTATATCAGAGAATAAGAAGAAGGATTCCGAACAAGTCGGAATGACAGAAAGAAGACCAAGATAACAAAAGAGTAGATATGAAATGGAGTTTATTATTATGAAAGACATAATCAAGAAGGCAGAGATATTGATAGAGGCGTTGCCTTATATAAGAAATTTTTACGGGAAGACTTTTGTTATTAAATATGGAGGTTCAGCACAGGTGAAGGATATGCTTAAAGAGTCTTTTGCCACGGATATAGTTACGCTTAACTACATAGGCATCAAGACTGCGATTGTCCACGGCGGGGGACCAAAGATTTCAGCCACAATGGAAAAGATGGGGAAGAAGCCTAAATTTGTGCAAGGACAACGTGTCACAGACAAGGAGACAATGGATATTGTAGAGATGGTGCTTGGTGGTCTTGTCAACAAGGAGATTGTTTCTTTAATCAACAGCCACGGCGGAAAGGCAGCAGGTTTGAGCGGCAAAGACGGAGGACTTATAAAAGCGAAAAAGAAATTGTTTAAAAAACATGCAGAAACAGGTGTTGATGAGATAATAGATATTGGTCTTGTAGGAGAGGTTACTCATGTTGACCCGCACATATTAATCAGTCTCGAAAAAGATGGGTTTATCCCTGTTATATCCCCTGTAGGAGTTGGACCAAAAGGTGAGACATTGAATATCAATGCAGATTATGCGGCTGCTTCTATAGCATCTGCACTTCAGGCTGAAAAGCTAATACTTCTGACTGATGTGCCAGGGATTATGGATAAAAATAATAAGATAATTCCAACACTTACTAAAGAAAACATAAAGAAATACATTAAAGAAGGCACGATTAAAGGAGGGATGCTTCCTAAGGTTCAGGCATGCGTTAAGGCAATTGAGGCTGGCGTCTCAAAGACACATATAATTGACGGAAGGGTTCCTCACTGCCTGCTTCTTGAGATATTTACAAAAGAAGGAATTGGCACAGAGATACAGGCATAAAGGTCTCTTAGCCCTCATTTTTCTAATCTCATTTACGGGGCTCATGCTTTATCTATTTTTGGTGCCAGACGTTTCAAGGCTTAAAAAGGAGCATCCTAAAAAGACCTCTTTTGTAGAATTCCGTGAAAAGGAGTGGAAGCGTCAGGGTAAGGAATATAGGATTCAGCAGAAATGGGTTCCACTGTCTCAAATATCTCCATACCTTATAAAGGCTGTGCTTATTGCAGAGGACGACAAATTCTGGAGCCATGAGGGTTTTGATTATGAGGCAATGCAGAAGGCTATTGAAAAAGATATAAAAGCAAAAAAATTTAAGTTAGGAGGCAGCACCATCAGTCAGCAGCTTGCAAAAAACCTCTATCTTTCACCTGCTAAAAACCCGATAAGAAAGATTAGAGAGGCAATTATTACATGGAGACTGGAGAGGGTATTAACCAAAAAGCGAATCCTTGAGCTTTATTTAAACGTTGTTGAATGGGGAGATGGAGGCATATTCGGGATCGATACTGCATCAAGACACTATTATGGGAAACCTGCATCCGCACTTGATCCAGAAGAGTCATCAAGGCTCGCAGCAGTTCTGCCGAATCCGAGAAAATACAATCCGCTCGGAAACAGCAGGTATGTTACACATAGGTCTAACCTTATCTACAGTATTATGGTAAGACGTGGGATTGTCGTGCCTGAATATGAAGATGTTATGGACGAAAGCAAAGAGAATGGGGAACCCGAATTACTTCCAGGAACAGAAGGACCTCAGATTCGGTAATTTATAAATCAGGGTGTGATATTTAAAGGTGTAAAGATTTTATTCGGACTATTTAGTAAGCTACCTTTACAGACTGCAGGATTATGTGGTATTGTTAAAACTAATAACAATTTTGAAAGGTGGTATTGAATGGCAATTGATAAGGTACATAAACAAACTATAATAAACGACTATAGGCTTCATGATAACGATACAGGTTCACCCGAGGTTCAGATAGCTTTGTTAAGCACAAGGATAAACTATCTTACTGACCATTTCAAGATTCATAAAAATGACCATCACTCGAGGCGAGGTCTTCTTAAGCTCGTTAGTCAGAGGAGAAAATTGCTTGACTATCTCAAGACTTCAAGCAAGGACCGCTACGACAAAGTGATTGAAAGGTTAGGGATAAGAAAATAATGAAAAGACTCGAGATCGAGGTTAGAGGAAAGAGGCTTTCCCTCGAAACAGGCAAGATGGCAAAACAGGCTGATGGAGCAGTGGTTGCACAGTATGGCGACACAGTAGTACTTGCAACGTCTGTAGCAGAAAAAACCCCAAAAGAAGGTCTAGATTTTTTCCCTTTAACAGTAGATTATCGGGAGAAAGCATACTCGGCAGGTAAAATCCCGGGCGGCTTTTTTAAGCGCGAGGGGCGACCGACAGAGAAAGAGATACTGACCTCCCGTCTGATTGACAGACCAATAAGGCCTCTTTTCCCAAAGGGCTTTTACTATGAGACGCAGGGTATTGTCAGTGTTCTCTCATATGGTGATGAGAATATTGCAGATATACTTGGAATAATAAGCATATCTGCTGCCCTTATGATCTCAGATATCCCGTTTAACACTGCGATCGGTGCTGTAAGAATTGGCAGGATTGCAGGCTCTTTTGTGATAAACCCTGACCTGAGAGAGGTTGAGGAGTGTGACCTCAACCTTGTTGTGGCAGGTACTGAAGATGCTGTTTTGATGGTCGAGGGCGAGAGCCAGGAGATATCAGAGCTTGACCTTCTCGAGGCCTTAGATATAGCACACCAGGAGATCAAGCGAATATGCGCTGTTCAGAATGAATTAAAATCAATAGCTGGTAAAGAAAAAAGACTTGTATTAACTCCTGTTGTGGACGAAGAGCTTAAGAAAACTATTACAGAGATTTCTTTAGAAAAGATAAAAACTGCTATCACTATTCCTGACAAAATGAGGAGACAGAAAGCCCTTGATGAAATACTCAAAGAGGTAATCGAGAAGCTGAACACAGGTGAGAAGGACATAACAATGGATATAGTTGCTGTGTTTAACGATATCGAGAAGAACCTTGTAAGAGGCATGATCCTGAACGAAAACATCAGGGCAGACGGAAGGTCTCCAGCAGAGATAAGAAAAATAAGTTCGGAAGTTGGCATCCTTCCAAGAACACACGGTTCTGCACTATTTGTAAGGGGAGAGACCCAATGCCTTGCAGTTGTAACTCTCGGCACTTCAGATGATGAACAAAGGATAGATTCGCTTGATGGGGAATCTTCAAAGACATTTATGTTGCATTATAACTTTCCTCCTTTCAGTGTAGGTGAGGTGAAGCCATTGAGATCACCGGGCAGGCGAGAGATAGGTCATGGTATGCTTGCTGAGAGGGCAGTTAAGGCTGTTATACCAACAAAGACAGAATTTCCATATACGATTAGGATAGTTTCAGATATATTGGAGTCTAACGGTTCATCATCCATGGCAACAGTATGCGGAAGCTCTCTTGCATTGATGGATGCAGGTATCCCTATTAAGTCTCATGTTGCCGGTATAGCAATGGGGCTTATAAAAGAAGATGACAGGGTTGTTATTCTTACTGATATTCTCGGCCTTGAAGACCATCTCGGTGATATGGACTTTAAGGTGACCGGAACAGAGAAGGGGATTACGGCATTCCAGTTGGATACAAAGATAGGTGGCATATCACATGAGATAATGGAAAAGGCGCTCGAGCAGGCTCGACAGGGCAGACTCCATATACTCGCTAAAATGGGTGAGACAATCAATGTACCACGAGACAATCTTGCACCTTATGCCCCGAGGATTTACACAATGCAGATTAAGCAAGCCAAGATTCGTGATGTAATAGGCACAGGTGGGAAGGTTATCCGCGGTATAGTAGAGCAAACAGGTGTAAAGATAAATATAGATGATAGCGGCCTTATCAATATAGCCTCCCCTGATGGAGAATCGGCAAAAAAAGCTATGGATATAATAAATAATATTACAGCTGAGGCTGAACTCGGCAAGATATACCTCGGCAAGGTAAAACGGGTTGTTGATTTTGGAGCATTTGTAGAAATCTTTCCCGGAACAGAAGGTTTGCTACATATATCACAGATATCAGAAAAAAGAATAGCAAAGGTAACAGACGAGATAAATGAGGACGATGAGGTTCTTGTAAAGGTTATAGAGATAGATAAATTAGGGAGGATACGCCTATCCATGAAAGAGGCATCAAGGGAAACAAAACACGGGTCGCAGTAAAGGTTTAAGGGTTATCAGAATGTCATTTTTACCTATGTGTCATTCCCGCTTGTCGGGAATCTTTCTTTTTTATTACACTATAAAGAAGGATTTCGGACAAGCCGAAATGACAAAATCCAGTGGGCTTCAGTTGATTAAATTTTTACGTTTTCTTGCCATATTTAACTGACAGAATGATATGTTTATAAAAGAACATCTATTAAATGGGCTGCCAGTAGTTATGGAATCGCTTAGGAATATGCGGTCTGTTGTCCTTGGTATTTGGGTAAAAGTAGGTTCGAGGAATGAGTTACCTGAGAAAAATGGAATATCCCATTTTCTTGAACACATGTTTTTCAAAGGGACAAAGAAACGTAGTGCAAAAGATATTGCGTTTGAGATTGATTCTCTGGGGGGAGACCTGAATGCCTTTACATCACGTGAAGGTACAACTTTTTATGTAAAGGTGCTTGACGAATACCTTGAAAAAGGCTGTGAATTGTTATCAGATGTTTTTCTCTACTCGACATTTCCCGAAGAAGATATCGAGAAAGAAAAGAGGATAATAAAAGAGGAGATAAAAATAATTGAGGATACTCCTGATGACTATATTCATGACCTTTTTAACCAGACCATCTGGGATCATTCAGGACTAGGGCAGCCTGTTCTTGGCCACAGGGATACAGTAAGATCCTTTACAAAGGATGACCTCCTCACACATATAAGAAAGTATTACGGTACAAAGGATATAGTTATATCCTGTGCAGGAAATTTTGAACCTGAACAACTACTTTTTATACTCAATAAAAATCTCGGCAACTTAAGGAGGGGTTCTGAGCCCGAGAGGGGTGCACCGCCTGATTTTAAAGGTAAGGTTGAGGTATTCGGTAAAGAGCTTTCTGAGGCGCATATATGTCTGGGGATCCAGGGTCTTTCTCAGGCGAGTGAAGAACGTTACAGCCTTCTTGTACTTAATACCATTCTTGGGGCAGGTGTAAGCTCAAGGCTCTTTCAGGAGATAAGGGAAAAGAGGGGGCTTGCATATTCGATATATTCATTTATCGCATCATATTTTGATACAGGTGTATGGGGTGTCTATGCGGGCGTCAGCAGGAAAAAGGTGAGGGAGGTATTAGAATTAATTCTTGAAGAAATGAATAATTTAAGGGATACACTTAATGAGGTAGAACTGCAGCGTGCAAAAAACCAGCTCAAAGGTAATATAATCCTGGGGCTTGAATCAACAAGCAGCCGCATGAACAATATTGCACGTCAGGAGATATATTATGGCAGATATTACTCTCCTAAGGAGATGATGAATAAAGTTGATTCAGTCAGGCTTAACCAGATCAAAGACCTTATTGAAAGGCTGGTCAAAAAAGAATATTTTTCACTTACAGTCTATGGACCAGTGCATGAAGAGGATTTGAAGGGGATATTAGGTTAGCACGGTTTCCTGAGTTTGTATGGTTTCTTGTGTTATAAACTCTAAAAATACAAGAAACTCAATAAGCTAAGTAAACCCCGTTAGAAAGGGTGGGGCTCTAAATCCACTCAGCCATAGATGGCGGGGCTTTCTAACAGGGTAAACCTGAAAAAGGAGGTAATTATGCCAGCATATGAATATACCTGCAAAGACTGCAAAAAAGAGTTTACAATTTTTCTTTCAATCAAGGAATTTGAAACAAAGCCCAAGATTAGCTGTCCTCACTGTCAGAGTGATAATGTAGAGAAAAAACTTACATCCTTTTTTATAAAGACGAGCAAAAAATCCTGAGGAATTCCACCTCTTATAAAGATTCTGAGTGAGCAAGGTAATTTTAAAAACAGAATTTCCTGATATTACTTTTGTTAAACGCGGTAAGGTAAGAGATATCTATGATCTTGGTGAGCATCTGCTGCTTGTGGCTACTGACAGGATATCAGCCTTTGATGTTGTTCTTCCAAACGGGATACATGGAAAGGGGAGGATGCTTACACAAATATCCATCTACTGGTTTAAACAGATGGAGGATATTATTCCAAACCATATTGTAGCTACAAAGATTGAGAATTTCCCTGAAAAACTGCATAAATATGCTGATATCCTTGAGGGAAGAAGTATGCTTGTGAAAAAAGCAAAGCCAATGCCTGTTGAATGCGTGGTAAGAGGTTATCTATCAGGGAGCGGCTGGAAGGAATACAAAGAAAAAGGAGTTGTTTGTGGAATTAAGTTACCCGAAGGACTTGTTGAGTCGTCAAGACTTGATGAGCCGATATTTACCCCGAGCACAAAGTCAGAACACGGGCATGATATTAATATTTCCTTTGAAGATGTAAAAGGTATTGTCGGTGATGACCTTGCTAAAAAACTTAAGGATACAAGCCTGAGAATATATTCAAAGGCAAGAGACATAGCTGAAAAAAAGGGCATTATCATAGCAGACACAAAGTTTGAATTTGGTCTATATAATCGTGGTTTAATAATCATAGATGAGATTCTTACGCCGGACTCGTCACGTTTCTGGTCAATAAAAGATTATATCCCTGGCAGGAGTCAGGACAGCTATGACAAGCAGGTTGTAAGAGACTATCTGCTTACTCTTGATTGGGATAAAACTTATCCCGGTCCATCGCTGCCGGATAAGATTGTAAAAAAAGCATCCACACGATATAGAGAAATCCTTAAAATAATTACAGGACAAGAATAATGCATATGACACCCTCACATAGTATGCTGTCCCTAACTCATATTTACAATAACGCTAATGCTGTCATTCCCGTGAAAACAGGAATCCAGAAGCAAAAAAACTGGATTCCGGATCAAGTCCGGAATGACAAAAAGTAAAGGTATTACAGATACAATACACTAACTAATCTTCTTTTTAATTTCAATAAGTTTATTAAGCGCATCTTCTGGTTTAAGCTGTTTTAAATCCAGATTTTTGATTTCTGTAATTACAGACTCTGTCACAGAAGAGAAGAGGTCAAGCTGGACCGTGCCTTTCTTCGTTTTCCTGTCTGCAAACCTTGGTCTGCCTGTCTCATTCAGCTCCTCTTTTTCGAGATTGGCAAGCACCTCCTTTGCCCTTTTTATGATGCTATCAGGAAGCCCTGCTAATCTTGCTACCTGTATGCCATAACTTTTGTCAGCAGGACCCTTTTCAATCTTTCTTAAAAATATAATCTCATCACCCCATTCTTTTACTGATACGTTATAGTTCCTGACACCATCGTGGGTAAGGCTGAGTTCCGTGAGCTCGTTATAGTGTGTTGCAAAGAGTGTCCTCGCATTTATCTCATTTAAGATATGCTCTGCAACAGCCCAGGCAATGCTTATACCGTCAAATGTGCTTGTGCCCCTTCCCACCTCATCGAGAAGGATGAGACTCTCAGCGGTTGCATTGTGCGTGATGTTTGCCACCTCTATCATCTCTACCATAAAGGTGCTTTGACCTTTTGAAAGGAAATCAGATGCACCTATCCTTGTGAATATCCTGTCAGCAATCCCTATCCTTGCATTAGATGCTGGGACAAAGCTCCCAATTTGTGCCATGATAACTATAAGTGCAATTTGCCTCATACATGTGGATTTCCCAGCCATGTTCGGGCCTGTAATTATAAGGAGACGGTTATCTTTGTTATCCATATAAATGCTGTTTGGTATAAACCTTTCATCCATTGGTATTCTTTCGAGGACAGGATGCCTCCCGTCTGTTATATCTATTAGTCCAGTTTCGTCTATAGATGGCTTTATATAGTTATACCTCTTTGCAACAACGGCAAGCGAGGCAAGGAAATCAACTATTGAGATGGCTGAGGCTGTTTTTGATAGAAGTACAGATTCTTTCTGTATATCATCGAGTATTTCTTGAAAGAGCTGGTACTCAAGATTTTTAAGTCTTTCTTCAGCTCCGAGAATCTTTGTCTCATATTCTTTAAGTTCCGGTGTTATAAACCTTTCTCCTCCCACAAGCGTCTGTTTTCTGATGTAATCGTCTGGGACCATGTGGAGATTTGATTTTGTAACCTCGATATAGTAACCAAATACCCGGGTATATCTTACTTTCAGGGAAGATATACCTGTCCTCTGTTTTTCCTTTTGTTCCAGCTCTGCAATGAAGTCCTTACCTTTTATAGATATATTTCTGATCTCATCTAAATCAGCATTGTATCCAGACTTGATAATCCCGCCATCTCGGAGACTTATCGGAGGATTATCAACAATACCTTTCTCTATTAATTTACTGAAAGCTGAGAATTCTGATATCTCCTCTGAAATCGAGCTTAGATAAGAATTTTTAGAAGAACTAAGAGATTTCTTGATCTTTGACAGATACGATACTGAATTCTTAATTGCTATAAGATCCCTCGCATTTGCACTCTTTGAACTAACCTTTGCTGAAAGCCTTTCAATGTCCTGTATCTTCCCCAGAGACGTCCTGATATCTTCAAGCAGTTCGTAGTCTTCTACAAGATATTCGACTACATCCTGCCTCTTTTTTATTTCATGGATATTAATAAGAGGTTTCAAGATAGAAGCCCTTAAAAACCTTCCACCCATAGGGGTTAATGGTTCATCAAGAACCCAGACAAGCGTGCCCTCGTTTGAGCCATCCTTGAAATTGTGAGTGAGTTCAAGGTTGCGCTGTGTTGCTGCATCTAAAAACATATAGGAATCCTGTCTCAGAGTGGTTATCTTTTTAAAATTTAATGTTTTCTTCTGTATATCCTCAAGGTAACTGACCAGTGCCCCGGCAGCAGAGATTGCAGCAGTCATGCCATCGCATCCATAGCCGTCAAGAGATGAGACCCTTAAATGCTTTAGTAAAGTCTTATATGCCTCTGAGTAATCAAAATACCAATCCTCATAAACAGATATATAAAATTTATTGAGCGACTCTTTATAGTGGATATTGTCCTTGAAGCCATAGGGGATAAGGATTTCTCTTGGCTCGAACCTGTACATCTCATCCTCAATATTCTCATCTGTTTCATAAACGATAAATTCTCCTGTAGAGACATCGACTGCTGCTATGCCGTGCTTGCCTCCAGAGGGAAACAGGCTTATGATATAAGAGTTTTCTTTAGGATTTTCGGGTGCATGCGTTCCAGGTGTAATTACCTTTACTATATCCCTATGGACAATGCCTTTTGCCTCTTTTGGGTCTTCCAACTGTTCACAAATTGCAACCTTATATCCTGCTTTAATCAGCTTTGATATATAACCTTCTGAAGCAAAATAAGGAACGCCACACATAGGTACCGGTTCTTCCTTTGATTTATCCCTTGTTGTGAGTGCTATCTGTAATATCTTGGATGCCTTCTCTGCATCCTCTCCAAACATTTCGTAAAAATCTCCAAGCCTGAAAAAGACAATTGCGTCTTTGTATCTTTCTTTGATGCTGAAGTATTGTTTCATCAAGGGGGTTATTTCTGACATAATTAAATATTTAATAACATAAAGCATTGAAAGTGCAATATGCAAGTTTGATATATGAAAAAGATGCTTTAGGCAGCCCTTCGAGGAATCACAAAAATTAGTCACAGATTTTAAAATCTGTGTTGGTTATAATCATGCATGAACCTCTTTTTGTTTTCATGGTAGAATGTTGTAGATGGATAAAAACCTCTTCATGTAGAAAATTAAAATAAGGAGTCTAAGGAGTCTATGGATAAAACAGAAGAAAAGAAAGGAGATACTATGAATCCAGTATTAAAGGCAATTGCGGAAAGAAGGGCTGTAAGGAGCTATGAGTCCAAACCTGTTTCCAGGGACATAATTAACAAGATTATAGAAGCAGCCAATCAGGCACCATCTGCCATGAATAGTCAACCCTGGCGTTTTGTGGTTGTGGAGGACAAAGGATTCCACAGAAAACTAATAGAAGCAGCCATCCCAAACAGCAAAAAAAAACTAGAGCCATTTAAGGATATTAACCCTGAAAGATACCAGTCTATTATGAAACGATATGAGGAATTGGAGGACCCGATTTACTATTCAGCCCCTGTAATCATATTTGTTATAGGCTCTGGTCAATTTGTAGATTTGTCCTGTCCTCTGGCATGTGAGAATATAGTGTTAGCTGCATATTCACTGGGACTTGGAAGCTGCTGGGTCCATTTCGGTTCTCTGGTAACAGACAATGAGGAAATAAGGAAAGAACTTGAATTATCTAATGATGAAAGAATATACGGTCCGATAATTATTGGTTATACGCAGAATTTTCCTGAACCACCTCCGAAAAAGGAACCTCGGGTTAAATGGATATAGTCACTAATAAGTTCATAAATAATCGGCATTATTGTTACGATTTCTGTCATTGCGGCTTGTCCGCAATCCTTCCGGGTTTCCACTTGACAAACTACTAGCAGAAAGATTCCAGACAAGCTGGAATGACATATATTATAGCCTTATTTATGAACTCATTAATGTGTGCGTTAAGGATTATAATATTTCTTTTTCTTTTTCAAATATTCCTGTTCAACATAACCGCCATAATCATGCGGGTATTTATAGCCCTTTCCATGCCCTAATTTTTTAGCACCGGGATAGTGGCTATCTTTCAAATGGTTCGGGACTTCCATCGTTTCTTCCGTAGAAATGTCTTTCATTGCAGATTCTATGGCTTTGTAACAAGCATTGCTTTTTGGTGCGGTTGCAATGTAAATGGTTGCCTGTGCAAGGGGTATCCTCGCCTCTGGCATGCCAATGAATTCCACTGCCCTTAATGCAGACGTAGAAATGACCAGCGCCATAGGGTCAGCATTCCCCACATCTTCTGAGGCGCAGATGACAATGCGCCTTGCAACAAATCGAGGGTCCTCACCTGCATAAAGCATCTTTGCAAGATAGTAGATAGCAGCATCAGGGTCTGAACCACGCATGCTTTTTATAAAGGCAGAGATTGTATTATAGTGCTGGTCACCTTTTTTGTCATAAACTATAACCTTTTTCTGAATGGACTCTTCTGCTATCTGGATGGTTATTTTTATATTACCGTCTTTGTCCGGAGATGTTGTAAGGGAAGCTATTTCCATCGCTGATAGAGCCTTTCTCGCATCTCCATCAGACATTTTTGCAATATGTTTTAATGAATCTTCATCTGCAATTACATTTAAATTACCGAGCCCTCGTTCCCTATCGTATAGGGCATTATTTAATACCTTCAAAATGTCTTCCTCTATGAGTGGTTTCAATTCAAATACCTGACTCCTTGAAAGTAGCGCCGAGTTAACATAAAAGAATGGATTTTCTACTGTGGCAGCAATGAGAGTTATATTACCTTCTTCAACATCCGGGAGTAGGGCGTCTTGCTGAAGCTTATTAAACCTATGAATCTCATCGAGAAAGACAATGGTATGGATACCTTTAGCCTTTCTTGCTTTAGCATGTTGTATAACCTTTCTGATTTCATCAAGCCCGATAGTGGCTGCATTAAGCCATTCAAAATCTGCCTTTGTCTTTTCAGCAATTATTCTTGCAAGGGCGGTTTTGCCCGTACCGGGCGGGCCATATAGGATTAATGATGTGATCCTGTCCGCTTCTATAGCCCGCCTTAATAATTTTCCATGCCCGAGAATATGTCTCTGTCCGACATATTCATCAAGAGTTTTTGGACACATGCGATAAGCAAGAGGCGGTATAAGATCTTCTTCTTTAAATAATTCCATGTTTTATGTTCGCTGATATGATGGAATTTTTCAAGTTATATCAAGTCTTTTTAAAGGATATCGGAAATGATATACTATTTTCAACATACAAGGATGTTTATAAAGTATAAGGCTATAGATTTATAGGAGGTTGCAATGTTCCATACCGCAGACCCCTTCTTTTCCGCCTCAGCGGATCTCCGAAGAATGATGGATAAGATTTTCCTCTTTTATTTAACTGTTCTCTATTGTCTACTGCCTGCTGCCTACTGACAAATATGGCTTCCATTTATATCTTGCTTGCCATATTCCTCTGGAGTTCTCTCGGTGTGGTTGTAAGGCTATCTGGTGTTGCGATACATATCCTTATTTTTTATTCGCTTGTAGTAGCTTTGATTGTACAGGGAATAATTTTATCCCTGAAAAATTACAGAAAAGAGATTCCAGAGATCAAGAAGCTTAAGTATCCCATGATACTTGGCCTTTTTTCACTTTTAAATACATTCACTTACTTTTATGCATTTAAACATACCACGATAGCAAATGCTGTCCTTACTCATTATACAGCTCCTGTAATCGTTGCATTTCTTGCCCCGCTGTTTCTAAGAGAGATTATCACGAGGAGGATTATTTTTGTGATAGTTATAGCTTCAATCGGTCTCTGGATTATGCTTGACGGCTTCTCATTCAAAGAAAATCAAATGGGAGGCATAATGGCTGGTCTTGCCTCAGGACTTGCGTATGCAATAATCATTATCTTTGCGAGGATACAGGCCCGGAATTTTAACCCGCTTGTACTTACTTTTTTCTCAAATGCTGTTATTGCAGTCCTGCTTACACCCTTTATAAGGGAAGTGCCTTTAAATGCCTTATGGAGTTTTCTGGTGATAGGAATAGTTCATTCCACTATTGCACCTATTCTATATTATAAAGGGCTTCAGTATGTTACTGCTAACAGGGCTTCTGTTCTTGGTTATCTTGAACCTGTCAGTGCTATTATATTCAGCATGTTATTCTTAAATGAACAACCAGAGATAAATTCGATTATTGGTGGAATGCTAATAATTTTTTCAGGTTATCTGACTCTAAAAAAAGGAAGATAAAGCGACCTTTATTCTTTATTTTCTGAAATATCAGGTGTTTGAAGACTTAATTCTTTATGCAATAAATAAAGTGCCTCACTCAGTAAAAGTTCTGGATATCTGATCGTTGCCTCAATCGCTTCTGTAAGAGGGTAATCTACATGATGTCCCTCGGGATATATAATTCGAAAAAACTTTCGTTTCAAAAGATAACAGCGTTTAATGTGGCCATTTTTATCAGTGAAAGGAATAATAACATGCTCAGGGTCTTCTTCAAGTCCATAACGTTTTATTAATTCATTAATTTC
>PEUB01000110.1 GCA_002780895.1 Nitrospirae bacterium CG02_land_8_20_14_3_00_41_53
TACTTATGTCCAAAAAGTGTTTTTACTTCATTCATTAATTCATTAATATCCTTGAACTGTCTGTAAACAGAGGCAAACCTTACATATGCAACCTTATCGAGTTCTTTTAATGAAGTCATTACCTCTTCACCAATCCACGTACTTGGAATTTCTTTAACGCCAAGTCCTATGAGTTTCTTTTTTATAGAATCAGTAATGCCTTCAAGGGTCTCTATACCTATGGGTCTTTTTTCGCATGCCTTTTTTAAACCATTCAGTATTTTTTCCCTTTCAAACTGCTCTCGCCTGCCATCTTTTTTGACTACCATTGGGACGATATCTTCAACACGTTCATAGGATGTGAAGCGTTTCGCACACTTCAGGCATTCACGCCTACGGCGTATTGCATTGCCTTCTCTGCTGGTCCGCGAGTCAATGACCTTATCTTCTAAGTTTCCACAAAATGGACACTTCATAATAAAAAGCTTTCAATTTAGAATTCTTAATTATTAATACAACTTCCGCAGTTGTCATTTAGTCGTCATTCCGTGCTTGACACGGAATCCAGGGTTTCCCGTGAAAACGGGAACCTATTTCCTTATAGCTCCCTGCTTTCGCAGGGACGGCGTCTAGATTCCCGCTTTCGCGGGAATGACAATACCACGTCGGTATTGGTTCTGCCAAAGCTGTATCATCAATATAGAGGAAAATTATTGCAAAGGATTTCTACTCTTTTAGAAAGGGCGTTAATTGCCGGTTCGTCTTTTTTATTCTGTATTACTGATGATATTATATCAGCTATCTCTATCATCTCTGTCTCACCCATGCCCCTTGCTGTAACACAAGGCGTGCCGAGCCTTATGCCGCTGGTTATAGCAGGTGGCCTTTGATCATAAGGTATTACATTTTTGTTTACTGTTATTCCAACCATATCAAGTGCCTCTTCAGCATCTTTCCCTGTGGTGTCCTTATTGGTCAAATCCACAAGCATCATGTGGTTGTCTGTACCGCCTGAGATAATCTTAAAGCCTCTGTTTATCAACTCTTCTGCAAGTTTCTTTGCGTTTCTGATGACCTTAACCTGATAGTCTTTGAATTTCTGACTTAGTGCCTCTTTCAGGGCAACTGCTTTTGCTGCTATGACATGAACAAGTGGACCTCCTTGTATTCCTGGAAATATCATTTTGTCAACTGCTTTTGCATATTCTGTCTTGCACATTATCATCCCGCCCCTTGGACCTCTGAGGGTCTTATGGGTTGTTGTTGTAACAAAGTCTGCATAGGGTACCGGCGACGGGTGAAGGCCTACAGCAACAAGTCCTGCGATGTGGGCGATGTCTGCCATTAGATATGCACCTATTTCTTTTGCAATATCAGAGAATATCTTAAAATCAATAATCCTTGAATATGCACTTGCACCTACAAGTATCATCCTTGGCTTATTCTCTATTGCAAGACGTCTTACTTCATTATAGTCTATATATCCTGTATCCCTATCAATACCATATGCAAAAGTTTTATAGAAGATTCCAGAAAAGTTTATTGATGCACCATGTGAGAGATGTCCACCATGGCTTAACTTCATACCAAGTATTGTATCTCCAGGTTTGAGCATTGAAAAATAAACTGCCATATTAGCCTGGGAGCCTGAATGAGGCTGGACATTTACATGCTCTGTGCCAAATAGTTTCTTTGCCCTTTCTATTGCAAGGGTTTCTACAATATCAGCATATTCACAACCACCATAATACCTCTTCCCTGGATATCCCTCAGCATATTTGTTTGTAAAAACAGAACCCTGTACCTCAAGTATGGAAGGACTTGCATAGTTCTCAGATGCAATGAGTACTATATTTTTCCTCTCCCTCTCTATCTCTTTTTGTATTGCTTCAAAGACTTCTGGATCGGTAAGCTTAAGATTTTCAAAACCCATGTTTTTTTAAACGGTCCTCTATCAGTGTTATTTTTTTAAGTCTTGCGCAGTGTCTTTCTCCTTCAAAATTAGTGCTAACCCATATCCTTACGATTTCTTTTGCTAAATCTTTCCCAACTATCCTTCCCCCGAGAACAAGGATATTAGCATCATTATGCAGTCTGCTCATCTTTGCAGTGAAGAGTTCATTGCATAAGGATGCCCTTACGTTAGGGAATTTATTGGCTACTATAGACATGCCTATCCCTGTACCGCAAATAAGTATTCCTTTATCTAATTTTCCTGAAGAGACTGCCTCAGATACCTTTTCTCCAAAATCAGGATAATCTACTGATTGAGGACCTTCTGTGCCATAGTCAATACACTCTATATGGAGATCATCTAATAAAGAGATAATCTCTTTTTTAAGTTCAAACCCTGCGTGGTCACAGCCGATTGCTATTGTCATTTTAACCTTAAAGTAATTAAACGTTTAATATTATATGAGAGATTATTTGGAAGTCAAGAATGGTTTATCTGTTGACAAAAATAAATAACATAAGTTAAGCTAACTACTCTTAGTTAAATGTTCTTTGAAAAATCTAAAAAAGTGCGTAGCTTACTCTTGTCAATTTAACAGTTACAAATGAGAGTTTGATCCTGGCTCAGAACGAACGCTGGCGGCGTGCCTAACACATGCAAGTCGGACGGAGTCATTTTGAAGTAGCAATATGGAGAGATGACTTAGTGGCGGACGGGTGAGTAACACGTAGGTAACCTACCCTTAAGCTGGGGACAACTCAGGGAAACTTGAGCTAATACCCGATAAGACCACGAACTGAGATGTTAGTGGTAAAAGGAGCAATTCACTTAAGGATGGGCTTGCGGCCTATCAGGTAGTTGGTGAGGTAATGGCCCACCAAGCCTAAGACGGGTAGCCGGACTGAGAGGTTGAACGGCCACACTGGAACTGAGATACGGTCCAGACTCCTACGGGAGGCAGCAGTGGGGAATCTTGCGCAATGGGGGAAACCCTGACGCAGCGACGCCGCGTGGAGGATGAAGGTCTTCGGGTTGTAAACTCCTTTTCTTAGGGAAAATGATGATGGTACCTGAGGAATAAGCCACGGCTAACTCTGTGCCAGCAGCCGCGGTAAGACAGAGGTGGCGAGCGTTGTTCGGAATTACTGGGCTTAAAGGGCGCGTAGGCGGTGGAGTAAGTCTGAGGTGGAATCTTAGGGCTTAACCCTAAAACTGCCTTAGAAACTGCTTTACTTGAGTCAGTGAGGGGAGGGCGGAATTCCTGGTGTAGCGGTGAAATGCGTAGATATCAGGAGGAAGGCCTGTGGCGAAGGCGGCCCTCTGGCACTGAACTGACGCTGAGGCGCGAAAGCGTGGGTAGCAAACAGGATTAGATACCCTGGTAGTCCACGCCCTAAACGGTGGGCATTAGGTGTAGGGCTCGTAAGGGTTCTGTGCCGAAGGGAAACCATTAAATGCCCCGCCTGGGGAGTACGGCCGCAAGGTTGAAACTCAAAGGAATTGACGGGGGCCCGCACAAGCGGTGGAGCATGTGGTTTAATTCGACGCTACGCGAAGAACCTTACCTGGGCTTGACATGTTAGTGGTAAGAACCCGAAAGGGCGATGACTCCGGGGTAACCTGGAGAGCTAACACAGGTGCTGCATGGCTGTCGTCAGCTCGTGCCGTGAGGTGTTGGGTTAAGTCCCGCAACGAGCGCAACCCCTATCCTCTGTTGGTCGTAAGACCTCTCTGAGGAAACTGCCAGCGATGAGCTGGAGGAAGGTGGGGATGACGTCAAGTCATCATGGCCCTTATGTCCAGGGCTACACACGTGCTACAATGGCCGCTACAGAGGGTCGCAATACCGTGAGGTGGAGCCAACCCCTAAAAGCGGTCTCAGTTGGGATCGGAGTCTGCAACTCGACTCCGTGAACGCGGAATCGCTAGTAATCGTGGATCAGCCACGCCACGGTGAATACGTTCCCGGGCCTTGTACACACCGCCCGTCACACCACGAAAGTCTGTTGTACCCGAAACTGGTGAGCTAACCCCGATGCAAATCGGGGGGGCAGCTATCTAAGGTATGGCCGGTAATTGGGGTGAAGTCGTAACAAGGTAGCCGTAGGGGAACCTGCGGCTGGATCACCTCCTTTCTAAGGAAAAAGTAGTGGGAGTATTGCTACGCACTTTTTTAGATTTTAGACAGAGAAAAGCATTGGTCAGTGGTATGCTATAGGTCTTTTGTAATTAATAGGTTTTTACTAATCACTGGTCACTAACCTCTAATCACTCTTTATAGGGGCCTATAGCTCAGCTGGTTAGAGCGCACCCCTGATAAGGGTGAGGTCATTGGTTCGACTCCAATTAGGCCCACCATTACAAGTTTGGCAAAACCAAACTTGAGGTGATTAGAGTGATCAATATAAGCATAGTGAATAGTTGTTATTCAGTTTGTATTTAATTTTTGACTAACAACAAATTACTGACAACTTTTGAATCGAAAATTTGTGAAATAAATTTTCGGTGGGGTGTAGCTCAGTTGGGAGAGCGGTCGCATCGACAGGTCATCAGTTCGACCTATCCAACTCTTACCCCAGGTTTTCAAAGGGGGTGTAGCTCAGTTGGGAGAGCGCCTGCTTTGCAAGCAGGAGGTCATCGGTTCGATCCCGTTCACCTCCACCAATAAGCAGAAACCAGACGAGAGATAATAGAAAAAGTTTTTTTTCTTAAATCTTAAATCTGTATCTGATATTTGTTCTTTGACAACAGAAGGGAAGAGATAAGGGTCAAGTTAGAAAGGGCTTATGGTGGATGCCATGGCATCAGAGGGCGAAGAAGGACGCGGCAG
>PEUB01000089.1:0-629 GCA_002780895.1 Nitrospirae bacterium CG02_land_8_20_14_3_00_41_53
GATTTGGAAGCGCATCAGGGTGATCCCTCCCGCATTCAGGAGGTTTGCTGCGACATGTCCCCGGCCTTTATCAGCGGCGTGGAAAAGCATTTTCCGGAAGCCCAACTGACCTTCGATAAGTTCCATGTCCTCAAAATCATCAATGAGGCCGTGGATGAAGTGCGACGTCAGGAACAACAAAGTCGTCCGGAGTTGAAAAGAACCCGCTACATCTGGCTAAAAAACCCCGAGAATCTCAAGGAGAATCAGGCAACAACCTTGGAGACTCTCCAGGTCAAGAAGCTGAATTTGAAAACGGCCCGTGCCTACCACATTCGCTTAAACTTCCAAGAGTTCTGGAACCAACCGCTACAGGAGGCGGAGACCTTCCTGAGGAGGTGGTACTTCTGGGCCACCCACAGCCGCTTGGAGCCCATGAAAGAGGCCGCATACACCATAAAACGTCACTGGGACGGCATCCTGAGATGGTTTACGTCAAGGATCAACAATGGCATTCTTGAGGGGATCAACAGCCTCATCCAAGCCGCTAAAGCCAAGGCCAGAGGATACCGCACCATAAAGAACCTGATCACCATGATCTACCTCATCGGAGGTAAACTCGAATTCAGGCTACCCACATGAAACAGCGA
>PEUB01000089.1:642-3867 GCA_002780895.1 Nitrospirae bacterium CG02_land_8_20_14_3_00_41_53
GTCAATGGATTAATGCGCTTGCTAAAATAGACATTTTACACAACTGAATAATCGGAAATTATATACTCATACGATAAAAAATTATCAATCCCTCGGAAGAGGAATTTGGGGTGCTTTTACTTATTTTACTGATAATTACTTGTTTTGGAAATGCCAAAAGATTAACCTGGAATACATGATCAATTTATATCGCAACTTTTTATTCAGACCTAAAGTCAAAACGACAAAAATAAAGTTGAAAAATCCGTTAACCAATAATCGCAAAATAATTATGCCGCTGGCTAAACAATAATAAAGAGGGTTGTGCCATTTTCTTAAAAATTGATAACGTGAGCGATAAAATTCAATTCGTGAACTTATATTATGTCCGATACTTTGTCCCTGTAAATGATAGATAAGAGCATCCGGCACCTGATAAATTTTCCATCCTTTAAGGCGCATTGTGAAAGCCAAATCAGTTTCTTCAAAAAAGAAAAAATAACGTTCGTCAAAAGCGCCCGCTTCATCCAATGCTTTTTCCCTGATCATCATGCAGGCGCCGATCGCCGAATCTACTTCAATAGGAGTTGTGTGTTTATATCTTTTACTGGGATACCGGCCGGGGAACAAGAATTCCAAAAGCGAAGTATTAGCGGCAAGCGTAAGTAAACTGGGAAATGAAGCAATGGAGTTTTGTTTGGTGCCATCGGCATTTAACAGCTGTCCGCACACAATTGCGGCCTTGTCATTAGCCTCACAAAAATTCCATAATTTGTTTACCGCTTCAGACGTTAATACAGTATCAGTATTCAACAGAAGGGCGTATTTACCTTTCATTATTGTCCGTGCCTGATTATTCGCCGCGCCGAATCCTTTATTTTCTGTATTGACTATTCTGATGACGGAAGCAAATTCTTTCTCCAACATCTCGATAGAACCATCGGAGGAAGCGTTATCAATAACGATGACCTCAAAGATCAGACTATGGACAGTTTTATATATGGAGTTCAGACAGTTTCTTAGGAGGTCTTTTGTATTCCAGTTGACAATAATTATTGATATATCAATTTTATTAGCCGGATTGTTACCATAGCGTTCACTCATAATTTTATCAGGGACACATCCCCCTTTTTTCTCCTTTCCTTTGCCATATTAATCTCACTTATACCCTTTGATTTTAACAGTTTTAGCTCTATTTCAATCATTCTTTTTTGTTTACTTCAACTCCTTCTTTAATCTCTCAATCTCGGCAAGAAGTTTTTCTTTTGATGAGTTTTGACTATCTTTCTTCGCCATAAAAACTATTTTTTAGCTAAATATTGACCTAATGGACCCTCAATTAAATCAATAAATTCTTCAACTAATTCCTCCCACTTAATTATCCCTTTGTACCAAAGTATTATCTTATCCGTTCTATGTTTTAATAAACGCAAAAATTTCTGCCAAGTAAAGCCTTGAGGTTTAAGTTCATTTTTCCATTCCTTCCAAAGATATTTTGGAAGCTGATTCCCGTACCAAACATTTAACGACTCCCAATCAATACCGGGACCCGAAGTATGTTTTTCTAAACTTTTTATCCAATCCTTTACTTCTTGAGGCTCTTTTGGTATAAATAATTTCTTTTCCATATCTTAAGTATATGGGATATAAATAAAAAAGTCAAGAGATAAAGTCTATATTAAATTTTTCTCCTTAAAACTAAAATATCCGCTTTTGGTGATGATTATATGGTCTATGACTTTAATATCTAAAATTTTTCCTGCTTCAACCAGTTTTTTGGTAATCATCAAATCATCTTCAGAAGGCTCTGAATCCCCGGAAGGATGGTTATGGGCTAAAACTACAGAATAAGCATTATGTGTGATAGCATCTTTAAAGACCTCACGGGGATGCACCAAACTTGCATTGAGTGTTCCTATTGAGATGGTCGAGATACCGATTATCTTATTCCTCGGATTGAGAAGAATGAGTTTAAAATGCTCTTTAGCTTTGTCCTTGATGCTTGCACGGATAGCCTTGACAACACTTTGAGGGTCTTTGATATCGAAGTCTTTTAACTCTGGCTCCAAATCCTGTCTTTTGCCAAGTTCAAAGCAAGCCTTAATTTGTGCAGCTTTTGCTAAGCCAATACCTTTTATTTGAGAAAGTTCCTCCAATGTTGCTTCGCTTATTGCTTTGATGTTGCTAAATTTTACTAATAACTCCTGTGCAATAGTCATTACAGATTTTTTAGAAACCCCGCGTCCAATTATTAATGCAAGAAGTTCTTGAGCAGAAAGGGCCTCGGGACCGAATCTTTTTAGCCTCTCTCTCGGCCTTTCCGACATTGGAAGATCGTGCACAGTGAAAGATGTAGTTTTGTCCGTTGTTTTAAACAATACCAACCTCTTTAGCTGAAAGAAATTGCTGTTTTATGTTATCAAGATGAGGGTCATATGCATACTTCTTAGGTTTAGGTTTTGAGGTATCATAAGAGGCGAGTCCCACTGGGACAACATTTTTCCTTGTCTCGGTTTCATGTCTGTAAGCTTCTACATTCTCATCGCCAGAATCTTTTCTTTTTCTCCCCTTCACCGTAATACTCCTTATTAAGGATAGATCTTGTCATAATTATAAGATATTTCGTTTAAAATAATTGCCCCTGCCTCCAGCCGAATTGTTGAAGCCTCCCTATATCTTCCGGAATTGCTTTGCACAAGTTATACCCCTCCGAAAAGATACCAGTCAGGTATCGCCCATATATTTGTTCTTATCTCCTTAATCTCCCTTCCACGGTAAACGACAATGCCAATATGCGAAGTCTTTTTATGAGTTGAAATAAAGGATTCAAGATGGCGGCCGTCTGCATAACTCACCTTATCGCTGTTTTTTGCCTCAATAGGCAGTATTGTCTTATTGCCGTATATCAAAAAGTCTATTTCCATGCCTCCTGATGTGCGATAAAAAAATATCTCAGGCTCTATAGGCTGTAATTGCCTCCATTTCAAAAGTTCTGAAAAAACCCATGTCTCATAAAATGCGCCTGAACTGACAACTGCCTCTCCCAATATAACCCTGTTTAGTCCCGCATCGGGAAAGAATATCTTTGGACTTTTGATGAAACGCTTGCCGACATTTTCATAATATGGGGGAAGAAGATAACACTGAAAAGACATTGACAGCGTATAGTGTTTTATCCGTAAGGCCGGAGGCGTTGCGGATAAAACAGGTTGAACTGAGCCATCGCCATGAATATAAAGTAACAGT
>PEUB01000144.1 GCA_002780895.1 Nitrospirae bacterium CG02_land_8_20_14_3_00_41_53
GGAATAAATCTTCTTACCCATCTGATAGCATCCTCACCTGAAAGGCCAAGAACCCTTCTTGCAAGACAGGCAGCAAACAGCCCAGTCCTTCCCACCACAGCAGAACAGTGAATCACAATATTGTCCCCTCTTTGCGTATGTTCAATAACCTTCGAGACTGTATCTGTCAAGGCATCCTTTGAAGGAACACTGAAATCAGTTATGGGGAGATGTGTAACCTCAAAGCCCTCCTCTTTATATAATGAAAGGAGGTCTACTGATGCCTTCTCTATGCCTTGTGCAAAACTCACACATGTTTAAATATTTATGCCATGAAAGGCAACCTTAAGGTGGTAACCTTTCATTTGATAAATAACCTATAACTTTTAATACCTCTTTTGCCGATTTTTTAAGCGCTTGCCTTGTAGTAGTAAAGGGTATGGTGATCAAGGGAATTATCTCAAAGGGTGCAGATTCCCCGCCCACAGAAAATTGATTTATCAACTTATTATTTATATCCTTAAGGGTAACTTCAGCCTTCACAGAAGCACGCCCTCCTAAAAATCCCATCACAAACCTTTTTAGTCCCCCCACCCGTTTCAAATGGGTGATAACTACCAAAAGGTTAAGACCTCCTCTCTCAACCAGCACCCAATTTTCCTTCTTTAATTTAGAAATTAGAATATTCTTCAGAATTTGTGCCTCTTTTTCTGAATCATAAACCTTTGTCTGAACATCAACAGAAATTGTCATGAAACTCTCAGCAGAAATACCAATCTGTGCCTCATTTTACATTTACACTTTTAACACCTGATGGCCTTCAGGATGGTGAGATTACCTCTGAAGACCTCTTCTGTATTATATAAGAGCCCATGTGAGTTTGAAATCTCCATACTTGTCATTAATATAATCCATTACCCCATCTATCCTTCCTGTATTATCCTCAATCACCCGAATCCAGAGACTGAGTTCTGGCTTGGTCATCTAAGCAAAGAGAACAATAGCCCCGGTCTTGCAAGCTTGACTGTAAACTACATCCTTAAGTATGGGAAGGGTCAGAAGAAAAGATTTAAAGTACTTCCAAGAAAGGCAATAGGGTACCTTTTACCCCTTTTCTCTGAAATTGGTCTTCAGACTGAAATAATCGAGATCTCAAAAGAAAAGGCAGGTAATTTAGAAGGTCGCTGGAGGTCTAAAGGCCAATATTGTTCCTGATCAGTGCTTAATCGCTGTTGATCGCAGATTAATCCCAGAAGAAGATATAACCAGGGCTGAGGAAGAACTATAGGGGCTTCAAGATCAGTAAGGGGTATTCAATGGGAGGTCTCGAAGATCATTAATATCCCTGGTTTTTGCGTAGAACATCCACTTCTATCTCTTTGTCCTTTTCCAGACTGACAATGAACATCGATTTGGGGAAAGGGCCGGGATTGAGATAATAAACGTCTCCTTTCCTTTCCTTTCTCAGTCGATGAGTATGTCCATGAAGGTATATATCAATCTCCTCGTCTTTAAATATATTTTCCAATTTCCTATCAGTAAAAAATAATCCATACCTATGAAAAATACCAATCTTTCTACCTTCTACCTCAATAATTTCTTTCTCTTTTAATATTTCTCTGATTTCTGGGGGATCCATATTCCCTGCCACTCCGTAAAAATTAGCCAGTGCCTTTAATTGATGAACAACATTGATATGAGTATAATCACCGCAGTGGATTATTAAATTGAGATTTAGACCTTTAAGTTTTTCTATTACTCCAGGAGATAAACCTGAAGCATGAGTATCTGAAAGCACCCCTATCCTCATAATTGAATATCCTCCCTAAAATAATAATTGACAGGGAATCTTTTTCTTTTCAAAGAGTCTTTTAATCGCTCTTCCTCTCTGGATGAAAAATTCCTCTTTTCTTGCCCATTCTATTTTATATCTTCGGTAAACCCAGTCTGCATAGTGATAATTCATCCTGTCAATTATCACATAACCTACCTTCCCCTTTAATTCCCTTACCAATCCTTCTGCCCCTGGAAGAACAGGAGCTATCATGGCCTGGGTCCTGATACCTTCTGAATACAATCTGGCCAAGGCGTTGAGCCTTCCCTCAATCGATGGGGCGCGGAACTCAAAGAGCTTCTTTATCTTTTCATCTGCTGTTGTTATGGTAAAGCAAACCTCGATTTTCCTGGATCTCTTTAGTAATCCCAGATCCCGCAGAACTAAGGGTGATTTTGTCTGAATTGTCACTGGCCAGTCGTTCTCTATAAGGATCTCAAGGCATTTTCTTGTCAGTTCATACCTTTCTTCAATAGGCTGATAAGGATCGCAGATTCCGCTTATCCAGACCCTGCCAGGCCTTTTCCTTTTTATCTCTCTACTTAATAATTCTGGGGCATTAATCTTAACATCAATGAACTCTCCCCAATCCTCATCATGGCCTGTAAATCTTTTTATAAACCTGGCGTAACAGTAACAGCAGCCATGCTCACAGCCAATAAATGGATTCAGGGTATAGTCAAAGACCTTTGATCTTGATAAGATGTTTTTTGACAGAATTTCTTTAATCTTCATATAAGAGGTTTTTAGTCAAAATAAACGATCTTGGCATGGCATAGTCTTATGGATGGAAATCTTAGATTACCTTTAAAATGAGCTCGTGGAAACCCTTTACATTTTTCGGTAAGGGTTTCTCTTCAGGATAGCCCAGGCCAACATTGGCAATCACCCTATAATTTTTAGGTATATTCAGAACCTTTCTGACATACTCTTCCCTTTCCTGAGTTCCTGGCAGATAAACAGCATTCCAGCATGCACCCAAACCTAAGGAATGAGACTCAAGCAAAAGCAACATGATGGCACAGGAGCAGTCCTCCAACCAGTGATTACTTTTATTTTCATCTGCCAGAGCGACTATAACAAGAGGGGCATTTTCCAAAAACTTTGAATAAGGTTGAGTTTTACTGAGCTCTTTTATCTTCTCTTTATCCTTTACTAAGACAAATGACCAGGGTTGAGAATCTTTTGAAGAAGGAGCGTAGCACGCAGCTTCTATGCATCTCCTAATTAGTACTTCATCAGGTATCTCCTTTTTATATCTCCTTATGCTTCTTCTGGTCTTGATTATTTCGAAGATATCTCTTTGCATGATATATCCTACTGTATCCTCCTTTTCATTAATTTTTTAATAAAGACACCGATCATCTGTGGCAGCGAATGTTTTATTTTAACCTCAAGGTAGAGGTCCCCAGGCTCTCCTCCATATTTTCCGTTACCTCCCTGGCCTTTCAGCCTTATCCTTTGACCATTTTTAATACCCTGCGGAATCCTTATCAGTAGGTCTTTTGATCTTCCCCATCTCTTTCTTGCAGGATATCCTATTTTTCTACCAATCTCTTCCGGACCGATATAGATTGTATCATTCAAATCTTTTCCTCTCCCAGGAATTTCCAGCTCTTTTAAAAGTCTCTTTTGGAAATGGCCAAAAAGCTTAGTCAATATTTTTAAAGGTAAAGGCACTCGATAGCCTGGCTGGTATATGGTCTCCCCTTTGAACTGCCAGTCTTTTTGAAAAGCCCTCCCCATTGGATCAAATCTAAGGTTAAAGGATGCCCCTCTAACAGAAAAACCCGGCCTTCT
>PEUB01000076.1 GCA_002780895.1 Nitrospirae bacterium CG02_land_8_20_14_3_00_41_53
TGGTCTACATGTCCTATCGTTCCTATGTTTGCATGAGGTTTTACTCTCTCAAATTTAGCCTTTGCCATATTTCCTCCTCTTTTACAGTTGTTAGTGTTCAGTTTTTAGTTCTTACAACAAACAACTGACAACTAATCACTGTCTTTATCCGCCTTTTACCAGTGATATAATTCCCTCGGAGACCCCTTTCGGAACCTCTTCGTAATGGGAAAATTGCATTGTATATGTGGCCCTGCCTTGTGTCTTTGACCTTAAATCAGTAGCATAGCCAAACATCTCTGACAAAGGGGCATGTGACTTTATTACCTGTGCATTACCCCTTCTCTCTATATTCTGAATCTTTCCCCTACGGGAGCTAATATCTCCTATTACATCACCCATATATTCCTCAGGGCTTACTACTTCAATACTCATAATCGGCTCAAGAATAACAGGTTTGGCCTTTTTTGCAGCCTCTCTGAATGCCATTGACCCTGCTATCTTAAATGCCATCTCAGAAGAGTCAACCTCATGATATGAACCATCATAAAGCGTTGCCCTTATGTCAACAACGGGGTATCCTGCAAGAATCCCTCTCTCCAACGCCTCTTTTATTCCCTTCCCAACAGCAGGTATATATTCCCTTGGAATTGTACCCCCGACTATCTCATTAACAAACTCAAACCCTTTATCGGTTTCTAATGGCTCAATCTTTATATAAACATGACCATATTGTCCGCGTCCCCCGCTCTGCCTTACAAACTTTCCCTCTGCCTTTGATACTGTCCTTATTGTTTCCTTGTAGGCAACCTGAGGTTTCCCGACATTTGCGCTGACTTTAAACTCCCTGAGCAGCCTGTCCACAATAATCTCAAGGTGAAGTTCTCCCATACCGGATATAATCGTCTGCCCTGTGTCTTCATTAAAGGATACCCTAAATGACGGATCTTCCTGAGCGAGTTTAGCTAAAGACTGCGAAAGCTTTTCTTGGTCAGCCTTTGTCTTTGGCTCAATAGCAACAGCCATAACCGGCTCAGGGAACTCTATCGATTCAAGTATGATAGGATTTTTCTCGTCGCATAAAGTATCACCCGTAAGCGTACTTTTAAGTCCAACAACTGCTGCAATATCACCAGCAGAAACCTCTTTTATCTCCTCCCGCTTGTTTGCATGCATCTTAAGCAGCCTTCCAACTCTTTCCCTTATATCTTTTGTCGAGTTATATACATAGGAGCCTGCACTCAACACCCCTGAATAAACCCTTATGAATGTAAGTTGCCCTACAAAGGGGTCTGTCATCACTTTAAATGCAATAGCAGAAAATGGTTCATTATCTTCAGCATGTCTGATTATCTTAGAACCATCGCCGGGCATTATTCCTATAACAGGAGGGATATCAAATGGCGAGGGGAGATAATCAACTATTGCATCGAGCAGAAGCTGGACGCCTTTATTTCTAAATGCAGAACCACATATAACAGGTGTAAGCTTCATTTCTAAAGTGCCTTTCCTTATTGCTGCCTTTATCTCATCTACACTTATTTCTTCTCTACCCAGGAATTTTTCCATAATATTCTCATCAACGTCAGATAGGGCTTCAAGCATCTTTTCTCTATATTCAAATGCATAAGGCATAAGTTTATCCGGAACATCTCCCTCGGTATATTTCGCACCTAATGTCTCGTCATCAAAATAGACCGCCTTCATTCTTACAAGGTCTATAGGTCCCCTGAACTCATCCTCGGCTCCTATAGGTATCTGAATAGGAACAGGACTCGCACCAAGGCGTTCTATCATACTATTTACACTCATAAAAAAATCAGCACCTACTCTATCCATTTTATTCATAAATGCAATTCGTGGCACACCGTACTTATCGGCCTGCCTCCAGACGGTCTCTGACTGAGGTTCAACACCTGCAACAGAATCAAAAACAGCAACAGCACCATCGAGCACCCTTAAAGACCTTTCAACCTCGATGGTAAAATCGACATGTCCTGGTGTGTCTATGATATTAATTTTATAGTCTTTCCATAAACATGTGGTAGCAGCAGATGTTATGGTTATACCTCTCTCCTGCTCCTGAACCATCCAGTCCATAACAGCAGTGCCTTCGTCTACTTCGCCTATCTTGTAGGTAACACCTGTATAATAGAGGATTCTTTCTGTAGTCGTAGTTTTCCCTGCATCTATGTGCGCCATAATACCAATATTGCGTGTCTTCTCTAATGGAAACCTTGACAAATGCCTTCTCCTCTATTTTTTCTACCATCTATAATGGGCAAAGGCCTTATTCGCCTCGGCCATCTTGTGGGTATCTTCTTTCTTTTTAATAGAAGACCCTGTGTTGTTAAAAGCATCAAGTAATTCCCCTGCCAACTTTTCCTGCATGGTCTTTTCACTTCTATCTCGCGAATATTTCATAATCCACCTGAAGGCAAGAGCTGTACGTCTATGTGGTCTTATTTCAACGGGTATCTGATAAGTTGCACCGCCAACCCTTCTTGGTTTAACCTCTATAACCGGTTTTGTATTTTCAAGTGCAGTCTTGAATACCTTAAGCGGATCACTCCCTGTTTTCTTTTTTAATATGTCAAAAGCACCATAGCAAATCCTCTCTGCTGTGGATTTCTTGCCGCTCTCCATCATTGCATTCATAAATTTGCAAACAATTTTGCTGTTGTATTTAGGGTCAGGTAAAATTTCTCTTTTTTCTATAACTCTTCTTCTCGGCATTTTATGACTCTCTTATTTGGGCCTCTTTGCCCCATACTTTGACCTTCCCTGCCTCCTGTCAGCAACTCCCATGGAATCCAGGGTACCCCTGATGATGTGATACCTGACACCTGAAAGGTCTTTTACCCTGCCACCTCTTATCATTACTATAGAATGTTCCTGAAGATTGTGGCCTACTCCAGGTATATATGCTGTGACTTCCATTGCATTCATAAGCCGTATTCTTGCAACTTTCCTCAGCGCTGAGTTTGGTTTTTTGGGCGTTGTTGTATAAACCCTTAAACATACTCCCCTCTTCTGGGGACACCCCCTTAATGCAGGGTTTTTTGTCTTACTCTTGAGCTTTTTACGCCCATTTCTTACTAACTGTGCTATAGTAGGCACTTTACCTCCGCTGACTTTTTTAAATAAAGAAATAGATTATACAGCAAAAAGGAATAATACCAGAGAAGCTCTTTTTTTGTCAAGCCAACGTATTGAGCCGTGTAAAATGTAACCATATGGATAATCGTTGTGACATTTATAATGTAACCCTGAAAAGTTGTAAA
>PEUB01000117.1:0-455 GCA_002780895.1 Nitrospirae bacterium CG02_land_8_20_14_3_00_41_53
CAACAAACTCAATGCCGGAGGCAGCACAAATCTCTGAAAACTTGGCATTTTCTGCCAAAAAGCCATAACCTGGATGGATCGCATCCACACCAGCAACTTCGGCCACTGAAATAATGCTGGAGATATTTAGGTAGCTTTTGTGTGGGGCAACTGGCCCAATACAATAAGATTCGTCGGCAATTTTAACATGGAGAGAATCCTTATCAGCCTCAGAATAGACAGCCACAGTAATAATCCCCATTTCTCTGGCTGCCCGCATGATCCGGACGGCGATCTCTCCCCTATTGGCAATTAAGAGTTTTTTAAACATATTTAAACTGGATGTTTATTTTAGCACAAAAGCCAGGCTTTGGGAACCAAAAGTCTTGTCCAATGCAGAATGAGGCTGAAGTAGTGGTCTATTTCCAATGCAAAATGAGGCTGAAATAGACCAACCAGGCCAGGCTTGTTCATAA
>PEUB01000117.1:466-2228 GCA_002780895.1 Nitrospirae bacterium CG02_land_8_20_14_3_00_41_53
CAGGCCAGGCTTGTTCATAATTAGGGGATGAACACAATTATGAATGACATGGGATTAAACACGATCGAGCAGATTAAATCTTTCCTGGAGGGGGTGAGAGAAGTTGAGTTTCATGTCCGGTCAACCGAGGAAAAATATGCCTGGATTCAGGGTGTCTTGATCAAGTTCAAATATGCTACTCTGAAAAAACCGGATAAGGGAATAATCTTCAACTACATCAGGAAAATGACCGGCTACTCCCGCCAGCAGCTTAACCGCCTGGTTTTCCAATATAAGAAGAAAGGCCACATCATTAGGCAATACCTAAACAAGAACAAGTTCCCTCGCAAATACATCCGATCAGACATCGAACTTTTGATCAAAACTGACAACGCACACAGCCGGCTAAGCGGACCAGCCACCAAGAAGATTCTGGAGAGAGAATATCTGGTCTATGGCCGCCGGGAATACCAAAACATCGCGAAAATATCCTTCTCCCATATCTACAATCTCAGAGCCAGAAAAGAATACCATCGGAAGGCTTTGTTCCTAGCCAAAACCCGCCCCAGTCCTTCCAACATCGGCGAAAGAGCCAAGCCCTGTCCTTATGGTAAGCCCGGCTATATTCGCGTGGATAGCGTGCACCAAGGCGACCGGGACGGCCAGAAAGGGGTTTACCACATCAACGCGGTTGACGAGATTACCCAGTTCGAAATTGTCGCTTCCGTGGAAAGAATCAATGAAGCCTGCCTGATCCCTGTCTTAAGAAAACTGCTTCAACAGTTTCCTTTTGTTATCATTGAGTTTCATTCTGATAATGGCTCGGAATATATTAACAAACTGGTGGCCAAACTACTAAATGGATTGTTAATCAGACTTACCAAATCGAGAGCTCGCCAAACCAATGATAATGCCCTGGTGGAATCCAAAAATGGCGCCGTCATCAGAAAACTCATGGGCTACGCCCATATCCCTCAAAAATACGCAGAGAAAATCAATAGCTTCTACTTTGATTTTCTGAACGAATACCTTAATTTCCACCGTCCCTGTTTCTTTCCTGAAACTATCACCGATTCGAAGGGAAAACAGAAAAAAGTTTATCGATATCAGAATATGATGACCCCTTACGAAAAGCTAAAATCTATTCCCGAGGCGGATTCATTTTTGAAAAAGGGGATTACTTTTGCTATACTGGACACCATTGCCATGAAAATTAGTGATAATCAGGCCGCAGAAAGGATGGTGAAGGCTCGTTCCCTTCTCTTTGACAAGATCATTGAACAAGCCTGAGTTCAGCCTCATTTCTGAATTGGAAAATACTCCTCGCTTGGAATATTGCTCATGTCCGGAAAAGTTGGCAAAGTAGATTGCGACCACGCAAAGTGCTGGCGGATATCTTGAATATCATGTGGCAGCTTACCCCCCGTCAGCATTTCATATAATGTTATGGCCAGCATAAAAATATCCCCTTTGTGATCAAGCCCCTGCGCTTCTCCGGCATTGTGTATCTCCGGCGGCAGGTAAGATAACGTTCCTATGATAGCGCCTTGGGTTAGCTCTCCCTGAGGCATATCCAAGTTTCTGGCAATGCCGAAATCAATTATTTTAACTAAGCTTGAGCCAGGGGTTAGCATAATGTTTGCTGGTTTTAAGTCACGATGGATTACTCCATTAGCTTGCACTGCCTGCAAACCATTTATCGAGAGATTTAAAACAGCTAAAGCTTGTTTAAGAGGAATTGGGCCTTGTTGTCTGATGAATTCATCAAGGGTTCTCCCGCTTA
>PEUB01000031.1 GCA_002780895.1 Nitrospirae bacterium CG02_land_8_20_14_3_00_41_53
TGACTGGGCAAGCACCTTCATTATCTCCCATGGAAACTCTTCCTTGTCATCAAGTTCTTCCCTTACAGGAACAATCTTCTCCTCTGATATCTGCCTTGTCAGTTCCTTTATCATCACCTGTTCTTCATTAAAAAAATACTCCATTGTCTCTCCTCCACCTTGGTCCTAATGTTTTAAACTGATAATTCCCTATAGGCTGCTACAGGGTTTCAGTACGTCATTCCCGCACAAGCGGGAATCCAGAAGAATAAAGCGAGAAACTGGATTCCTGCTTTCGCAGGAATGACATCCAATAATTCATATAAGCTTTTCAGATACCCTGCCACTTCCCGCAGGGAGAATTCATTTGACATTATCGGGTCTTAATTTTAGCAGAAAGGAAGATGTCTTGGGAAGCTACCGAATTGCCTCATCAAAAATCTACACGAAAATATCACAATTTTCTCCTGGAGAATAGAGGATAGGAGGCAGGAATGGTGTTAACGATGAAACAAAAAGAAGTCTGTAGTTTTGGAGGTCGCACCGAGATATCAGAAGGCGAGGAGGAAGGACAAAAGGGTTATTGCGCTCGATATGGGACAATTGTTGCCGGCACAAAATTCAGGGGAGAGTTTGTGGAAGGCTAAAGGCAGTCTTGGAGATTATTACGGAAAAATATTGAACAACAGGGCTTCTTAACGCAGCCCTTTACAAAAAAGTCTCACTATACCTCGATCAAGCAGAACAAAAGGCACCTTTAAGATTCTATAAAAGGGCCTTAAGCAGTTGTATCCAGGTTTGTCCTTAAGCTTTTTCTTAACGGCATCAATTCTTATACCCGGCTTATAAGAGACAAAATTACGTATCCCCATGAAGATATTTATCAATTTTCCCCACCCACGATCCAATTCTAAAAATTGTCCATTCTTTTCAACTGCTATTACCTTCCCTAATACATTTTGGGCTGTAACACTTAAAGCTAATCCGCCACGATCTCCTTTTTGAATGAAACACAACTGGCCATTGTTATAGAATTTTCCAACTACCCGATGGGTGACAAAAACATCGTCACTTTTGAAAAGAATAATATCCCTTAACTTTACCTCTGACTGGGCAACTTTTCTAACAAGTACCCTGTCGTTGATATCAATAAGGGGTTGCATACTTCCTGAAATGATCCTGAACCAGCTCTTCCCATTCAGATGGAAAAGTTCATCCTGCATTTCTTTGATGAGAGCGGTTTTTTCTTTTGTCATAGTTGCCCTATTAAAAAGGGAGCATTCTCAGCTATCTGCTGAGAATGCTCCTAGGGTAAGGGTTACCCCCTACCCTCCTTGCCTTCGCTGTCTGCAGATCATTAACCCTGGCGACTAAGCTTACTTCAGCTTATGTGCATCCAACTCCGATCACATTTAATCCTGAGGAACTGGAGCAGATACCGTGACCAATCACATTCGACGTATGGCCACAACCGTACTGTTGTCCTGTTGCGACATTACATGCATACGACGTTCTCTCTGGAATTTCAATTGTTGTGATACAAGGTTTCTGATATGATTTTGTCATTCAGTCACCTCCTTTCCACTTCTGATGCCAAGGCTTTATGAATGCTGCAGACAGCAGCAGGCGCAGGACCAAGATAATCCCCGGTTTCCAGATATGCAACCCCCGGACAGCGATTGCAGAATTCAAGGGCTGAGCATGCAATGCATGTCTTGAGATCCTCCCTCCTCATATACCTGAGAGGATCTATTTCATCAGTAGCCCATATCTTCTCAAAAGACTCATCCCTTATATTGCCCAATTTCATTCTTAATACAGGGCAGGGATAAACATCGCCGCCGGCGCTAATACAACCATTGACGATCCCTCCATTGCAGATGACATTGCCGCCCGGGGGCAGTTGGTTGTCCCTGCTTATAATCTTGACGTTATTCCTCAGGACAAGTCCTTCACGGTCTACCTCATAGTAGATCTGTTTGATTTGTTCGATGGTCAACCCCTCAGAGAGGTTGGCAAGATGCCCTGTCTCCATCGGGATCATCTTATAGTCGAATGAATACAATACATTCAGGCTGTTTGCCAACTCAACCATCTCTCTGCGCTGATGAAAATTATTTCTAAGGAGAAAACCCTTGAATACAACTTTAACACCGGATTCCCGAAGCGCTTTGATATTCCGTATAGTCTTTTCGAACGACCCCTCAACAAGTGTTATCGCATCATGGACATCCGCTGTTGCCCCGTAAACGGATATATCCACATTCTGAGGCCTCAAGGCAGCTATCTTCTCTATGTGATGAGGAGTAAGAAGCGTCCCGTTCGTATAGATGACTAAGAGAAACCTGTGCTCTAATATGAAATCCAGTATCCTGACAATATCTTTTCGCATGAAGATTTCTCCACCTGAGAGCGACAGATTCAAGACCCCAAGTTTTTTCAGTTCGAGTAATACACTAAATACTTCTTCTGTTGAAAGTTCGTCAAGGCTCTCATGGGTAAACATGCAATGTGCGCACCGAAGGTTGCACTTCTGGGTTAGTTCAAAATGAATCTCGGAAGGCCTTTTTCTTTTCCAGTATTTTTCCACCATAAAGTCTTCGTAACTATTTATTGGTTTTGCCTTATATTCACAGGTATCCATCTATTCCTCCAGAAGGTTCAATTGCCTTAATTTTTCAAGGTGTTCGACCAGATCCTTTTTTATAGTATCCTCTGCTTCTCCATATTCGGTGGAGATTATGGCCGCTATTGCAGCTAAGTCATGCTCTCCGTCAAGTAGAGTCCAGATTCTCGATCCCACGTCATTGAGGACATGCATTAATTTATTGTCAGAAGTGAGTATCACGACTTCCCCGTCAACCTCCCGCCACACGAGATCTTGTTTTCTCATCGGGTTTCTCTTATTTTCCATCTATTGCCTCCCAGAAAGAACTGTCTCTGGTAAACCTCATCTTATAGCGGGGGACGCCCTCCAGGAGTTCGGTCAGCAGCGACAGATATCCTGGAGCAGTGCATATTCTCTGGATTCCATCAATTGACATGAACCCGCCCGTAACCCCTTCCTTCATCAGGGCAACTACAGCGCTCATTCTGCTTATAGGAATTATCTCATTGGTGTTATTTTTTTCTATGAAATAGATTCCTTTACAATCCACACCTCTATTAATGCCTTCTAATTTACCATTAAAAGGTGTGCCGTAAACTTTTTTCCTCCCATTATTACTCTTCCTTAAAAGAACCAATTCATCACTTAAGACCGTTTTGGGATAAGAGAGTTTTGCTATCGTTGATTTTCCCTCTTCACTTGGACCTGTGAAAACATAACCCTTTTCACCGTCTGCAATCCCGCAGGAATGGATAAATGTTCCTATGCCATTGAGGAAAAAATAAAAGATATATGCATTGCAGATAAATGTCTCTATGAGTTCCGAAATTCTTACGATTGTAAATTTGTCACCCCGTTTTATGGCGACTCCTATTTCTCCTTTAAACCTTTTGGTGTCAAACAATAGGGTGGCATCAATAGAGTCATACTCCATTGACTGGTAGAATATGGTATTATTCGATTTCAAGGGTGGGGAAAGGAGAGCTTCCTTGACAACAATAGTAATTTCAGGCATTCCCTCAGCGCAAAACCCACAGCGATCATAGTCAGCAAGTATCAGCTTAAATTCATTCTGAAAAAAACCATTCTCAAACCCTATCGAACAGAGTACTTCACCAATCTCTATTATCTGCTGTTTTGTTATCATATTTTGTCTAACTTTAGAATTGTTATTTCCTGCAATCTTGGAGGCTCTCCGTCAATGTAGCCGCAGGCTTTAGCCTGCGTATATAATGCGCAACCTAAACTCCCATGCCGATTCATCGGCACAAAGGGATACAATAATCTAAACACCCTCCCCAATCCCTCCTCTATGAGTCGTAGACCGTCAAGGGAGGGAGACACACCCCTTCACCCCTCTCAAGAGGGGATTTTTCCTTTCCTACGTCCGAAATTAGCGGATGGACGGGAGAGGGTTAGGGTGAGGGGGTTATTTTCGGAGTAAAGGTTGTGACTACAATATATTGATTCATGCAATCAGGTTCATACAATTGTCGGACAGTCTTTCTTGCCTCAGGGTTATTCATTGCTGTCAATTAAATAAAAATTCAAAATGATGTCAAATTACCTGACTGTCTTTTTAATAAACTCCACTGCACTCGAATCCGGCACAAAGCCAAATTCGTAACAATTAATCTCTGAGGCGATTCTGGCACAAAAATCGAGTGCAAACTGCATTCCATCTTTATGCCAAAAGGTTGGGAGGCATCATTTCAGGACACTAAGGAGCGGGAATTCCCGGATTCTTGTTATAACCTATTACTTTTTAGGACCACCATGGCCCAGGGGTTACTGGAGGCTTACTACAGCCTATTTTCTGACCAGTTTTTGATTTAGCTGACGGGGCACAGGCTAATGCCTTTTGCTCAATGGTTATCTCTTCCTTAATCTTAAGTTTCTAATAGGCTAGTTTTTGTGCTGTTTTGATGTAAATGAGGTCAGCAGTCTATCCTCCGAAAATTAAGACATCATTAGCATTCCACCTTGCCCTCCTCCACCTTGCCCTCCTCCACCTTGCCCTCCTCCACCATTCTTCATTCCGCCGCATGCCAGTGCCTTCTGTTCAAGGACTATCTCTTCCTTGATCTTCGGTGCCTCGTAATCAGATTTCTGTCTGTTTTTTTGATCATTCTTTTCCATTCTTTCCTCCTTTCCTGATGTTTTGTACTCATGCATTTTATCCCGTTTCTAACCTCTTATATTCAGTTGACACCTTCCTTCTTGGTGTATTTCGCTCATGAATTGATTTAGAGACTCTTGCCATCTCATAGCAGAATCTTGCGGGACCTAAAAGGTCCCCATCCTCAATCAGTGCCATTCCAGGACATCTCGTGCAATATGCCGAAAGCTCGCATTGACTGCAGGTTCTCAAATCAGTGAATTTCGTTGCGCGGATTTTCCCGGCTGCAGGTGAATTCCAAATCTCTGAAAATGGCTGTTTCTTTACATCTCCAAAAGGAACTCTCAGTACAGCACAAGGAGAAATCTCCCCCACAGGTGATACCACAAAAGAACTCCTCCCCGCTGCACACATGGGGATGTCCTCTCTTTTCTCTGGAGCATCGATGACCTCATGCTTCTCAATTATATCAGGGTTCAGTGATGTATCAGAGAAAATCTCAGAAAGTTCCAACTCGCCTATCCTGTAAGACAACTGTTCGCATGAACCATCAAGCCCGGGGGAGATGATCGTATTCAATTCGTATTTTACTTCCAGTCTATTAGCCATGGATATAATTTCTTTATATTGGGCAACATTCTGTGTCATTAACGGAGTCTTCATTACGACTTCGATACCCCTTTGCTTCAGCAGCTTAATAGCTCCAATGGATTTGTGAAACGAGCCAGAAACTTTGGTTATGCTATCGTGCGTCTTGCTGTCTTTTCCATAAACACTGATTTCAACTGCATAAGGATTTAAATCTTTGATCTCATCCGCCAACTCTTCGGAAACCAGTGTCCCATTCGTAAAGATGCGAATGGAAAAATGTCTCTTCCTGGCATAAGCGGCTATCTCGAAGAAGTCATCCCTCAAAAGCACCTCCCCGCCTGAAAAGGTTATAAAAAGGGTTCCGGCATCAGCCATCTGGTCGAGGAATTCTTTGAATTGACCTGCCGAGAGCTCACCAGGTGAGTCCTTTGAAGGTAGGTAACAGTGGCAGCATCTCAGATTGCAACGGTGGGTTAATTCAATAAGGGCATTAAGAGGGATATTTCTATCCCTGACCTTATCTAAGGCACTTATACTCACGATTTTACCTCTAACAATCCTTTCCTTGAAATCTCTTCTGCAAATTCAATAGCATCATTTAGCGCCTGCTCATAAGTGACATTGAATTCTTCACAGATTGCCGTGGCTATTTCCCGTATGCCGGTTTTGCCATTAGCCATTTCCTATATCCTGGTACCAACCCTGTTAAAGACATATAGTTTGTTACTTCCCGGAGCAACTACCATAGCCTCATTGTCAATTACCCTGTAGGCTGCCTTCCCACTTATATTGATATAACTATCTTGACCTATCATTTTCTATAACCTCCATGGTTTTAATACACTTCCAAAAAGACCTATCAGGTAAAAAATGTAATTGATAAAAAGGTATCTTCTCCGCTATGTCTGTGCATAGATTAAACAAAGTATTTAATAGATTGGTATTCTCGCCAAAGAACAGTATGCATTGGAAAAGTTCCTTTAGTCTTTGGCCCTGATTCAATGGAGCCAAGAAATTTCTATTATCTTTTTTCAATAAAAAGATTTGCCTCAGGTCACCCGTGCAATTTTGCCCTCCTCTGGCAAATTCACCCATAAAGGGTGTCCCATAAACCTGATACGAACCGTTGATAGATCTAATGGCAATCAATTCATCGCTTTGGATGACTTTATTATCTTCGGACAATCTGGCCACAGTGGTCTTTCCACTCCCTGAAACCCCGGAGAAGACATAGGCATCATCATTATCTTTCACTCCCGCTGCATGCAGCAGGAAGCCGCCAGACTTAACCAGCCATAAGGAATAGAGTATCCTCAATAAAGCATCAAATCGAAAAGGAACCCTTATTGTTACTCCTTCCGCCTCACCACTGGAAAGATTTACCCGCCCTTCTATGTCACCCCTGAAGCCCTTAAAAAACAAGATATTCCCGTTAACATAGTGCTCTATAGCCACCTGTGTGCTTTCCAATAAAGACGGCGTTTCAATTGGCCTTATATTTATATCCACCCGTAGAGAAGGGTCTTTATCTGTTAGAAAATTACTGTAATGCTCTTCGATTAACTGATTGGCGAATACGTCATCATCGAGCCTGATCAAGGCACAAACAATAGCAATTTCAATCTTAAACTCCATTTCCTCTGCCTCTAACTCCTTCCTTTAAACTTCTTCATTCTCCTACTTTAATAAAACTATCTGGAGGGTTTTACACTCCTTGCTCCTTGCTCCTCACTCCTTACCATATATATTCACTGTCCCCTGTGAAATAATACTGTCTGGACTCCATCAATCAAACCCGGCCAGATAATCCTTCAATATATCCTTTTGTGCTTTGTCTATTTTAGTGGAGACCTAACCCCTTAAACTTCTTCTCTGGATATTTCTAGAGGTGAAAGCTAATCTTTGCTGTAATAATAGGCTTTGTGCTTTTCTTCTATTTTTTAATTTTGCATTAAATGCGTCACCCTGGTTTTAATCCATATTAAACAGTTTGCCATGCTGGTTTTTGCTAAAAGCCATCCAAACAAAACACCAGTGGTATTGGCAAGGATATCTGAATACTCAAATGTCCGAAAGCCGCTCAAACCCTGGAGAAGCTCAAGGCTTACCCCCATTGCGATGAAACTCAGTCCCAGACACAAATATGAATGTCGCTCGTAGATTTGTGCAAACCATAACATTAAAATTGTATAGGTAAAAAGATGTTCGAGCTTATCACTTTGGTAAAAGTCCATCACCTGTGGTGGCGTTGGCATTAAAGACAAAAACACAGTAAGAGCTATGAGCAACCATCCCAGTGACAACCATAGTTTGTCAAAATACAAAAACAATTTGCGGATAAACTGGTGAAGCCTTGAATAAGCTATAAGTCTCACAATTAAGCCTGCAAGAAAAACATCCCTATTTTAGAATTTTAAAGGTTCTGTTTTAATGCAAACTTTTCCAGTGAAATAAGTACATCAGAGGCATCAAGATTTCCTTTTATCCCTTTATCCCTGCATCCAGAAAAAGATTTATGGCCTCGATTTGATTCATATTCAGAAGTCTGGCAGCCTCTCTCAATGTAATCTTACCCTGGCTAAAAGCTTAAGATGCTTCCTCTCTTTCCTATTCATATCTCTTGTTAAGAGTTACGGCTGTGTGAAGAGGTTAGGATTTAGTCTTTTTTTGTTGATAGGCCTTAATAAATAACACGATTTCTTTTGTAAAGCGATCGATATCCTTAAGATTATCTCTCGTTATATGATGAAGCTCCTCAGGTGTAATTTCTCTATAAAAATGTACCATACGATTTCTGTAACCAGCCATGGCAAAAAGCACATCAGAGAGTTCCTTTGTAACTACACCTCTCTTTCCAAGTTCCTTTGCTATAGCCTTGTATTCTATATCTTTAAACCCGTATATCTTTGAGAGGATATGTCTCCCGATGTCAAAAATAGCCTCAAGACTTCTTCTGAGATAGCTCTCTGCAAAAGGGGGGGTTTTCCTGTCTGATAGAAATTCTTCTTCTGTCATTGTAGAAAACGGCTTCAACTCCTGAAGACAGGTCTCTATGAATCTGATGAGATCAAGAATTCGGGCTGTATTCAAACTCGAAATAACCATCCTCTATAGCCTCCATAATTTCATTGTTGAGAATCCTTCTCTTAAAAACCAGGTCTTCAGCCCTTTTCATTATTCCTTCCTCAAAGTCATCTGTATACAATTCATCTTTCTCATATATCCTTATTCCCTTTATTACCTCATACTGAAATAGGGTATCCACCTCATGCATGAATATGAGATCAATATTAAACGGGTCAAAGACATCCGAGGTTTCCTTATACAGTATTCCATACGTCTTAATGGTTTCACCCTGAGGGTTTTCAAAGGCAATTGCAACATCGAGGTCAGAAACAGCATCAGGCGTTACCCCTTCACCTTTGAGGTATTTTAAACCTTTATCTGCCTGCGAGCCAAAAAGGTATATGAGGACAATTCCGTATTTTTCAGCTATGGCTTTTACCTTGTTGTCTATCATGGATAACTATAGCACAGGCCTATCAAGCCGGTAAAGGAATAGATGTAAAAATCTATTACACCTGTAATGAGAAAAAATCTCGTTTCTTCAGACTTTCCAACTTCCCTTCTTTCCAGCTTCTATAAACAACGACCTATCAGCTATGAGCTTTGAGCTTTGAGCCTTCCGCTTGTTATCACTGCCCCCTGTGAAACAACACCGTCTGAACTGTCTTTAATACAATAAACAGGTCGAACAGGATAGATTGATTCTGAATATAATACAGGTCATATTCCAGCTTCTCCTTTTGTCCTTCTTTTGACCCTGCATAATCACCGCGCACCTGTGCCCATCCCGTAAGCCCGGGGTTGACAGTAAAAGGAAAGGTTCTCTCATGATTCAAGGAGTAGATGAATTCTTTTTAAGGTAGTAATAAGGATTTTATTTTATCAATTAATCTTTTATAAATAGGTTCGGCGAACTGAATAAAATTTTTAATGGAATTCCAGCGAATATCTATGTACTCGTGAGCAAGAATATTTCTTAAAGTAGCCCATCGAGAGATAGCTTCTCCAAATTCTTCATCAAAATATTGTGTAACACCGAGTTCTTTAAGGATTTCCTTATATGTTGTTGGGATCCTCCTATCATCAGCAATAAGGATAACCTTGGCAATATCGATAGAGCAATTAACAAGATTTTCAATCCATCGTTCAAGATTTCTTCTTAAATCTCTATCCTCCACATAATTTTTCCAGTCGACTTTTGAAAATCTTGGAAAGTCAGACAGTTCTGATTCCATAAAATCCACATATCTTATAAGACGCTCTCTATCCTCCGGCAGTAGTTTCATATTTCCTTTTTTCCTTAAGCCTCCAATACCCATCTACCCATTCTCTGAAGTCAATCGCCTCTGAAGTAATTCTTAAAAGAAAGTCCATATAAAGGTTACGGTCTTTAATAACAATAGGGATTCCCCTGAGAGCGCTGTCTGCAATGGTTGCAGGTGCTCTATTCAGCACAACTAGATCTACTTCCATTCCAACAATTTTTTCTGTTTCTATCCATATCTGGTTTTCGGTTTCATAATAAGAATCTATATTTTGCCATTCCAGAATATTTGTTTTAGATTTGAAATAAACAGCTATATCTATGTCAGATTCAATGCCTTCCTGATTTTTGGCCCAGGAGCCGAAGAGGAAGGCCATCGAAACCTCTTCTCTTTTTTCAAAGCAATCTCTAAGCCTTGATATTATTCTCTTCCTGTCACCTTTAGTTAACATTCTGTCATCTTTCTCATGTGCATATTTTATATCATATGTAAGGATAAAGTTCAAAAACTTCTCAGCCTTTGCCTTGCTTGAGAGAGGACTTCACCCATTTGCCAAATTCCTTGAGCCTTGAATCTTTAGATTTAAGCCTCCAGCATTTACTGTCCCCTGTGAAATAATACTGTCTGGACCGTCTTAAGGATTATAGAAAGGTCAAATAAAATCGATTGGTTAGCCTAACCCCAAAAAATCTTTGATATACCCCAATACTTCTTTCAAGTCCCTTTGAGATGATGGTTCAATCTTCTCACCTACATGCATATGATGAGGGAAAGAAATCACTTCTCTATGATGTGGAGCATTATCCCACCCTATAATTACAGTCTCGTCAGGTCGTAGCCAGTAGTAGCTGTATGCCTCGATTTTCTCTTTGAGCCACACCTCTCTTACCCACAAGATTGTTCCATCAAAGAGTCTTAGTTTTGCCTTTAATTTAGATATCTGTTCTTCTTCTGATATTTCAAGTTTTTCTATGAGTTTAACGATATCGGAGTATTCGTCTACTATCTTTCTTAAATTAGTTTCTACCATCAGCCCATAAGGAGTTTTAGTTTCTCAATTTTAGCTGATAACTCATTAGTTACCTTAACAAGGTATGACCATTCGATCCAATCGTCGTGTCCTTTCATGGTATCAGGAACACTTTGCGAAAACTCCTCATGGGATTTGCCATACTTTCTCTCATAAACAGCAACTTTCCCCTTTAACTCCTTAAGTCGTCTTTGGGTATGAGGCATCCTTTTCCGTGCAACTTCCTTTAAGGCTTCTACATAAATTGTTTCACTTGTCTCAGAAATAATATCCTTCATATCCTCTGGTATTTTTATAGTAACCTCAGCCATTTATTATCACCTCCGCTCCTACCTTTAAAGCAATTATATCACATCTTTCATTCTGAGGTCTGCCACCGTTGCCCATATAAGACGGCTTTATCGTTTTAGCTCTCAGTTCATGGCTCTTAGCTCATAGCAAAACTATCAGCCATCCTATGGGCTACTCAACCTTAGCCTAAACCTTTACCTTTCTTCTTCACTGCCCCCTGCGTAACAACACCGTCTGAACTGTCTTCAATATAATAAACAGGTCAAACAAGATGGACTGGTTTTGAATATAATACAGGTCATATTCCAGCTTCTCCTTTTGTCCTTCTTTTGAGCCTGCATAATCCCCCTTGACCTGTGCCCAGCCGGTAAGCCCCGGTTTAACGGTAAAACGAAGTCTATAGAACCATCCCGTTTCATTCGTTACTTGTTCTGATTATAAGAAGTTCAAAATTATTTATTGTAAGGTTTCCAAAGGACAAGCTCATCAATCATTTGATAGTGATTTACATTGCAGGTCACTAGTTTGCAATTAAAGCTCAAAGCGGTAGCAGCGATTAAACTATCTATAGGGTTAGTTGAATATTTACGCCTCAATTCTCCAGCTTTTTCAGCTATAGGAAAAGTTACGTCGACCGTCTTAAAAAGTGAAAATAGTCTTTCAATCTTAATTCTCCTTACTTCTTCAGAGGCGCTTTTTCCAGAGAGAAGTTCCATAACTGTGATCGTAGAAATCAAACCGCTCAAGCTATTTTCATAAAAAAGATTTAAAAATATCTTAGCTTTCGCAAATCCTCTGAGGTGGTCAATCAAAATATCAGTATCTGTGACCACGATCTCAGTTGATCCCAAGTCTCTTTATCCTCATTTCGCTTTCTTCCCTGAGTTTCTCGAGATAATCCGGTTCATCTACCCATATCCCGAAGGTTTCTTCTAATATGTTTTTTTCTTCTTTTTCTTCAACAATTATATAAACATCAGCATTTTCATTCAGCCTTAAATCCTCAAGCAGACGAACAGCCCCATCAACATACCTGCCTTTAATAACCTTTTTCATTTTATTCCTCCTCTTCAAGCTACCATCTGATGTATTTTAGCATGAAATCCCATCTGCAAGTCCATTAAGTATTTGTTTCAGTCACCGTTCAGTTTAAATGTACAAACATTGAGTGAGTAAGCATCTATTTCTATAAGGATCAGAATAAGTCTTGAATGTTCTTAGAATTATATTTTATCTTACTGCCCCCTCCGAAACAGCACCGTCTGTACTGTCTTTAAAATAATAAAGAGGTCAAATAAGATTGACTGGTTTTGTATGTAATACAGATCATATTCGAGCTTTTCCTTCTGCCCTTCTTTTGAGCCTGCATAATCCCCCTTGACCTGTGCCCATCCTGTAAGTCCGGGTTTGACAGTAAACCTTAGTCTATAGTAAGGAATCTCCTTAGCGAGCATATCCGCGAAATGCTTTCTGATAGGTCTTGGCCCAACAAAACTCATTTCTCCCTTTAAAACATTAAAAAACTGCGGCAGTTCATCAAGACGTGCCTTACGTAGAATCTTACCGACTTTTGTGATCCTTGAATCATCTTCACTTGCCCATTTTGGGCCTGTAGTTTTTTCAGCATTATCGATCATGGTTCTAAATTTCATCAGAGTAAAGGGTTGCTCATTCTGACCAAGGCGTTCCTGCTTAAACACCGATTTTCACAGGGGTTTTAAGCGTCATTTTTCTTATGGCGTCCAGATAATCCTCAGAGGTTTATGATTCAGCCATGGGACAAATATCTCTCTGTTCAATTTCTCAATTCCCAACAGCACAGGAGTAGTTGCCCGTTTTCTGATTCTCACTGTGAATATGTT
>PEUB01000080.1 GCA_002780895.1 Nitrospirae bacterium CG02_land_8_20_14_3_00_41_53
TACTCCATAGACAGGTAGATAGGGAAATACAACCTGATATAGCTTCGAAAAGTGCTCCATCCATTTCCGTAAAGGCTGAGGTAAAATCGTCATCTATAGTAGTTCAGTCTTTGCCTCCAAGAGGTCCGTGTCGCGTGACTCGTGTTCTCGATGGCGACACGATAGTTCTTGATAATGGCGAGACGGTCCGCCTAATCGGGGTGGATGCTCCAGAGACCCATCACCCAGAGCTCCCTGTGCAGAGGTTTGGGGAAGAGGCAACGGAGTTTCTGAGACGGTTTGCGGAGGGATTCGAGTGTACTTTGGAATACGAACCCAATAATATTCGAGACCAATATGGAAGACTTCTTGCCTATGTTTTTGTGGGAGACAGACTCGCGAACGCCGAGATAATCCGCCAAGGTTACGCGTATGCTTATACCCGGTTTCCCTTTCGCCGACAAGCTGAATTTATCGCCTCGGAACGCGAAGCGCGTGCACGTCAATACGGTTTATGGCACCTATCACTCCGGGATGGCAGGATTGCTAACCTTGTAAAGAGATATGAATCGCTTAGTATGGAAGGACGCAAAAGATTAGATGAAATTCTGGAGGAACTTGTCCAACAATATCCTTTTGAACAGAAGGAGAACATTGATTCTTTAACGAAGGAAAAGAGGTAAGTAATATTCGGAGGGAAAATTATAATGACGAATCACAGTCCTGATCTTAAAAAGTTTCTTGTTAGGCTCGGGGTCATGGTGGCAGCGGTGGTTTTGGTGATGTACTTGGCTAAAGTCTGGTTCGTTGACCAGCGACGCGCCAATTTGCCTTCACAGGTGCCGACGAGCGGGCAAGTAGACACGTCCTTTCCCGAATCTCGACAACCGGCAGCCACAGTCCAGGTAATTTCCTGGCAGGATGCTGCGAAGTACTACGGGGAGTATGCAACGGTAGAAGGTACGATTGTCGCCACCCATAACTCAGGGAAAGCATGTTTTCTCAATTTCCATCCTGATTACAAGCGATATTTCACGGCGGTCATTTTTGCATCGGCCTTTTCCCGATTCCCAGCGAATCCAGAAAATTACTATTATGGAAAGAAAGTTCATGTGTCCGGTTCCATCAAAGAATATAATGGAAAACCTGAGATCATTTTAAATGATCCGAGCCAAATAGAAATCTTGAAATGATGAGACGTCGAACGCTTCGGCTAACAGCGGATAAAAGGCAAAATTTCATTTTGCCCAAATTGCCTTCGGCAACTTCTTTTATCCGCAAACCGTTATCTGCTCATTGCGGGCAGAGAAAGGGGATAAAAAATGAAAAAGAAATGTCCGACCTGTAAGGGTTCAGGTCAAGTATTGGGAAAATGTGCTATGTGTAATGGTACTGGGAAAAGTAATACAGGAAATGTTTGTCAAAGTTGTGGTGGTACAGGTAAGTTTTATAAATTTTGTTCTACTTGCGGTGGAACAGGCGAAATTGAAGAAGATACAGAACATTGGACTGGTGAAATGGAAAGCTAAAGCTGTTTTTTATAGGATGAAGGGAGAAGAAAAATGTGCAAAGATAAGTCAGTGAGTCATTTAAACGAGTTAGGATGGAATATGGTAAGATTGCCCAAAGAAAATATCAATCCGCTTCTAATTCTTTCTAAATCTAATGGCTATCTTGAAACTTTAGGAGAAATCTTTGATTTCGTTATAGAAGATCAGCCCAAGCCCCCAGAAATTGTCCTAGACCAATCAGTAGCAGAAATTTCGGTTTTGGAAACCGACAAATTTGAAGTGGGAGTAGGACTAAAGTTTTTAGAAAAATTCCTATCTTTGGTGGGAGCAGCGGGATTAGGATTAGAAGCAAGCTTTAAAAATGCAGAGTCCATCCAATTTGTCTATCAAAATGTGCTGACAGATTTTGTCTATCCAGCGAAGATTGGAAAGTACTTATTGAGTGTCAGTCCCGATATCAGCAGCCCCTTTATGGAGCATATCAATGAAGAAGGAGAGGCTTATATTATTACAGACACGCTGAAATCTAAAGCATTCGGTGTTGTTGCCTATGATGAAAAAGGTGTAAAAATTGATATGGATATTTCGGCATTAAAGCAACTTCTTAGCGCTACTCCACATATTGAAGTATCTAAAGCTGAGAAAAAAGTTATTTCTTTTAAAGGGGATAAATTTCTCCGTTTTGCCTTTAAGGCAATTGCAGTATGGATAAAGATAGAGGGTGGCAAAGCAAAGTTTGACTTGGGTAAGCCGGAAGGACCCATTGCACCTATGCGTGCTTTACCATCCATTTTAATTAGTCCCGATGAGCCAACACCTGTAATTTTCGGGATGAACACTCTAATTAGACTAAAATGAAAATTTGCCCGCAACGGACAGATAACAGAGTCCTTGAGGTTAAAGCCTAAAAGGGTACTTTCGCTATATGTTATAATTTGTTAAACACAGAGAGGAGGAAAATATGAGCAAAGCAGCCATTATTAAAGAGGAGGGGATTTTTACTGATTTTGAAAAGCTTTCAAAAAACCGCAAAAAAGAAGTCGCTGACTTTATCGCCTACCTCAAGGCAAAAGAGGAGCTTGAAGCAACAAAGGAAATTCTCAGAGATAAAGATTTTCTGAATAGCATTATGAGAGGCGATGAGGACTTTAAGACTGGAAGGGTTAAAAGGTGGGCAGAGGTTAGAGGAGATGTATGAAGTCCTTATCTCTCATGAGGCTGAAAAATATTACAAAGGGCAAGATAAAAATACCAAACGAAGATTAAATAAGTGCATTGATAATCTCAGCAAAGAACCGCTTTCTGGTTCACACATTAAAAGATTACATGGCAAACTTGAAGGCAAATAGCGCTATGAAATGGGCGGGTTCAGGATTGTCTATGAGATTAATATCAAAAACAAGACTGTTGAAATAAAATCAATCGGGGGCAGAGGAGATGTTTATAAACGATAATTCCCTGCCCGCAACGGACAGATAACACGTTGCAAAAGACTGACACACAAACCTTTCGGGCTTCTTTTGCACCAAGAACGTTAGTTGCAATTGCGGGCCAACAATTATTAAAGACAAAAGGTTATAATATGTTACTTTTTTGATACTGGGGAGTAACAAACATGCAAGAAATATTATTTGAAACTAAATTAAACACCGATTTTCACAGGGGTTTTAAGCGTCATTTTTCTTATGGCGTCCAGATAATCCTCAGAGGTTTATGATCCAGCCATGGGACAAA
>PEUB01000013.1:0-636 GCA_002780895.1 Nitrospirae bacterium CG02_land_8_20_14_3_00_41_53
ATCAGTATCTGAAAACCTTACTAAGGTACCCTTTTTAGCGGTTCCAGACCTGAAGATGGTAATCCCTTTACAGCCTTTTTCATATGCAAGCAGGAATGCCCTTGCAACATCCTCTTTCTTTGATCTGTAGGGCATATTAATGGTTTTTGACACAGCATTATCAGTGTACTCCTGAAAAGATGCCTGCATTTCTATATGATCTTCAGGATGAATCTCATGTGCTGTTTTAAAAAGCCTTTTTATCTCATTAGGTATCTCTTTAATACCTCTTAAATGCCCTTTTTCTATTACCTTCTTTTCCATTTCCTCGCTATAGAAACCTTTATCCTTAGCAATCTCAAAAAAGTATCTGTTAATCTCATAAAGCTCACTGTCCAATATAAGCCTTTTGTATGCAAGGGCAAAAATGGGCTCTATCCCGCTTGAGCAATCCGAAATAATTGAGAGTGTGCCTGTAGGTGCTATTGTAGTTGTTGTCGCATTCCTTACACGAGGCATACCCTGGAAATCGTAAATAGAACCCTTGAAATTAGGGAAAACTCCCTTTATTTCAGCAAGCTCGACAGATGCCTCCCTTGCTGTGGCCCTTACAAATCTCATCAAATCCCTTGCGAGACTGAACGCTTCTTTGTGGTT
>PEUB01000013.1:648-13417 GCA_002780895.1 Nitrospirae bacterium CG02_land_8_20_14_3_00_41_53
ATAACACCGAGCCCGATCTTCCTGTTGCCTTTATGCATCTCTTCTATTTTTTGGATTGGATATTTATTGACATCAATTGAATTATCAAGAAACCTTACAGCAGTCCTGATATCTCTGGACAAAGCATCCCATTCAATATACCTTTTACTGTCTTTCACATACTTTGACAGGTTCATCGAGCCTAAAACACATGCCTCATAAGGAAGTAATGGCTGCTCTCCGCAGGGATTGGTGGATTCCATGGTTCCAATATGAGGCGTTGGATTTGCCCTGTTAATCCTGTCTATAAAGATAATGCCCGGATCACCTGTTTCCCATGCACTTTCGACCATCTCGTCGAATACGACTCTTGCCTTCAATTTACCCACTACAACCTTACTTCGTGGATTGATTAGCTCATACTCTTCATTATTCTTGAGCGCATCCATAAATATATCTGTCACCGCCACAGAGATATTAAAATTAGTAAGTTCCCCTTCGGATCTTTTGATTTTTATAAACTCAAGGATATCTGGATGGTCAATGCGCAGTATTCCCATATTTGCACCACGCCTTGCCCCACCCTGCTTTATAACCTCTGTGGCTGTGTTATAAATCCTCATAAATGAAACAGGGCCGCTCGCTATCCCCCCAGTAGAGCGGACAATATCTGCCTTAGGCCTAAGTCTTGAAAAAGAAAACCCTGTGCCACCACCGCTCTGAAGTATCAATGCAGCATTTTTTAAGGTATCAAATATGGAATTAATCGAATCTCCAACAGGAAGCACAAAGCATGCAGCAAGCTGGCCCATATCTTTCCCTGCATTCATAAGGGTTGGTGAATTAGGAAGGAATTTAAGATCTGTCATCAAGGTATAGAATTTTTCTTCCCATTCGACGGTGTTACCTTTATACAGACTCTCTGCCGAGGAAACAGTTTTTGCAACCCTCTCGAACATCTTTTCAGGGGTTTCTATAACATCCCCTTTTTCATCCTTAAAGAGATATCTTGCCCTGAGAACCTTCAGTGCATTTTCAGTTAGTTCCATGCAAATATTATAGCAAAAAATCTAAATTCTCCTAACTTATCTCAAGCCAAAAGGCGTCCTGCTTTAGTCGTTTCAAAATTAGAAGGTGACGACCTGATTCTCTGTCAGATAACCAGCCAATCCATCAAAGACAATTATGCAACCCCACTTGATGACAAAGACTTTGAGACAGGCAGTTTAAAGCAGTCAAGCAATATAAGACCTAATCGCATTTTTACAGCAGATAGCCATATTGTCCTATACAAAGTCGGTAATCTTAAAATAGAAAAACTCAGCGTCCAAACATTCGGATATTCTATAAACTCACGCTTGATTTTAAAGGATCTTTTGCAATTGGGCTAAAATCCAAAAATTAAGAGTAATAGAAATGTAATAGTTATTCAGAAGCCTCTCCCGCAATAGCTCTTATCAAATCTTTTTTGCCGATAATACCGATTAATTTTCCTTCTTCTGTAACAGGCAAGAGATGTATCTTTTTTTCCATCATTAACGTAGCAATATATTCTACGGATGCCTCAGCATCTGCAGTAACCACTTTTTTAGTACATATATCGCCTGCAGTAGATGCAGCCATTCTCTTGATCTCGAGCTCCAGTCTGCTTGTACCGAGCGGAATAAAGGCATCAAACAGTCTTAATATGGTAGGTATATGAAGTCGGCTGTTTTTGCTGATAAGGTCATTTTCTGTAACAATGCCCATTAATTTTCCATTATCATCAACCACAGGTGTACCACTGATTTGATGTTCCATGAGTATCCGTGCCAGATCTTCTATCGTAGTGGTTGGTTTAACTGTTATCACATCCATGGTCATTATATCCTTTGTTTTTAGCATGGCTTCTCCTTTTTCACGCAAGTTACCTTTTAATTTTAATGACTTGGTCTAATTTTAAAGTATCTTAGAATGTTTATTCCACTATTATATGTGGATTATCCGTTATTAATGTACCGGGATTTTCACGAAAGGCTTTTTTGAAGAAGAAGCGAGAGTTTAAACAAACTGACATAGATATGTAACACGGTTAAAAAACTACGCTTAAATTGCCTTACTGCCTCTTTCTCACTGCCAGCTTGTTTAGCGCATTTATATAAGCCTTTGCAGAAGCAATTATTATATCCGTGTCAGCTCCATGTCCTCTTACAGCCCTGCCCTCTTCCTCAAGTGAAACCACTACCTCTCCAAGGGCATCTGTGCCGCCTGTAATGCCTTTAACTTCGAATTTCAGCAAATTACTCTTTGTATCTGTTATAGATGCAATAGCCTTATATGCTGCATCCACAGGACCGTCACCGTGCTCCATCCTGTCTATTACATTTTCACCGACCTTGAGTTTTACTGTTGCTGTAGGCTTTTGATTGAGACCGCTTACAATATACAAATCAATAAGCCTATAAACCTCAGGTACCTTTGCAACCTCTTCGGAAACCAAGGTCTCAATATCTTCGTCAAATATGTCTTTCTTTTGATCAGCAAGCCTTTTAAAACGTTCGAATGCCTTATTCAGCTCTTCATCTGTGAGAACATGACCAAGCTCTTTTAGCCTTGTCTTAAATGCATGCCGCCCTGAATGTTTGCCGAGAACAAGCTTTGCAGAATAAAGACCTATACTTTCAGGTCTGATAATCTCATAGGTAGACTTCTCTTTAAGAAGCCCGTCCTGATGGATGCCGGATTCGTGTGCAAAGGCATTAGCCCCCACAATCGCCTTGTTCGGCTGTACGGAAATCCCGGTTATCTTGGTCACAAGCCGGCTGCTGCGTATTATCTCTTCTGTATTTATCCCGGTATCAGCATTAAAAATATCACGCCTTGTCCTCATGGCCATCACAACCTCCTCTATGGAACAATTTCCCGCTCGCTCTCCAATACCATTTATAGTGCATTCAATTTGTCCAGCCCCATTTAGTACAGCTGATAGTGAATTTGCTACTGCAAGACCCAGGTCATTATGACAGTGTACTGATATTACAGCCTCTTCAATATTTTTAACCCTGTCGTGGATAGCCTTTATCATTGCCCCGAACTCAATCGGGATGCTGTATCCAACTGTATCAGGTATATTTACTGTTGAAGCGCCTGCATCGATAACAGCCTCCACAACTTCGCATAAATAGTTAATATCAGTCCTTGTTGCATCCATAGGTGAAAACTCCACATCCTCTACAAAACTCCTTGCAAGTTTGACCATCTCAATAGACCTTTTTAACGCCTCTTCTCTGCTTACACGAAACTGATATTTGAGATGGATATCAGATGTAGAATGGAATGTATGAATCCTTCTCTTTGGAGCAGTACTGAGAGCCTCCCATGCACTCTTTATATCTTCTTCCCTTGCCCTGGCAAGACTGCATATAATCGGCCCTTCTACCTCATTGCTTATGGTCTTTATTGCCTCAAAATCACCAGGTGAACTAAATGCAAATCCAGCCTCAATAATATCAACACCGAGTCGTGCAAGCTGTTTTGCAAGTGTCAACTTTTCCTCAATATTCATGGATGCGCCTGGCGACTGTTCGCCATCACGAAGTGTGGTATCAAATATTTTTATTTTCCTCATCATTCAACACCTGCCTTATTCATCTGCTTCCCTTTACTGTAATATAGAATTATGTTTTCAATTATACCGCCGATCAGATAAATCATTGCAAATATAAATAGTGCTATCGGCGGATGCATGACTATAAGCACAAATACAATAACTATTGCAACTAAGATCCAGAACGGCTTCCTTTTGCCGAACTCCAGCTCCTTTGCGCCGTGAAATCTCAATGTGCTGACCATAAGCACTGCAAGAAAAAATGTAAAAGCAAGAATAAAATAATTTTTACCAGGGACTGTTTCCCACATCTCATGATAAAAGATTATGAGTGTTGCGATAATCATAGCAGCACCAGGAATAGGCATTCCAGTGAATGACCTGGATTCTTTCGAGCCCATCTGAATGTTGTATCTGGCAAGCCTCAGTGCACCACATGTTACAAACAGAAATGCAGCTGCCCAGCCGACCCGGCCAAAAGGCATAAGAGACCATTTGTAAAGCATCACTGCTGGTGCAACACCAAAGGCAACAAGGTCTGAAAGAGAGTCCAATTCTATTCCAAACCTTGTAGTGCTGTGTGTAAGTCTCGCAATCCAGCCATCAAGGCCATCGAATATAGCAGCTATCATTACAGCCCAGGCAGCATGGACATAATCTCCTTTGAGCGTTGCGAGTATTGAATAAAACCCGAAAAACATCCCGCAAAGCGTCAGGGTGTTTGGAAGTATATAAATCCCTTTTCTCATTAGATGTAATTATAACCTAAATTGAGCGATTACTGTTTCTCCTGCCTTTACCCTATCTCCAAGTTTAACTGTAATTCTTACAGCCTTTGGCAGATAGACATCAAGCCTTGAACCAAATTTTATAATGCCATATCTTTCTCCGCGCCTCAGAACATCCCCAACCTTTACCTTGCACACAGCCCTTCTCGCAAGAAAACCTGCAACCTGTTTTACAAGCACCCTACCCTCTTTTCCATCAAGAACCATAACAATATTCTCATTCTTGATCGATGCTTCATCTTTATATGCTGCCTTAAATCTGCCCGGAGAATATTTTATAATGCTGACGTTGCCATCACATGGGGCACGGTTGACATGTACATTCAAGGGTGACATGAATATGCTTATCTCAATAAATCCCCTGTTAGTGTCTTTTACCCCCCCTTCGCCCCCCCTTAGTAAGGGGGGGATGGGGGGGGTAGTATCTTCACACACATTTTTTATAAGTATTACCCTGCCATCCGCAGGAGATACAAAAAGCCCTTCTCCCTCAGGGACTTTCCTTTCAGGGTCCCTGAAAAAAAAGACCATAAAAAAAGTAATGCCCAGCGGGATGACCGCTACCAACGGATTTACAAAAATATACGTAATTGCTGTGAGGACTGCAAATACGATTATAAAAGGATAGCCCTCTGAAGCGAGCTTAAACATGATTTATTATTTGAACAGATACTAAGTGGTTAATGGTTATTTTGAATTTATGCCTTTGATTTATCTACGAGTTTCCCTTTCTTAAGCCATGGCATCATAGCCCTTAGTTTTGCGCCAACTTCCTCTATGGGATGTTCCTCACCCCTTTTTGTAAGGGCATTAAATACGGGCTTGTTTGCTTTGCACTCCAGGATCCATTCCTTTGCAAACTGTCCTGACTGTATCTCATCCAATATCCTCTTCATCTCTTTCTTGGTTTCTTCTGTTATAATCCTGGGGCCTCTTGTGAGATCCCCGTATTGCGCAGTATTACTTATAGAGTATCTCATCGTAGAGATTCCACCCTCGTATATAAGGTCAACAATCAGTTTTACCTCATGGAGGCATTCAAAGTATGCCATCTCTGGTGAATAACCAGCCTCAACAAGGGTCTCATAACCTGCCAGTATAAGAGATGTAAGGCCGCCACAGAGCACAACCTGTTCGCCAAATAAATCTGTCTCGGTTTCTTCCCTGAAGGTCGTCTCTATAACACCTGCCCTTCCCCCACCAATTGCAGATGCATATGCGAGTGCAACATTTTTTGTGTTTTCCGAAGGATCTTGATTGATTGCTATCAGGCATGGGACACCACTACCCTTTACATATTCAGACCTTACAAGGTGGCCCGGGCCCTTTGGTGCAACCATAAAGACACTCACATCTGACGGAGGTATTATCTGTCCGAAATGGATATTGAAGCCATGTGCAAATCCAAGATACGCCGCTTTTTTGATATTAGGAGCTATTTCTGTCCTGTATATATCTGCCATATACTCATCAGGGACAAGCATCATTATTATATCCGCATCTTTGGCAGCCTCTGAAGCTGTGAAGACCTTGAAGCCTGCTTTCTCTGCCTTTTCCCAGCCTGCTCCCCCCTTCTTTGCGCCTATGATAACATCCATGCCGCTTTCTTTTAGATTATTAGCATGAGCATGGCCCTGACTTCCATAACCTATTACAGCAATCTTTTTACCCCTGAGGATATTTTTATCTGCATCTTTATCATAATAAACCTTGACCACTGTTCCCTCCTTTAATATCTTAGATTAAATAAGCCGTATTATATCACAACCTTAATATTTTTCTGTTTTTGATTTAATTTATATTCTCTTTTTGTCAGAGCCAAAAATGTATTTATGAAGCTGAAGGTTCAAACGGGCTTTGAGTCGGTCTTCGATCATCCATCTTGCAAGGTCTTCAGGAGGAAGGCTTCCATATGCAGGTGACAGAAGGAGACGGCACTTATTTATTAAATTGTATTTATGAATTATATCCTTTGACCATTCATAATCAGTCCTGTTTGTTACTACAAACTTTATTTCATCAGTACTTTTTATATTTTTAAGGTTTGATAAATCCATCTTTTCACTCATACCACTGCCGGGTGTCTTTATATCAAGTATCACGACCGCCCTTTTATCAACATCTTTTATATTCATCGAACCGTTTGTCTCTATTAATACTTTGTAATCCTCATCAAGCAGTTTTTTGATCAGATGAAAAACCTCTTTCTGAAGTAACGGTTCCCCGCCTGTAATCTCAACAATGTTTATATCAGCACGCCTTGCCTCGCCTATAATATCTTCTTCAGAAAGCTCCCTTCCATCATAGTATGCATATGTTGTATCACAGTAGGAACATCTAAGATTACAGCCTGTCATCCTTATGAATGTGCACGGTATACCTGAGTAACTTGACTCTCCCTGTATGCTCGTAAATATCTCACGGACCTTCACTTGGAAATACCCCTCCCGGTCTATTATATTCATTTTAATTAGCCCATCTACCTGTTATCGTAGTATAACATATTATTTTCGGTAGACACGTCTCTTTGCCCTTATAAAGCATCCCTTTTTTCGTGATAAGAATCAAACAATCGGAAGCTTTTTGAATCACTCAACTATTGTAAGCAAGATATGCCCCCTCTATTCCCTCCCGACTTACCCTCAGAAAGCCTTGTCTATAGGCTGATTTATGTATATAATAAAAAAAAGAGGACTTGAATTGACTCCAGTTAACGAAATAGCAACTCAATCAAAATATGAGATCTTACAAGAGGTAGTTAAAGACTATCATGGCATCCTGAATGCCACCGAGCCCTTATTGCGAGAGTTAAATCGTCATCCCAAAAATTGGGGTTTTCTTGTAAATGAAATACGTGCCTATGCACTGAAAAATTTCTATTTACACGATCATCACGAAAAGGGGATAGAGGTCATTAAGATTATTGCAGATATTTTTTTAGACGCTATAAACTCTCCTGATATAAATATACAGCAGGCAGCCATTGACAGCCTTATGTTTTACATTGAAAAAATCCTGATAGACGGTAATCAAGACCTTTATAAGTATGAACCTGTATTTCAGGACTGTATTGCCAGGCTTAATCAGCTACAGGAAAAACAATTCTTTTTCCTCATTACTAATCCTCATCAACTGAAAAAGCTGGGCCAGATCATACTTGCAAAAATGCCTACCCGTTTTGATGTCAAGGGTATTAATGACTTGCTTTTTAAGGCTCTTTTAATAACTTATGAATATTGGCTGGGGGAAGAAGACCCTGTAACATGGTTAAAACGCAAAGCAGATTATGCTTTAAATGAAGAAAAATACAAAGAGTTAGAAGAATCAATTTATCCTATATCACATGCTAACTTGAAGGGATTAGTTCTTCATTTGAGCAGTCTTAAAAAAATTACTGATCAATACTTGCTTTTAGAAGAGATCTTAAAGCTACCCGGTTATTTGCAGATGGTTAGATTCTACGAGGATCTTTCCGATATCTTAGTCCAGACTGGTGATGTGTATAAGGACCTCAGCTTTAAAGTGGCATATCTCCTCAAGATTATGGAAACTAAAGGACTCTCCAGTATTCATGAAAATACAATTAGAGAGATTAATCGCACACTCTCATCCGCTATTAAGATTGGGAAGCCTGAGCAAATAAAGGTCATTCTTTCCGGGACTTTTAGTGTTTTGAAAAGAGGTCTAATCAATTATCCTGAAACGGCTCTATATTGTATCCAGAGTATAGGTAATGAGATATTTAATCTGGGCGATAGTAATCTTGTTGAATGGTATATCCAGAAAATCATCTCACTTGGATTTCAGTATCCTGAGATACAAGGTGCCACTGATGAATGGCAGGTTAAATCTAACAGCGCTCATTTAAAAAACATCCGTGTCTGGCTGGAGTTAATCGAGAACAATCCGAAATGGTCTAAATCCCTCATCTCTGCCTTAATTATTAATCTAAGTTTAAGTGGAATACACATAAGTGATACTGATCTGTTTCAGAAGGACATTACCAAACTCTTGAATAGCGATATCAAACCTGTTTATCACTTAGTTAGACAACTATCAAAGTTATTTCCTGTATATTTCAGCGAGATTGGTGCTGAAGGAACATTGCGAGATGTATCCACTGAAATTGACGACTCTACAGGCAGGGTTGACTTACTTATACATTTTTTACGTAAACAAAGCCATGTTGAAAGCTCTGTCCGTGTGGTTGATTTTATCGAGGAGATTATAAATTTCTGGCAAACAAAGGATAAAACCCATTTAAAAGGATTTTTACCCGAAGACATTTATCAGCAAATCAAGTCTTCGGGTCCATATTTTGATGAAATCAGTACTATTTTTAACTGCATTTTTAGTAATAAGGAAATTCATAATGTAATTGATCTTTTACGTCTAACTGATGAGGACATCAGTGTATTTATAAAGAATATACCAAATGTCTCAGAAAGAGAAAAGGGACGGGCATTCCTTGCTATTAAGTTTTATCATTTGCTTAATAAGAAATATAGACTGAATACTCAAGACGTCAAGGAACAGTTAAGACGTGCACAAAGTTTGGGCCTTCCGAATACAGAGCCGCTAATCAATATCTTAGAGGAAGGCAATGTCTATCAACGTCTTGAAGGTATCCTGAGTTATTTACAACTCTTAAAAGATATAATCTTGTCTCCTGAAAGGTATGAGGCTGTGGAGGATATCTTTCGTAAAAGACACATCGCTGCCGGCATACCTTCAATGTATGGAAGATACCAGGAGAGAAAATTTGACGCCATGGCCTTAACCTTTCGTCTGGAAAATCTGGCCAATATACTTTTTGAAGAATTAATAAATTCATTTAATCTTAAATTTATTACCAGGGCTACCCTATTCCAGATTAAGAAGTTTGCAAATCTGTTTTTCAGGGCATTACAGTTAGATGGGATATCCTCGAACAGGCTTGAAAATACACTGGAACTTTTATCCGTAGCATTGGAGGTAAGGAGATTTTCCTTCTCTCAGTATATTGACATATTCAGGGGTTTCTCAGAGGCTGTACAGGATATATTAAATACCTATTATAGCGGCATCCACAAGAATAACCTAAAAAATATTATCCTTCAGGCGGGGACAGAAAATATACTGCCTAAATATTTCGAAAAACATAGGGAACAGAGCGAGGTTGAGTTTATAAATACAACTTCAGAACGGTTTTTGAGGAAGATTGTGGCCAGCTCTTTTGGACTCCAACAGTTAGATAATTTTATTAGTAATATCTTAAAAACTTTATTCGAACAGGCAGAGGGATTGGATGTTCAAAATCTGGACTTATTAATGAGCTATGACCCTGAAAAGGCATTATCCGGTATCCATACCCCTAATAAGACTACCGACGACAGGATTCATCTTGGGAATAAAGGATACAACCTTGTGAGGATGTCATCTTTAGGGATACCTGTTCCCCCAGGTTTTATTATAAGTACCGAGGTATTTCGTTGTAAGCAGGCAATCAGTAGATTTTGTTATGTTAGGGAGCATCTACAAAAAAGAATTAATGAACAGATTAAAGGGCTCGAAATACTAACAGGTAAAGGATTCGGTGATCCTGAGAATCCATTACTCGTATCAGTCAGAAGCGGAGGAGCGATCTCTATGCCCGGCATGATGAATTCATTTTCAAATGTGGGGATTAACGAAGCTGTTATTGCAGGATTAGTAAAACAAACAGGTAAGCCCTGGTGTGTATGGGATTGTTATCGGCGGTTTTTACAGTGTTGGGGAATGTTTTTTGGCATGGAAAGGAATAAATTCGATGATATTATCAGTTCTTTTAAGGAGAGATATAAGGTTCCGAGAAAAATTCAATTTACACCTGAGCAGACGAGAGATGTAGCATTTGCTTATCGGGATGCTGTTAAGGATAACGGGATAGAAATAACTGATGACCCAAAAATCCAGCTTGATATGGCAATCGCCCAGGTATTTCAATCATGGTTTTCCAGAAAGGCCCATGCCTACCGCGAGATATTGGGTATTTCTGAGAACTGGGGTACAGCAGTTATTGTGCAGGCAATGGTTTATGGTAATTTAGATGCTAATTCAGGAACAGGGGTTCTTTTTACCCGCAATCCCCAGGAGGCTGGAGACAAAGTCATGTTGTGGGGTGATTTTACACTTGGAGCACAAGGAGAGGATATAGTCTCAGGGCTGGTAAAGACGCTGCCTATATCTAATGAACAAAGACATATCGAAGAAAGAACATCTGACATTTCACTGGAGGACAGTTTTCCTGAGATTTATAGTGCACTACTAAAAATAATCAAGGACTTAATTTATAAAGAGAGTTGGGGTGCCCAGGAGATTGAATTTACCTTTGAAGGGAAAGACAGTGCGAATCTTTACATCCTTCAGGCACGCGATATGGCTATTAGAAAAAGAGAAAGTTTTACGGCCTTTGTCCCTTCTAATGAGCTATCCTCTAATTACCTTTCCAGCGGGATAGGTGTTGGCGGCGGCGCCCTTAGTGGTAGAATTGTCTTTGATTTAGATGAAATCCGCGAGTTTAGGGAAAAGGACCCGGATACACCACTTATTTTAATCAGGTCAGATACTGTTCCTGACGATATAAGACATATCTCGGCAGCAGATGGATTGCTGACTGCTCGCGGGGGATCAACCTCTCATGCTGCCATTATTGCCAACCGGTTGGGAAAAACCTGTGTGGTAAGTTGCAATAATTTATCTGTACGCGAACATGAAAAGAGATGTAAACTTAATAACCGGATATTAAAGGCAGGTGATTTTTTGAGCATTGACGGCCGTAATGGCTTGGTTTACTCAGGCAGGCATCAGGTACAAGAAATCAAACTGCTGGTATAATATTTTTAAAAAAACTAAAGAATTATTCTCAGGAGGGGGTACAGAAAAAATGGAGAACAAGGTAAAAATGATCTCTGGGAGAAAGCCCGTACTTGGGATAAACGGTTTGGGCAGAATTGGCAAGTTGACACTCTGGCAACATATAAGCAGAAAATCTTTTTCAGAGATTGTCGTAAACATTGGACGAAAGGTTGGAACCAAGCTGGAGGATGTTGCACTTTATATTGAAAAGGATTCTACCTATGGATTATTACATCAATTCCTCCATGGATACAAGGCAAAAAGAGTAATCGAAAATATTAATGAAGAAAAAGGCACTATGCTGATAGATGATGTGCCAGTAACGATTTTGAGGGAAACCCGTGATCCCAGACAACTCCCCTGGGGTAAGCATGGTGCCAAAGTAGTTGTCGAGAGTACAGGTACGTTTAAAGACCCAACAGCCCCACCTGATGCTAAAGGAGGCTCTGCACGTGGTCATCTTGAGGCAGGGGCAGAGAAGGTAATCGTTTCTGCACCTTTTAAGATTAAGGAAAAAGGACTTTCTATGCCAGAGGATGCAGCAACCATTGTGATAGGTATAAATGATGATAAATATGATCATGCCAAACATCACATTATTTCAGCTGCATCCTGTACAACTACCTGTCTTGCATACATGATTAAGCCGCTTTTAGATTACTTTAGTTCCAAAAAGATACTTAGTGCCTCTATGGCTACAATCCATGCCGCAACAGGAACACAGGAAGTATTGGACAGGTTACCAGAGGCTGGCGCCACTGATTTAAGGAAAAACAGAAGCATCATGAATAATATCATCCTGACAACTACCGGAGCCGCTAAGACACTCGGCCTGGTAATCCCGGAAATGAATAAAATAGGTTTCATTGCAGAATCAGTGCGTATCCCAATTAGTATTGGTTCTCTGATTATTTTGGTAGTTGCTCTTAGTGATGAGCCAGGGAATGAACCTATTATTAACAGAACCCTCATTAACAACATTTATCGTGACGCTGAACAAAAAGAAAAGAGAGGCTATATCAAATATACTGAGGAGCAGAATGTATCTTCAGACATTATTGGACACTTTGGGCCTGCTACCATCATCGAAGGTAATGAGACACATACGAGAACAGCTTATGTGACATTTGACCTTAACAAGCTTTTAAAAATACCAGCGGAGCCACTTTCCGGACAGCTTCCTAATAGCATGGAAATACCTGTTACACAGACAGTAATCTATGGTTGGTATGATAATGAAATGGGAAGTTATACCAATATGCTTGGCGATCTGACCGTAAAAATAGCGTCTATGGTTTATCAGTAACTATATATGTGAAGGATATTGAAATAATCTGGAGCCTCTCTGTACAAAATTTTTAAATTAAAAATCCCCCTCCATCCCCCTTACCGAATGGTTATCGCAAGATATGAAATCCTGTTGCGGACGTCTTAATCGTTATGTTAAATTTTCATTAACATTCGTTATGGAAGAAATTAATGAATTAATAAAACGTTATGGACTTGAAGAAGACCCTGAGCATGTTATTATTCCTTTCAC
>PEUB01000098.1 GCA_002780895.1 Nitrospirae bacterium CG02_land_8_20_14_3_00_41_53
TTTAAAATATCATCTTGGGTTAGCTTTGCATCTTCTATACTTAGCTTTGCTGCTGCAAGACATAGTTGTGATGCTCGACTTAGTAAATTAAGTTTGTCTTTTGGAATAAATTCTTCTGGCTTAAAATTCTTTACCTCACCGCCATTATGTGTGAAATGATTTGTGGTATCAAAAGATGATACATGGCTGATTCCTGATTTGCCTTTCAAAAGGCTATCCCAGAATTCCTTCCAGCCAATACCGATGGAAGAGATAACGCCGAGACCTGTTATAACAACCCTCTTATTCATTTATCACACTAAACACAAGTTCTGCCTCTGATATTTTTTTATCATCAACAAATGCCTCTGCTGATACAAAGGCGCCATTTGGTAAAGATTTGACATTAACAACCTTTATCTTTAACTGGTCTCCGGGAACAACGGGATGGAAAAACCGTGCCTTGACAGACCCTAAGAAATAGATCGGATTTTTGTTATCTCCTTTTTTTTCATCTGAAAATCCCCCCTCGCCCCCCTTTTCCAAAGTGGGGGGTAATGTGTTGGACCCCTTTTCCAAAGTGGGGGGTAATGGGGTGGCACCTTTTCCAAAGTGGGGTGCCTGGGATTCGGAAGGATTATTTTCAGCGGCAAAAAGGACTATGGCAGTTTGTGCCATTGCTTCTAAGATTGCAACGCCAGGCATAATAGCCTTTTCAGGAAAATGACCGAGAAATAATATGTCGTTGCCTGAGATATTTTTTATTGAAATTGCATAGTTATCTGGTTCAACTTCAAGTACTTTATCAATCATGATAAATGGAAATCTCTGAGGGATTAGCTTCTTTATCTCTTCAAAATCAAGTTGCATATATCCTCCCTTCGTTAACATTTTTTGTTGTTTTCACCTGAAAATACCTTTATAACACACCCCCAACCCCTCTTAATAGAGGGGAGTTCTGCGGTTTCCCCTCTAAAAAGAGGGGATTAAGGGGTGTGTATTTTCATTCCCCTTTGTGCCGACTTGTCAGCATGTGTGTTTCATTTTAAGTAGGCAGGATTCTCTCCCTTACAAGGGTCAATACCTTCTTAATCCCCTCCTTTACAAGGAGGGGTAGGGGAGGTTATTTGTTTAATTTTTTCTGCTATCTTAATCAATACCCCTTCTAAATTTTCATATATCTCCCTATTGGTAAATCTCAAAAACCGGATACCAAAGGTTTCAATCTGAGATTGTCTCTGCATATCAGATAACCGCCCCTTATTCCCCTCCTTACCAAGGAGGGGATGGGGAGGTAGATAGTGAGAATCTCCGTCAACCTCTAAAGCTAATTTCAACTCAGGGCAATAAAAATCTATCACAAAATGCTCGACGCTATATTGTCTTCTGAATTTATAGCCCTCTAACTGCTTGCCCTTTAATCTATTCCATAGGATGACCTCAGCCAAGGGTAGATTCCTTCTTAATGTCTTCCTTTTCGTTGTAAGGTTTGTTCTGTTAAATGCTTTTGTAATTAAAAACCCCTCCTACCTCCCCTTGTTAAGGGGAGGATAATAAGATGACAATTTAAATAATCGTTTGTTTATTTTCAACATCATGTATCATACCTGCTAAGAACAATAGCTGTATTTTGTCCATAGGGGTCGGATGAGATTACAAGCACATGATTTATGTTCTTCTGTATCGCTTTATTCGGGACATAATCAAGGTCGCATTCAGGGTCTTTTTCAATATAATTTACAGTCGGTGGGATGAATCCATTCTTTATGGCACCAACTGCTGCTGCTAATGATAAGGAACCTGAGGCAGAAAAAGATTCTCCTACCATTGATTTTATTGAACTCACAAGGATATTAAAAGCATGCGCTCCAAATATTTCTTTTATAACTCGCGTCTCCATCCTGTCAAGTCCTTTTGTCGAATTAGCGCTGGCAGATATAAAGCCTATATCCTCTGGAGAAAGAGGTGCATCTTTTAATGCAATGGTAATTGCATTTTTTAACCCTGTTCCTGCATGTTTGAATCCATCATCACTCCATTTGACCCCTCTGTATCCCCCCTTACCAAGGGGGGAATTAAAGGGGAGTGATGCGTCAAAGGAATTTCCATAACCTTTAACTGTGGCAAGTATTTCTGCGCCTCTTTTTAAAGCATGCTCTAAGTCTTCAAGAACAAGAACTGCTGCACCTTCTGAAAGGATTATCCCATTCCTTCTTGCATCAAAAGGACAAGAGATTGGCTCCGAACCATCTATCCCTGACAGATATCCAAGGTTATGAAAGCCGAGGAAAGTCTCTTCGCAAAGTTCTTCCACCCCTCCGGCAAGAACAACATCTGCTCTGTTTAAGCGTATAAAGTCAGAAGCATAAATGACTGCATCAAGACTGGCACAGAACCCTGTTGATATAGTTGTATTGAAGCCCTTTATCTTGAAACGAATTGAGACCTGACTTGCAGGAGAGTTAATGACTGTATTTGGAAAATACGACGGGTTTACATATTTTGGACCTTCGATAAGGCCTTCACGGTCGAACTGTGAAATACTGTGAAGGCTTCCGAATGTCGTTCCAATGGAAATACCTATGGAATTAGTGTTCTCGTCAGTGATCTGAAGATTGGCATCATCAATAGCAAGCTTGGCAGCAGAGCTTAACAATCTTGTACTTCGGTCAAGGGTACGAAGTCCTTTTTTGCCGAGAAATGAAACAGGGTCAAAATCGCTTATCTCCCCAGCAATATGGACTTTAAAGGAGGCTGTATCAAATAGGCTTATTGTTCTAAATCCTGTTTTCCCCTGGGATAATGCTTCCCAAAAATCCTTCCTGCCAATACCAACAGGAGAGAGAACACCTATGCCTGTGATAACAACTCTATCCATACTACTTTGTTATTACATAGAAAACTATGATCCCCGTATCTTCGCGCATTTCTCTTATTGCAGAAAAAGGTATTTTAGCCTCAGAAAAGATACCCATGAAGTCTTCTTCATATCTCTGTAAGAAACCATCCCAGTCAACAATCCAGTGGTAATCCTGATGTCTGTACCGGCTTGCATCCTTAAAGGAAGTAATTAATATGCCGCCAGGGTTAAGCATGTTATATAAGGCTTTGAAAAATTTTGCGAGAAAATCAGATTGGAGATAGTCAAAGAATCCAACACTGTATATGATGTCCTGCCTTCCAAACTCACTCATGTTAAGATCGTGGTCAAACATCCTTATGGCATTATATTTGCGAAGATTAACCTGATTTGATGAGAGTGGTGAAATACTGGTATAGGATAAACGATTTGCTGCGAAAGAAAGGGCATCATTATCTAAATCAATACAAGTAATTTTAGCGCCGGATTTTTCAATTACAGTGGCTAATTCAAAAACCTCACGGCATGAACCACATGCGATATTCAAGACAGAAGGTTTCTCTCTATTCAGTAATTCATCTCTTAGTATGTCCTCAAGTTTCTTGATCCTATTCCTTACGGCGGGCGCAAGATCTGAATTCAAGAGACACAAATCCAAATAGTATCCTATCCCTTCAGAGAGAGGTGTGTTTTTGTACACATGTTCCAGCGTTTTATAATCACCCTGATATCCCTGAGGCCATGTTCTTGTGCGGTTTATACAATAGCTTTTGGATAGAATGGTATTTGTTTTTCCATGAAACCTTATCCGTGCATCCCTGATAATATCCTTGTCTTTTACTTCTCTTTCAAATTCTGCACAGGCATCGAGTACATCAGAAATAGCCATTGTAACATCATGTAAAAGTTTGTCAGGATTTGCCTCAGGATTAGAACATCTTTTCTCTATTTCCTCAAGTCGTTTATTGAATAGTTCTGTTACATCATCGAGATGCTTGACATGTTTTTCATCTAACTTAATCCCAACCCTGTAATCATTATCAAGCTGTATGCACCACCTTACAAAACCAGCCTTATCTTCTATTCCATCATTGAACCACAGCATATGACCCGGAGCCAAAGGATAGTCTGTCTGTATGCCTATCCCTTTTTCAGATATATCAATTGCCTTGCCTTTTAGATTCAACCATTTCTGTTCCCTGGATTCACGAGAGCTTACAGAGAAGTCGATGATTTTAGAATAGGGTCTTCTTTCAAACTGTCTTGTCACCCCATTTGGGTTAGGTGATAAATTCTGCATAGTATCCTCCTTTTTTAGTTAGATTGTTTTTTAATATGTTCTCAGTAACAGAACCACTATCTATCTTTTGTCTTTTAATGTTGCCTTACCTGCATATGAATGCCATTTCTGAAACAATTTCTCGAGCTTATCTTTGTAAGCCATTGAAAACAATATTATAACAATTGCAATCCCTAAAAGAATAAATAGCCGATAATATTGATGGTGTCGTATGTATGAACCGCCAAGGGTTAAGAGGATAGTCCCAAAAAGCCTTCCGGTACCGCCAATCACAAGGAATTCCGCTGTGGTAATGTGTCCAAGCCCAAGGATGTAACATAAGAGGTCCTTTGGAAATCCAGGTATAAGGAATAGTAGGAAGACCAGGAATGCACCCTTAAGATGGAGGAGATAATCGAATCGGCTCATGGTTCTTTCGTCTACAAATTTTTCTACAAAGGGTCTTCCAAAGGCTCGTGAGAGAGCAAAGGCTATGTAAGAGCCTATTGTTAAACCAATGGTAGACAATAAAACACCAAGGTAAGGTCCATATAGAATGCCACCTAAAACCCCTGTAACCTCTCCCGGTATAGGAGTAATAACTACCTGGACAACCTGTAAAAGAATGAATCCTACAAATGCAGCAGGCCCAAGAGAATCAAGAAAGCATTTCAACCGTTCTTGTAATAATCGGCTTTCATGAACTGAAAGAGGGATTAAACCATATTCATAGGCCATTAATGCCAATCCAACTACTATGAGTAAGAGCATTAATAGCCTGAGCCATATCTTGTTCTTAAATGGTGCTATTGCCTATCTCCTTGTCACACGAGTTATAGATATAGGTCACAGGTCTATTTTGGTTTTTCCATTTTTTCAAGAAATGGTTTTATCAGATCTATCGGTACCGGGAATATTATTGTGGAGTTTTTCTCTGTAGCGATTTCCGTAAGTGTCTGGAGGAACCTGAGCTGGAGTGCAGACGGTGCTGTTGCAATTATAGTTGCCGCATCTACAAGCTTCTGTGATGCCTGAAACTCTCCTTCAGCATGGATAATCTTTGCCCTTCTTTCACGCTCAGCCTCTGCCTGTTTTGCTATTGCCCTTTGCATTTCTATTGGCAGGTCAACATTCTTAACCTCGACTGTTGTTACCTTTATCCCCCATGGCTCTGTCTGAAAATCAATTACCTTTTGAAGTTTAGCATTTACCTCTTCCCTTTTAGAAAGGAGGTCATCGAGCTGGCTCTGTCCGAGAATGCTCCTGAGCGTTGTCTGTGCGATCATTGATGTTGCATATAAAAAATCCTCAACCTCTGTAATTGCCTTTATAGGTTCTATTACCCTGAAATAGATAACGGCATTAACCTTAACTGTTATATTGTCCTCTGTAATTACATCCTGAGCAGGAACGTCCATTGCGACAATACGAAGGCTGACCCTGACGAGCCTGTCAATTATCGGCCAGATTATGACAAGTCCAGGACCCTTTACAGGTATAACCCTTCCAAGCCTGAATACAACACCCCTCTCATATTCCCTTAATATCTTTATTGCACTCGAAAGGAAATATATGACAAGGAATATTATTAAAAGAAAACCCATGAAAGACGTTGCAAATATTGGCATATAAACCTCCTTATAGCTTATACAAAATACATTATGTATGCATCACGCATCGTGTATCTGACATCAAATTACTGATATCTTTTAACCTTTACCTTCAGTCCTGATACAGTCTCTACTATTATATTTTCCCCCTTTCCTATAGGCTCATCAGAATATGCTGCCCAGCGCTCACCATGTAATAATACCATACCTCCATCTTTTGTTATATCTGTATCTGCAATCCCTTTAGCTCCGATAAGTCCCTCTGAACCGGTGACAGGCTTTCTCTTATATGCCTTGAATGCAAGGCCGAATGTTACAGTAAAGAATAGGGCGGTTATAATGACAGCAGGGAGAATAATATAGAGCGAGAGCTTCATAAAAGGCGCCGGTGATTCAAAGAGCATCAGTGAGCCTATAATCATAGCAATTATTCCGCCAATCGTGAGCACTCCATGAGATACAATCTTTACCTCAAGAACGAAGAGGATGATGGCGAGGATAATTAATAAAAGTCCTGCATAATTTACAGGAAGTGTCTGGAATGCATAGAAGGCAAGTATGAGACAGATTCCACCTATTACACCGGGGAAAAGCGCCCCAGGGTTTGTAAGTTCAAAAAATAGGCCGTAAAAACCAAGGAGCATAAGGATATAGGCGATATTTGGGTCGGAAATGAGGTTGAGTATCTTATGCCTGATCCCTATTTCCTCTCTGGTGACATTTGCTTTTGCAGTCATCAGGATCTTTTGTCCCGTAATCGTCCGGACCTTTCTGCTGTCTATATCTGAGAGAAGGCTGTTCAGGTCTTTGCTAACGAGGTCTATAACCTTTTCCTTTAACGCCTCTTTCTCTGTCGCAGAGATACTCTTCCTGACCGCATCTTCAGCCCACTTTGCGTTTCTCCCGTTTCTCTCTGCAAGAGATTTTATATAAGCTGCTGCATCGTTGGTCGCCTTTTCAGCCATCACCTTATCCATCTTTTCCCCAATGCCAACTGGATGGGCTGCCCCGATATTTGTACCAGGTGCCATTGCTGCGATATGGGCAGCCAAGGTTATAAATACACCCGCAGAGGCTGCCCTGCTGCCGCTTGGCGAAACATACACAACAACAGGTACTTCACTCCCTATGATATCTTTGACAATATTTCTCATGGATGTGTCCAACCCTCCCGGGGTATCGAGCTCAATTATGAGTGCCTCGGCTTTCTTCTCATTCGCCTTCTTAATACTCTTTCCAATATATTCTGCTGAAACCGGATTAATAACACCATCTACAGTGATGACAATAACTTCTTTCCTAATTTCTTCAGCAAATCCCCCCTGCCCCCCTTTACTAAAGGGGGGTGAGGGGGGATTATTTTCAGAGAAGGCAGAAAAGGAAAAGAGGATTAGAAAAATTAGAAATATAGTCTTAATAAACATGAATTTATTTTTTACAAAAAAGGATTTTACAAAAGGCTATACGTTCATTGCACATATTTTGATAAGATTATAGACGTTAAGACAGTAAATTGCAATAAAGACAGTATGGAGTAGCGTAAAATATTGGTTGTGATTTTAAATGGACCTTATGTTAATATTTATTAGATAATATTTACAGTATTTATTTAAGATTTCCCTCTTTCTTTTAGGAGAAAAAAGGAGGTATAGACAATGGTTAATTTATTATGGCTACAAAGTGGTGGTTGCAACGGGGATACGATATCATTCCTTAACGCAGAGCAGCCACATGTACTTACCGCCCTGAAGATGCTTGATATAAATTTACTGTGGCATCCCTTTCTAAGTCTTGAAATAGGGGAAGATGTAGGGAAAATATTTGATAAATGTATTTCCAGAAAAACAAAACTTGATGTTTTAATAGTGGAAGGCGCTGTGATTTGCGGACCTGAAAATAGCGGGAAATTTTTTCTATTTAATGGTCGTCCGTTCAGGGAGTGGATAGAAAAGCTTGCTAAGGTTAGCCAGTATACAATAGCAATTGGCACCTGTGCTGCCTTTGGCGGTATAGTAGCTGCCGGCGCTAATTTTATTGAGGCTACCGGTCTACAGTTCTTGAGGAAACAAAAAGGAGGGGCGCTGGGAAAGGATTACGTCTCGGGTTCAGGCCATCCGGTAGTCAACGTTCCTGGCTGTCCCTGTCATCCGGATTGGATAGTAGAGACGCTAATGCGGTTAATAATGGGGAAATTAGGCGCCGGAGAATTGGATGAATTCAATCGTCCTAAGGCATTCTATAAAAAACTGGCCCATCATGGCTGTCCACGAAATGAATTTTACGAATTTAAGGCTTCAGCCACTGAATATAGTCAACTGGGATGTCTTTTTGAATATCTGGGCTGTAAAGGAACATTATGTGAATCAGACTGTAATGAGCGTATGTGGCTGGGTCGTACAGGAAGTTGCACTCGAGCAGGTTTTCCATGTATTGCCTGTACCTCGCCGGATTTTCCAGATAGCTCTGTACCTTTCTTTGAGACCAGAAAGATAGGAGAGGTACCTGTTACATTGCCCCTTGATGTTCCTAAAGCCTGGTATGTGGGGATGGCCAGCTTAGCAAAACTTGCCACTCCTGAGAGATTAAAGAAAAATGCAGTATCATTCAGAAGGGTAGATTAAGGAGTTTAAGATGTCTAAGACGATAAATATAAGTCCATTTAATAGAGTGGAAGGCGACCTGGAGATAACTATTGAGATTAAGGATGGAAAGGTGCAAAATGCCAGATCCAAGGGTGTGATGTTTAGAGGGTTTGAAATCTTGTTAAAGGGAAGAGATCCTATGGATGCCATAGTATTTACTCCAAGGATCTGTGGAATCTGTGGTGCATCACATGGAGTAGCAAGCTCGACAGCCATAAAGAATGCATGGAACTCTGCGATGCCTGATAATGCATATAGGGTAAAAAATATTGTCATGGCAATCGAGATTCTTATGAGTCATATTACACATTTCTATATCTTATTTGCCCCTGATTTGACCAATAAAAAATATTCACCTCATCCAGACTATCCTGAGATTGTAAAGCGTTTTCTTCCTTTTAAGGGCGCATCTTATTTAAAGGCTCTTAAGGCTCGTTCAAGTATGTTAGAGCTTATGGGAGTATTTGCAGGCAAGTGGCCAAATACACTTATCTTCCAGCCGGGAGGAGTTACCTGCAGTATCAGTATTTCACGCCAAATTAAGGCCCTGGGACTATTGAGGGAGTTACAGGATTACATAGAAAAAAGTTTACTGGGTTGCGAGATTGATAGATGGCTGGAGAATAAGAGCTTAGCTGACCTGGAGAAGTGGTTGACAGAATCAAACCACCAGGACAGCGACATTGGGACTTATGTTAGGTATTCGAGAGAAATAGGATTGGATAAAATTGGTAAAGGTCCGGGTAAATTTCTGTCTTATGGAGCATATAAACTTCCTGAGGGAAAAAACTGGCTTTCCAGCGGGTACTATGACAGGGATTTTTACCCATTTAACCAGGAGAAGATAACTGAATATATCAAGTATTCCTTCCTAAAAGGCTACAAGGGAGGACTACATCCTTCTGAAGGGATTACCGAACCTGATCCGGATAAGGGAGGGGCTTACAGTTGGTCTAAATCTCCGCGCTATGATGACAACACAGTAGAGGTAGGGCCTCTGGCCAGGATGATACTGGATAAAGACCTCCTGATCTATGATATATTTAGTAAAAGAGGTTCAAGCGTTTTCTTAAGGGCTTTGGCAAGGCTTCATGAGGCGGTGAGGTTGGCAAGACAGGTTGGAATCTGGATAAGAGAGATAGACGCGTATAAGCCATTCCATAAAAAGCCTTTGGTGCATACAGAGGCAAAAGGAATAGGTCTTATTGAGGCGGCAAGAGGGGCGCTTGGTCACTGGATAGCCATTAAGGACGGTAAGATTGAAAGATATCAGGTAATAACCCCTACTGCATGGAACCTTTCTCCTAAGGATTTTTTTGATCAGCACGGGACATGTGAGCAAGCCTTGAACGGGACTATAGTTGAGGATGAGGATAATCCGGTAGAGGTCGGGCATGTGATAAGATCCTTTGATCCCTGCCTTGTATGCACTGTTCATACAATAAAGAGGTAGGCATGATCACATGGTACGGAAATGAATTTTCAGAGAAAGAATAAATGGGTATATGAGAATATTGTCAAAGGAATTGACGAAGAGATTCTGCTTATCTCAAAAGATTACAAAATTGTCTGGGCAAGTCAAAAATCAATAGACATTTACGGACCTGAAATTATTAATAAGCGTTGTTATTATGTAACACACGGTCTTGACTTTCCATGCCAGGGACCTTTTGATATATGTCCAATATATAATGTTTTAGCCACAGGAAAATCCAGTTCCGCAACCCACATCCATTCCGGCATACATGATGGTAGTAGTCAACATCATGTATTAATTAATGTATATCCAATAAGAAACGGACATGATGAAATTACACGTTTTGTCCACATTGCCAAAGATGTCACTGACAATGTAATCCACCGGCAGATGGAAGAGAAAATGTGGCAGGAAATCATACAAGCTATAGATCGAATTTATGCAGAGTTGGTGGATAACCAAATGAAGATAGAAAAGTCTAAAACAGAACTAGAGGGAAGGACAGCCGAGTTGGAAAGGAGCAGCTTAGAGTTAATAAAAACTCAGGAGCGCCTCATTCGGACTGAAAAATTGGCTGCCATAGGGCAGTTGGCTGCCGGTGTAGCTCATGAACTGAGGAATCCTTTAGGGGTAATTAAAAACTCAGCTTACTATTTAAAAGAAGAGATCAGCAAAGGTGGTCTAATAGCAAAAGATCCGAGTATTTCTGAGTTTCTTGATATTATAGAGAATGAGATAAGTCTCTCTGCCAAGATTATCAGAGACTTGCTGAACTTTTCTCTGACCTCAAAATTAGTGGTTAAGCCATATGATATAAATAAAATTATTAAATATGCCCTATCGGTTACCAAGACACCGGAGAATATCAAAGTAGAGATGAATCTAAAACCTAACCTCAAGAAGGCTATGGTTGACCATTATCAAATAAGACAGGCCTTTAATAATCTGATCTTAAATGCCTGTCAATCCATGGAAGTGGGTGGAAGATTAACAATAACCAGCCGGGAGGATGAAAGGTTTATTGAGGTCGAATTTAAAGATACTGGTTGTGGAATTAAAGAAGAAGACCAGAAGAAGATATTTGATCCACTTTTTACTACTAAGGCCAAGGGTATTGGATTAGGGCTGGCAGTTACCCATGGAATTATTGAGAGACATGAAGGACAAATAAAACTAAAAAGTGAGTTTGGAAAAGGCGCCACATTTGTTGTCAGGCTGCCTATGGCTGAAGGGTGAGAGCGATGAACGAAAAGACATGCAAAAGATGTTGGACTGATATGGGAAAGAGGAAATATCATGAATAATAAAGTCGATGCTTTGACAAGCTCAATACCAAATATCCTGATTATTGACGATGATAAAGGCATGTGCAAAACCCTTTCGCATATACTTGAACTGGATGGATACAGAATCTCAACAGCAATACTGCCAATGATGGAGCGGCCTTAATAAAAGGTGACTCATTTAATATAGCTATATTGGATATAAGACTTCCGGATATAGATGGGGTAGAACTATTGGAAATCATTAAAAAGACAGATCCGGATTTAAGCATAATCATGATAACGGCTTATGCCAGCACAGAAAATGCTATTAAGGCATTGAACAGAGGTGTAGACGCCTTTGTTACCAAACCTTTTGACATAGAAGAACTAAGGGCTTTAGTTAAAAAGTCTATAGACAAGCAGATGCTAACAAAAGAGAAGCAGAGATTGGGGAAGGAGTTAAAAGAGTCTCTGGAAAAATACAGGGAACTATTTGAAAGTATAAATGATGCAGTAGCCGTATTTATGATCCCTGATGGTAAACTCAGCATTTATAATAAAAGATTTATCGGATTGTTTGGCTATTCCGAGCAGGAGTTGAAGGATAAAGGATTTTCAGATTTTGTCCATCCGGAAGATCTACCCGCGGCTATGAAACGGTTCGAGGAAAGAATAGCTGGGAAACCAGTAGGAGATATTTATGAGATTAAGGTTTTAAACAAAAAGGGAGAAGTATTTTTCCTCGAAGTTGGTGACCGCCCCTATTTTCAAAAAGGAAATATTTTTGGTGTTGAAGTCATCATGAGAGATGTCAGCGAAAGGAAAAAAATTGAGGAGCAGCTCATCCAATCCGAGAAGCTGAGAGTTATGGGTCAGATGGCTTCAGGGGTTGCACATGATTTCAACAACATCTTAGCCATCATCTTGGGTAATACAGAGTTACTTGCCAGGCAGGTGGATACATTAAATCCTGAACAGATAAAAAAACAGCTCAAAGTAATCGAAACTGCTGCGTTAGATGCTGGTGAGGCTGTAAAACGTCTTCAGGAGTTTACCAGGATAAGGGTGGATAAAGCATTTTCAATAGTGGATATCAATGAGATCATTGTAGAAGTGAAAGAGATGTCCAAACCCCGCTGGAAAGATCAGGCCCAGGAAGTGGGCATTAATATCGAGTTAATATCCATATTAGAAAAGGATTTGCCACATATTATGGGAAGCCCCTCAGAATTAAGGGAGGTCTTAACCAATATGATCTTCAACTCAATTGATGCCATGCCTGAAGGAGGTAAGATTACCATTGAGACAAGAGCCATTAATGAGGAAGTGCAGATACTTGTAACTGATACCGGAATAGGCATATCTAAAGAAGTGAAAAAAAAGATTTTTGATCCATTTTTTACTACTAAAGGTGCCATAAGCGATGGATTGGGATTGAGCATTGCCTATAGTATTATCACCAGACATGGGGGAACTATAGAGGTCGAGACCAAAGAAGGAAAAGGCGCTGCCTTTATAATAAATTTACCTGTCCCGGCGGAACTCAAAGAAAAAGTGGGAAAGCATATTACGACCAGAGAGGTTAAGACTGCCAATATCCTGGTGATAGATGACGAAGAAATGGTCCGGAATATTTTAGGGAGCTTGCTTATCCAGGGAGGGCATAATGTTTATAAGGCTTCTTCTGGAAAAGAAGGGTTGGATATTTTTGATAACGAGGCGATTGATCTGGTTTTTACTGATGTGGGCATGCCCGGGATGAGCGGCTGGAAGGTGGCTAAATCAATAAAGGCAAAAGATCCCAGTATACCTGTAGCCTTGATTACCGGCTGGGGTATCCAGATAGATGATGAAAAGATGAAAGAAAGCGGTGCAGATCTTATATTAAATAAACCCTTTAAAATGAATCAGGTTTTAGATCTGGTTGCAGAGGCGATGGACATAAAGAAAAGATTAAGCTCAATTTGACTTAAAGTCATCTGCTCAGACTTAATCTTCTAACATCTCTTCAATAGTAATCAATACCGATTCACTTAATGCATGAAGATTATACCCGCCTTCAAGGGCAAATATAAAAGGCAGAAACGTGTGAGGTGTGACAGGCGAACATTTAAGAATTCCTCTAACTATATTTTGTATTCCTTCATTTGTTACATTTATATCTGAAAGGGGGTCTTTTGAATGAATGTCATAGCCTGCAGAGATGAGGATTATATCAGGACTGAAGTTCCTGACAAGGCCTGGCATGATATCATGATAGGCAGAGAAGTAATCCTTATCTCCTGAGCCATACTGCATAGGGATATTATAAGTAAAGCCTTCTCCTTTGCCTTTTCCTCTTTCCGAATCTCTTCCTGTCCCGGGATAATGTGGATACTGATGTGTGCTGAAATAAAAAACCGCGTCATCTTCTTCGAATATGTGCTGGGTGCCGTTTCCATGATGGACATCAAAATCAATGATAAAGACCTTTTTATATCCAATCTTCTGTGCATATCTGGCGCCAACAGCAATATTATTGAATATGCAAAAGCCCATAGCCCTGTTTGCCTCAGCATGATGACCTGGCGGCCTTACATTGCAGAACGCCCTTTCTATCCCACCTTTTTTACATCTATCTATCGCTTCAATAACAGCGCCTGCGGCAAACATTGCTGCCTCAAACGAGTTATCCGAAATGTATGTGTCAGGGTCATAATAACCTTTAAAGGTCTTGACATTATCGAAATATTTTTTGGTGTGAACACTTAGTAGAACACTTAGTATATCATCTTCATCTGCGCGTCGAGGCTTTATATGTATTAGATTATTCCAGATATCTGAATTTTTTAGTGCATCTAATATTTTTATAAGCCTTTGGGGAGATTCTGGATGGCCAGCAGGCATTTCATGTTTGAGGAATATATCATCATAAACAAATCCGACTTTTTTCATATAGAACATTAGAACCTAATTTGAACGGGTTTTTTTATTTTTACCCTTATTATTTAAAGTACTATGAAAAATGTTAACCACCCACTAAGTGGTCATTCCCGCTTGTCGGGAATCCTTCTATAAACAAAGAAAGATTCCGGACAAGCCAGAATGACAGAACAAGAATCGCTCGATTTAGGTAGAAATTAGTTTTCTTCAAATTCTTTTTTAAAAAATATGGACTCTGTTGCCCCTCTTTTTAAAAGAGGGGATAGGGAGATTTTGTGAATAACAAATACATAATACATAATTATAAAATTCCCCCTCACCCCCCTTTGCTAAAGGGGGGATTTGAGAGGCTATCACTCTTAAAACAAACCTTTCACTTTACCGGTTTTTACATCTACATCGACGCGCCGGTAAGCGGGGTCGGATGATGTCCCCGGCATGAGGCTGATATTCCCTGCTACAGGACAGATAAACCTGGCTCCTCCATATATAAGAAAGTCGCGAATGCGAAGTGTCCAGCCGTTTGGCACACCCTTAATTGCAGGGTCATCAGAGAGAGAGAGATGGGTCTTTACCATCATTGTAGCATAATCTTTAAATTTTGGATCCTTCTCAAACTTCTCGGCCTTTGCTCCTGCCTCTCGGGAAGTGGTTACTCCATCAGCCCCGTAAACCTCCCTGGCGATGAGCTCGATACGTTTACGAAGAGGAGTATCCATATCATAAAGAAATTTAAAGTTTACCCTGTCATTACATGCATCCAGAACTGCATCAGCCAGCTCAAGTGCACCTTCGCCTCCATACTGCCAGTGCTGTGATACAGCAACACGTGCACCGGCAGCCTCGCACATCTTCCTTGTCAGCTTAACCTCCTCCTCCGTATCATTGTGGAATCGGTTTATGCAGACAACAGGGTTTATACCTGCCTTCTTAACCGTATTTATATGATGTATTACATTTGTCATTCCATCTTCAAGCCATGCAAGATTTTCCTTAAAATATTCTTTTGGAATCGGTCTGCCTGGAACTACTGGTGGTGCACCAGCATTAACACCATGATGCTTCAATGCCCTTATAGTAGCTGTAATCACCGAGACATTTGGAATGTTCCCTGAATAGCGACACTTTACATTCCAGAACTTCTCAAAACCTATATCAGCACCAAAACCAGACTCAGTAATATGATAATCAGCTAACTTAAGACACATCTTGTCGGCCACGACAGATGACTGACCGACAGCAATATTGGCAAAAGGCCCTGCATGAACAAAACAGGGCTGGCCCTCAATAGATTGAAGCAAATTGGGATTTATGGCATTACGCATCCATGCAGTCATAGCACCGGCAACCTCGAGGTCTTCTGTAGTTACAGGGTTACCCTGTTTGTCGTATGCTACGACAATACCACCTATCCTTTTTCTGAAATCTGCAAGATCACTGAAGATTGCGAGTATGGCCATAACCTCTGAAGAGACAGCTATACCGAATTTAGATTGCATCGTAAAGCCATCCATCTTGCCGCCTATACCGATGACGATGTTGCGAAGTGCCTGGGCACAAAAATCAATAACCCAGCCCATTTCAACATTCCTGGGGTCTATATTAAGACGTTTCAGGTTTCTCTTCGATAGCTGTTCATCATTATAGTTAGACTCATGCTGCATCCTCGCAGTTAATGCAACCATAGCAAGATTATGTGCATTCATGACAGCGTTTATGTCACCTGTCAGTCCAAGTGAGAATTCTGTGAGGGGGATACACTGTGATAAACCGCCTCCTGCTGCAGAACCTTTGATATTCATAGTTGGTCCACCCGAAGGTTGACGGATACATGCAGTGACTTTTTTACCGCGTTTACCCATTCCCTGAAGAAGTCCCATGGTTGTAGTGGATTTTCCCTCTCCGAGAGGGGTTGGAGTTATGGCTGTTACTTCAATGAATTTCCCATCAGGCCTATCCTTTAGCCTTTCTAAAACCTGTGCATAATCAACCTTTGCAATATAATGCCCGTAAGGCAGGAGTTCATCATTTTCGATACCTAATTCATCAGCTAATTGCTGAGATGTCTTCATCGTCTTTTCCGCTGCTTCTGCAATTTCCCAATCTGCATGTTTGGTTGGATCAATCGGCATTTTAAAAATCCTCCTTTTAAAAATAGTGTTAAGTGTAAGTGAAAGTGAAATTCCTGAAAATTCTTAATACATCAACTTAAACTTACACATACACTTACACTTTGCACTTACCTTAATAGCTTATTAATGCACTGAGGAATTTATCGTTCATTCGCCTCAGGTTTTTACTCATTACTATTGCAATTTTCGTAATAATCTTACATGCAAGTTCGATATCTTCTTGCATTAATTTTTCAAAGTCTTCTTTTGAAATAAGAAAGAGTTCAGTATCTTCAGCCGCAACAGCACTTGCCTCATGTCGTCTTTTCTCAAGGATTGATAATTCACCGAAGAAATGCCCTGGGGTCAGGGTAGCAATTGTCTGTCTCCAGCCGTCAGAGGTAATCTTGGAAATTTCAACCTTTCCTGAATGGACAAGATACAGCCCCTTTGTGTCATCTTTTTCCTTAAAAAGTTGATCCCCTTTTTTAAAGGTCATTTTTTTAACGATTTTAGACATCTTGTTAAGCTCTGCACTCTCCATGTCATGGAGTAAAACCTGTTGTTTTAATATTTTAGTCATAGCGCCTCCTTTTTAGTTAAAATCAAGGTTCAGGTTAAGAAAACCTCAACCTTTAATTCATATCTGGTGTATTGGTTCTATTTTAACTGCACATACCTTTAACTCCGGTATCCTTGCGATAGGGTCCAGAACAGAACTGGTAAGCACATTTGCTGCCGCCTCCTTGAAGTGGAAAGGTATGAAGGTCATACCTTTTAACGGCCGTTCCGAAATTAACACCTTGATATCTATAGAGCCTCTCCTGGAAGATACCTTCACTGTATCCCCATCATTTACTCCCAATTGCTTTGCATCATCGGGATGGATCTCGATATATGCCTCGGGTGATACTTTATTGATTGCATCAATCTTTCTCGTCATTGACCCTGTATGATACTGAAAAAGCTGTCTTCCTGTCGATAGCAAAAATGGATACTCATTATCAGGTAATTCCTCTGATGGTCTATATCTGATGGTGCTGAATGCAGCCTTACCTCTTGGGAACCCTCCTTTAAAGAGATAAAGAGTTCCTGGATGGTCGAGTGTTGGACAAGGCCACTGAAGACCTATCTTTTCTATCCTTCCGTAAGTTATACCTGCTATCGCCGGCCATGCCTTCCCAGCTTCATGAAATACCTCTCCAATATAGTTATATCTCATCTTGTACCCGAATAGGTTTGCAAGTTCCATGATTATCCATGAATCCTCTTTTGCCTCCCCTGGTGGTTCTACTGCCTTTCTGACCCTTTGAATCCTTCTTGCAGTATTTGTGAATGTACCGTCTTTCTCTGCAAAGCAGGCTGCAGGCAATACCACATCAGCAAGCTCTGCCGTCTCCGTCATAAATATATCCTGTACAACAAGGAAATCCAGTTTTCCAAGTGCCTTTATTGTATGGTTAACATCAGGGTCGCTCAAAACAGGGTTTTCACCCATTATGTATGATGCCTTCAGTTTTCCCTTAAAGGCTGCATTGATTATTTCCGTTGCCGTTAAACCGACCTTGTCAGAGAGCTTGACACCCCATGCCATTTCAAACTTTTGCTTGATACCCGGTATATTTACCTTTTGATAACCGGGATAGAAGTCAGGTATGCAACCCATATCTGTTGCACCCTGAACATTGTTCTGTCCCCTGAGAGGGTTGACCCCTGTACTTTCTCTTCCGAGATTACCTGTCATCAATGCCAAGTTTGCTATTGCATAGACATTTTCTGTTCCATGAGAATGCTGGGTAATACCCATGGTGTAATAAATACCAGGCCGTACAGCATTTCCATAAAGAAGCGCTACCTTTATAATATCTTCCTTTGGAACACCTGTAATCCTTTCACCTTCCTCTGGTGTGTATTCGGCGAGGGATTGCTTGAAGGATTCAAAGCCTTCTGTCCGTTCCTCTATGAATTTTTTATCTATTAAATCTTCTTTTACAATTACATGCATAATAGAGTTTAGAAGGGCAACGTCTGTGCCTGGCCTGTGCTGCAGCCATATCTTGGCAAATCTTACAAGTTCAATCCTTCTTGGGTCAGCAATAATAAGTTCAGCTCCATTTTTAACAGCCTTCTTCATTTTTAGACCGATTATCGGGTGTGTCTCTGTTGTATTTGAACCGATGACAAAGATTACATCATGATTTTCAATCTCCGGGACGGAATTTGTCATGGCACCTGAACCAAAAACTGATGCAAGTCCAGCAAATGTTGAGCTATGGCAGTACCTTACACAATTGTCAACATTATTTGTGCCAATGACAGCACGCATAAATTTCTGGAAGAGATAATTTTCCTCATTTGTGCATCTTGCTGATGAAAGTCCGCCAATCGAGTCCGCGCCGTATCTTTCTTTTATTTCTCCTAATCTTTTTGCAACAAAGTTTAATGCCTCTTCCCATGAAACCTCCCTGAATAGTGAGGAGTGAGGAGTGAGGAGTGAGGAGTCTACCCCCCCATTCCCCCCTCTTTCAAATCCCCCCTCGCCCCCCTTTGCTAAAGGGGGGGTGGGGGGATTATTAGGGGGATTTGTCCACTGTCCACTGTCCGCTGAATGTTTTTTGGGAGCTGTTCTGATAAGAGGCTTTGTGAGCCTTTCATCGCTATTTATGAATCCGTAACCAAATCTACCTTTCATACAAAGCCAGCCTTCGTTTATCGTATCTTTTTTTGAGGAGACACGGATAATTTCGTTCCGCCTTACATGGAGTGTAAGGTTGCAGCCGCACCCGCAGTATGGGCAAACAGTATCAACTTGCTCTATGTCTTTCTGCCTTCCTTTATGAGCCCACATCTTACCTGTCAATGCTCCTGTAGGGCAGACCGCAACACACTGGCCGCAGAACTCGCAATTGAGATCTTTTTCATAGGAAGCACATACCCTTGTATTAAATCCCTTATAAGCAAAGTCAATTGCACCTACACCCTGAATCTCGTCACATACCCGCACACATTGCCCGCAGAGTATGCATTTTTCCATACTCCTTTCAACGAATGGATTTTCGTCCTTTTTAATAAAAGGTCTTTTTTCGCCGACGAATCTGTTCTCCCTAATATTGTAGAAATATGCAAGTTCCTGGAGTGTGCAATCACCTGCCCTTTCACACACCATACAGTCATTTGGATGGTCAGATAGGAGAAGTTCAAGGATTGTTTTCCTTAATTTTTCTAAATAAGGGCTTGTTGTTGTGACTATCATCCCTTCTTTTGCTATAGTTGTACAGGCAGTAGCAGGTCTTGCCATGCCCTGAACTTCTACTATACATAGTCTGCAGCCTCCGAATGGCGAAAGTTCGGGATGGTGGCATAGTGTAGGTATCGGGATGTCAAGTTTTTTTGCAGCATCGAGAACGGTTGACAGCTTCCTTACAGTAACTTTCATGCCATCTATTTTGAGTGTTACCATTTCATGTCCATAAAATCTCCCCTAACCCCTCTTTACCAAAGAGGGGAAGGACACACCCCTTAATCCCCTCTTAATAGAGGGGAATCTCCCCCTTTGGAAAAGGGGGATGAAGGGGGATTTTTTAATAATAATTGTGCATTATGCATTATATCTTCATTATCGCTTTAAACTTACATGCATAAAAACATGTCCCACATTTTACACACAAATTTGAGTCAATTCTGTGTGGTTTTTTCTTTATGCCCCGGATTGCATCGGCCGGGCACACTCTTTTGCAGGCGCCGCAGCCCTTGCAAACCTTTTCAAGAATAAAGTATTTTATTAAATCCTTACATACAGCAGCAGGACATTTTTTATCTATAATGTGTGCCTCATATTCGTTTCTGAAATATTTAATAGTACTTAATACAGGGTTAGGTGCTGTCATACCCAGTCCACATAAAGAGGTTGCTTTTATATCCTCACTGAGTTCCTCGAGAAGTTCTATATCGCCTTTTTTACCTTTGCCTGAAGTAATCCTCTCCAATATTTCAAGCAGTCTCTTTGTGCCTATCCTGCATGGAGTACATTTGCCGCATGATTCTGCCTGGGTAAATTCGAGGAAAAACTTTGCTGTATTGACCATACAGTCAGTCTCATCGAGTACGATCATGCCGCCTGAACCCATAATTGAGCCCGCCAGCGCAAGGGGCTCATAATCTACTTCTATATCAAGAAACCCTGCAGGAATGCATCCTCCTGATGGACCTCCTGTCTGTACTGCCTTGAATTTCCTGTCACCTTCAATCCCGCCGCCGATGTCATAAATTATCTCCCTCAAAGAAATCCCCAGAGGCACTTCGATGAGACCCGCATTTTTCACTTTTCCCGTTAGTGCGAAGACTTTGGTTCCCCCACTCCTTTCGGTCCCTAAGTTTCTGAACCAATCGGCACCTTTTAATATTATCTGAGGGACGTTCGCAAAGGTTTCGACATTGTTCAGAACTGTTGGTTTGTCCCATAATCCCTTAACAGCGGACCGCCATAGCTTTGGGGTTGGCATACCGCGTTTCCCTTCGATAGAACGCATCAGTGCTGTAGCTTCACCACAGACAAATGCACCTGCACCCTGAAATATCTTGAGGTCAAAATTGCAACCTGTACCGAGGATGTTTTTACCGAGCAATCCTGCCTCATAACATTGGTCTATAGCCAATTGAAGGCGCTTAACAGCTAATGGATATTCTGCCCTTACGTATATAAAGCCGTGTTGAGACATGGTCGCCTTTGCACATATAATCATACCCTCAATGATGGAGTGAGGATCTCCCTCCATTACAGACCTGTCCATGAAGGCTCCGGGATCGCCTTCGTCACCATTGCAGATGATATATTTCACCTCAGACTTGATTTTTAAGCTAAGTTCCCACTTGAGACCAGTAGGAAAACCTGCACCTCCTCTACCCCTCAATTTAGAGGCATTTACAACCTCGACTACCTTTTCAGGGCTCATCGAGGTGAGGGCCTTTTTTGCCGCCTCATACCCACCGGCCGCTATATAGGCATTAATATCTTCCGGATCTATCTCACCGCAGTGAGAGAGTACTACCTTTATCTGTTTTTTATGGAAGTTGCGGTATTCTTCTCCAACAGCCCATTCTGTAACAGGCTTACCTTCTACTAAATGTTCTTTGACAATCCTCGGAATCATATCTGGTTTTATATGCTCGTAGGTTGTTTTATTACCATTTATAATTACCTCAACAAGTACATCTTTTGCACAAAATCCAAGGCATCCCACTTGATGCAGTGAGCACCGTTTTTCTATCATCGCTTTTTTACCTGTAGAGTTAATCTCCTTTTTGATTGCCTCAATAACATCAGCTCCACCTTTAGCAATCCCTCCTGGCCCCATGCAGACCTTTATCTTTATATCAGCCCTCATTATTACTTATCTACCTATCTTTTACCTTTCAATATCTTTATCTCTTTTATAAGTTTATCGGTTGTCATTTCACCGTGAACCCTCTTGTTGATGATAACAACAGGGGCCATACTACATGTACCAACACAATTAACCTTTTCTGCAGTAAATCTGAGGTCATCTGTGGTATCCCCTCCAGGCGGAATCTCGAGTTCTATCAAAAGTCTATTTATAAGCCTTTCAGAACCATTGACATGGCAGGCTGTACCACGGCAGATTGTAATAATATTTTCGCCCCTCGGTTTTAAATGAAACTGGGAATAAAAGGTAATGATGCCGAACAAACGGCTTGCGGGAATATCAAGTTTTTTTGAAAGAAAATTTATTGCTTCTTCAGGAATATAACCAAGAATCTCTTGGACATCCTGCAGGGTGGATATTATATTACACTCGTCTTTTACATAGTTTTTAAGTATTTTCTCAAGTTTTTTTTCCATAATATTTATATTTTCCCCTCAGGGGGGTTTAAATATTTTAGGGATATCATATTAACATGAAAGGTACCATGCTATCTACTAAATTTGTTGGGTTAAATATCATAGTGCTATCTATTATATATTATTTTTGTTTGTACATATTGAGAAACAGATTGTGTATGTTTTATAATTCGTTGTAAGATTAAAAAGATTTGATTATGCTCAGATTTAAATTAACTACCCTAATATTATTTATTCTTATCCTTATCCTGTCAGTTACATCTCATGCAGCTGTTCTCCTCGACCGTGTTGTTGCAGTGGTCAATAAGGAAGTCATAACATGGAGTGAGCTATATAAGATGATGGAAAATGAGGCAACAGATCAGGTTAAGTCATTAAAAGAAGAAGAACGGATGAAGATATTCAAAGATAGTGAGGCAGCTTTTCTTGAAAAACTTATTGATATAAGATTACAGATCCAGGAGGCAAAGAGGCTCGGTCTTGAAGTTACCTCCGAAGAAGTGACAGAGGCTGTAGAAAATATAAAAAAGAAATATTCATTAACTGATAATGCCTTAAAGGAGTCTCTTAAAAAGGAGAGTTTATCCTTTGAAGAGTATAAAAAAAGACTTAGTGAACAGATAATTATCAGCAAGGTTGTCAGCCAGCAGATAAGAAATAAGATTGTTGTATCTGAGGAAGAAGTGAAAAAATACATAGAAGCAAATAAAGATAGCTTTACTGATGGTGAGACATTTAAGTTAAGACAGATATTTTTGGGGAGACCAAAAGATGATGCTGATAAAAAGGTCGTGGAAGACAGGGCATCCTTAATCATTCAAAGATTGAAGGCAGGCGAGGATTTTTCTATACTCGCAGAAGAATATTCTGAGGATCCTTCAAGGAAGTTGGGCGGTGAACTTGGTTTTATAAAAAAGAGCCAAATGGCAAAAGAATTCGTTGATGCACTTAATTTAATGAAGGCAGGCGACCTCAGCAACCCGTTCTGGACAGAAAGGGGGCTTCATATTATAAAACTTGAAGAAAAGGTATCGGCACAAAGTATAGATGAAACAAGAGAATCTGTACTGAAACAATTAACCGAGAATCAGTTTTCAGAGAGATATAAAAGCTGGATTAAAGGCTTAAGAGAGAAAGCTTACATAGTAATAAGGCTATAATTATTGGTAGATGTTATGTCAAATCTAAAACTCGGTATACTCGCATCAGGGAGGGGTTCGAATTTTCAATCAATTATAGACGCAATCAGCTCCATGAGATTGAAGGCCGAGATAGCTGTTTTGATAACTGACAACCCTTTAGCATTTGCTGTAGAGAGAGCAAAAAAACATGGCATTGAATATCTTGTAATTAGACCAAAGGAATTTGCCTCAAAGGATGATTTTTTTATAAAGATTGCTGAGGAACTAAAAAAAAGGGATGTTGGATTAGTTGTTTTAGCTGGTTTTATGAGGATTGTGGGGAAACCATTGATTGATGCATTTCCCAACATGATAATGAATATCCATCCTGCGCTCCTTCCTTCCTTTCCAGGATTACACGGCCAGAAGCAGGCCATTGAATACGGCGTGAAGATTTCCGGCTGTACTGTCCATTTTGTGGAGGAAGGGATAGACACAGGACCTGTCATAATACAGGCAGCAGTACCAGTATTTCAAGATGATACAGAAGAGACCCTCTCTGAAAGAATTTTAAAATTAGAACATAGTATATATCCTGAGGCCATAAGGTTATTTTCAGAGGGCAGGATTGAGATTGAAGGGAAGAGGGTAAGGATAAAAGAATATGTCTCTTCGGATATCTCTATTGTCAACCCACCCATCCCCAAATCCTTGAACCCTTATATAGCTTAATGTAATATATAGGTCAATGAGGATTTCGGGTGGTATTGCTAAGGGAAGACGCACAGCTACAAAAGGGTTATTATCAAAGACATCGGACGGGGAAAAACTTAGACCAACTTCTTCCAAGGTTAGAGAAGCACTTTTTGACATAATAAGGGATAGAATAGAAGAGGCAAGTTTTGTTGATCTTTATGCAGGTACAGGAACTGTAGGGTTTGAGGCACTATCAAGAGGTGCAAGCAGGGCTATATTTGTGGAACCGAATGATTTAAGAGCTAGAACAATTAAGAAGAATTCTGATGAATTTGGATTTCGAGAAAAAGTACAGGTGGTTAAGAACAGGGCATACAAATTCCTTGAAAAATCATATTCTGAAAAAGAGGGTTTTGATATTTTTTTTGTTGACCCACCATACCATTCTGAGGAGATAAAGAAAGTACTTCCAATGATTGGAGAAAAAGGACTTTTAAACAAAAGTGGTGTAGTAATAGTGGAGCACTTTTTTAAGAAAAAGATGCCTGAAATAACAGGTGAATTAAAGATATATAGAAGTTACAGGTATGGTGATACGATGCTGACATTTTACAGAAAGTCCGTCAACAAGTAAGACGGAAAGGTTGAGTTATGAAAAAAATAGCAATCTATCCAGGTACTTTTGACCCTATAACCAACGGACATCTCGATCTTGTCAAAAGGGGTCTAATGATATTCGATGAAGTAATAATTGCTGTGGCACCAAGTTATAGAAAACAACCTCTTTTTACTCTTAAGGAGAGGTTAAAGATGATAAGATATGCACTTAAAAGGTTTAAACGGGTAAGGGTTGAATCATTTAACGGCCTGCTTATCGAATATGTCAGGAAAAAGAAGGGGATTGCGATTCTTCGAGGTCTAAGGGCAGTCTCTGACTTTGAATATGAGCTCCAGATGGCTCACATGAACAGGAGGCTTGACACAAATATCGAGACAGTATTTATGATGCCGAGCGAGGAATACAGTTTCTTGACTTCAAGCATGGTAAAGGAAATAGCGTCCTATGGCGGCTCTGTTAAAGGTCTTGTTACTGACGATGTTGAAAACGCACTAAGGGAGAAGTTTAAGGTAATAGTAGAAGATATTGTGGAATGACTTAAGGAGAGATGATATGGCACGTCATGATCTTTCTATTCCGTCTCATTTCAAACCAGATAAAGTTGGTGAGGTTTGGAAAGTTCCCTATCAGGAAAGGGCTGAGGAGGTCAGGAAGTGGGCGGAGAAACATAACATAATATCTGCTGCCAATGACGTATTCAAGGTCTGTTTAGTAGCCGTAGACATACAAAATACGTTTTGTATCCCTGGTTTTGAGTTATATGTGGGCGGACGTTCAGGCACAGGAGCGATTGACGATAACAGAAGGCTGTGTGAATTCATTTACCGAAATCTTGATGTGATAACTCAGATTTGTCCAACGATGGATACACACCAAGCAATGCAGATTTTTCATTCCATCTATTTGGTCAACGATAAGGGGGAACATCCGGCACCTTTCACGCTCATTTCCGAAGAAGATGTTCAGAAAGGCGTTTGGAGATTTAACCCTTCGCTTTGTTATAGTTTTCAGATCAACGAGGAATACGGGCGGCGACACCTTCTGTACTATACGAAAAAACTGAAGGAAGGTGGTAAATATGATCTTACCATATGGCCATATCATGCTATGTTAGGCGGTATCGGCCATGCCCTGGTTGCGTCTGTTGAGGAAGCGATCTTTTTCCATGGAATAGCCCGATATAGTCAGCCTGATTTTCATATCAAAGGAGACAAGCCATTTACTGAGCATTACTCTGTTCTTGGTCCAGAGGTATTAGAATGCCCGGCGGGAGAGCCAATTGCCCAGAAGAACGACAAGTTTTTCCAGAAGCTTGTACAATTTGATGCTGTCATCATCGCCGGACAAGCCAAGAGTCATTGTGTGGCATGGACAATCGACGACCTGTTAGAAGACATTCTTGCTCGGGATAGGCAGCTGGTAGAGAAAGTATATCTCCTAAAAGATTGTACATCTCCAGTCGTTGTACCTGGAGTCATAGATTATATGGATCAGGCTAACGCCGCATTCCGGAGATTTGCCGATGCCGGAATGCATGTGATCTGCTCTACTGATCCCATCGAAAACTGGCCTGGCATCAAGTTGTGAGGGATTAGAGGAACACATATTCTTATTGACAGACAAAGTTTTTACGATACAATTTAATTAAAAGGTTCAAAATAAAACAAACAATCAAAAAAGGAGAAATTAATAAGGAGGTAAATATGCAGCCATTTATATTCCAGACGTTTTTTATTATTTTATGGGGCATCCTTATTGTTTCTGGTGCTTCAGCTCAAGAATGTGTGGACTGCCATAAACAGATTATAAAGATATATAAAAGGAGACATGATGGATGCCATTAAAATAGCTATAAAGACAGAGACTGATGCAATCGCCTTCTATAAGGAGGCCGCAGAAAAGACAAGACATCCGATCGGGAAAAAAATGTTCCTGTCAATCATGGAAGATGAAGAGGGACATCTTGAAAACTTTGAGTGCATATTAGAGGGGCTCGATATAAAGGTACATGATCTTGCAAGACCAATGGAAAGGATGAAGAACGTCTTTGAAGAGAATAAGGATGCCTTGCTTGAAAAGATTGAGTCGACAACAGATGAAATGGAGGCTCTGAAGATTGCCATGCAGATGGAGAAGGACAGCATTGAGTTCTATAAGAAAGCAGTAAATGAGGTTCAAACTCCAAAGGAAAAAGCTCTCTTTGAGAAGCTTATCAAAGAGGAACAGCAGCACTATGACATATTTGCAAATACATACTTTTTCCTTTCAGACTCTGGAAGCTGGTTCATGTGGGAGGAGCACAGCATTGTAGATGGCGGGACTCCCTGGGCATGATATAAAAGTTCTGGGTTAATTTTAAAATTATATTAACCTAAATGTTACAAAAAAGACAGGGCAGATGTGCTAAAAAAACCCGTCAAAGCGAAAGGAATTTATTATGATATACATGACTGCAAATCTCACGGTAAGTGTGTTTTGGATAGAGGCTGGCTGACCATGCAAAAGGTCTCTAAGGAGTCGCTGGACGGCCTTTTTCAGCACATCTGCCCTGTCAATAATAGTACTTTTATACAACTGGTGGGTTAAGTATCAATAAATCATTATTAGAAAAGGAGACTTAAAAATGGCTGCAAGAGAAATAAAAACCGGTATTTACTCAGTCGGTGCAATAGACTGGGATAGAAGATTATTTGATGAACTTATACCGCTTCCCGACGGAACAAGTTATAACTCCTATCTGATAAAAGGCAGTGAAAAAACAACGTTGATAGATACTGTTGACCCAACAAAAGAATATGAACTTATAAGTAATCTTGGGAAACTTGGCATTAAGGTTATTGATTATGTTATTGCTAACCACGCTGAGCAGGATCATTCAGGGTCAATACCGAAAATCCTGGAGCTTTATCCAGATGCTAAGGTTGTAACTAATCCAAAATGCAAAGACTTTCTCAAGGATTTACTTTTAATCCCTGAGGACAAATTTATAACTATTAATGACAGGGAAACGGTTTCGCTGGGGAATAAAACACTGGAATTTATTTCAGCACCCTGGGTTCACTGGCCTGAGACAATGTTTACTTTTCTGAAAGAGGATAAAATCTTATTCACCTGCGATTTTTTAGGTTCACATCTTGCAGCAAGCGAATTGTTTGTATCGGACGAGGCAAAAGTATATGAGTCAGCCAAGCGATACTATGCAGAGATTATGATGCCATTTAGAACGAGTATAAAGAAACATCTGGAAGTCATAAAGGGATTAGAAGTCGAAATAATTGCGCCAAGCCATGGTTTAGTTTACCCAAGGCCTGAATTCATCCTGAATGCATACAAAGAATGGGTTTCAGATGAAGTAAAGAATGAGGTAATTATCCCGTATATCTCAATGCATGGCAGTACGAAAAAAATGGTAGATTACCTTGTAGATGTTTTAATTGAAAGATGTATAAATGTAAAGCCATTTAATTTGACTAAGACAGATATTGGAGAACTGGCAATTTCCCTTGTGGATGCTGCTACTATAATAATAGCTTCGCCTACTGTTCTCGCCGGTACACATCCGTATGTTGCTCATGCGACTTTTCTTGTGAATGCACTGAGACCGAAATTGAGATTTGCATCTGTAATCGGTTCTTATGGCTGGGGTGGAAGAATGCTGGAGCAGATTAAAGGGATGTTGACAAATCTCAAGATAGATGTCATTGAACCAGTTATCATAAAAGGTTTCCCAAGAGGGGAAGCTTTAAAAGCACTGGATGAGTTAGCAGATAATATTTTGAAGAAGCATAAAGAATACAATATTACCTAAATTTTGCCTAATTTTCCGGCTAATTTTGTGGTTTCCTGTAATAAGGTTTCTACTTCATTAAGTCCTTTGTTCCAGAAACTTCTGTCTGTTATATCCACGCCGAGTTTTTTGAAAATATTTTTTGGAGAATCTGATAATCCGGCTGATAAAAACTCTTTAACCTTTTCTATAAATTTCGGCTTGTCTTTAACAGAATTCTGAAGTGACTTAGATATCAACAGACCGCTTGCATATGAATAAACATAGAAGAAGCTTCGGATATGGCTCCAATATACCCACCAATTTTTTGAGCCGGCAGACTGTTCAACGGAATCTCCCATATACGACGACATGTGTTTCTGGAAAAGTCTTCCTATTTCTTCCTTTGATAAATAACCTTTTTGTCTGAATTCCTGATGAAGTTCCTGTTCAAATTTATAGCAAGCTACCTGCCTGAAAATAGTTGAAACGTCATCATTCAGTTTCATCACCATGATGGAAAGCCCTAACTCATCGTCAGCCTGCTTGAGTATTTCTTGAAGCACAAAATCTTCCATAAAGGTACTCGCAACCTCGGCTGTGGATGTCGGTGTCCCAAAATTCAGGGCATTCTGTTTTTCCTTGATCAGCTCATTATTTATTCCATGTCCCAGTTCATGGGCTAAGGTCAGGACATCACGGAGTTTTTCAGTATGGTTCAAAAGAATATAGGTCGGCTGTGAAATAAGGTGATGAGCACAAAATGCACCGCTTACCTTTCCTTTTCTCGGGTAAACATCAAACTGGTTATTTCCCATAAATCCGGTAAGAATATCAGCAAACTCATTGTCAAGATTTTTAAAGGCTTTATGAATGAGTTTAATAGATTCATTATAGGGAAATTTTTTATTGATATTCCCATATTCCACATTCCTTTCATGGTATTTCAATATTTTGACTCTCATAAGCCTGGCCTTTAACCCATAATACCTTGAAGGAATATCGAACCTGCCAGAAACTGTTTTTATAAGGGCATCTACAATTTCACTGTCTATATCATCACTTATGTGTCTCGTAAGGTCTGGCCTTGATACCTTGCGGAGCTCGTCATCTACCTTTTTGTTTGTTAGTACAGAATTAATTTCCGTCTCAGCAACTTCAGCGTTTTTGTCTAATATATCGTTGAATGCCTTTGCTGCTGAATCTCTCACCTTCTTATTTTTACTGTTCATCAGGCTAAGTATTTCTGAAAAAGTCTTAACACCTTTGCTGCCATCCTCCAGTATAATCTTTCTTTCTTCCTTTGCCAGAAAACCAGACGTCATCTTTACCCAGTTAGAATAGGAAGTTGATGTCTTGAGGTTCAAAATCTTTTCTTCAGGTTCACTGAGTAAATATCTGGATCCTGCAAATATGCGCTCCAGAAGATGCTTATAATCTTTCAGTCCAATGTATTCAAGAAATTTTGTTTGATATCTTTTGAGGATATTGGCTATTCGAAGGTGAAAAAACTGGATGTCATTTTCTATCCTTTTGCTGAAACTTTCAATCTTATTGAAATTAGCTTTAAGATTTGGGTCATTCTGATCCTGCATGGTTCTGAGCCAGAAATAATATCCTTCGTTTCCGTCAGTGCCACATTCTCTTTTCCATATTTCATATTCATCCAACGCTTGCTTGAGTATCGCAGGGTCTTTGAGATAATCTTTACGGTCTTTCCACTTATTAATAAAGATATAGCTTTTTTGTTCGACTATCTTTCTTTTTTCTTTTATTCCCGGATCATCATCACTTTCAAGAAGCTGTTTAAGATTCCATATAATCTGTTTCATCCAAATTCCTTTCTAATTCCTTATCCATATTTTAATTTATCTCTTTACTTGCAAATACTGTCAGGTAATTATAAATTATAAGCATGGCAAAAGGTAAGAAATATTATTTATGTTGTGGCGAGGATGTTCCTTACAATATAGTAGTACGGAACGAGAGAAGGGAAAATTATGAAATACCAAATAGGGAATACCGGACGGCTTATTGTAGCAAGATTTGAAGATAGAGAGGATGCACTTAAAAACATTACTGATATTGCAAAAAAGGAGAATATAAGAAGCGCGGTATTTTATCTCATAGGAGGTCTCAGGCAGGGTAGGGTTGTTGTTGGACCGGAAAAGGAAGAGCTGCCTCCAAAACCTGTATGGAGGGAGATAAAAGAGAGCCATGAGGTTTTGGGCATAGGCACCATATTCTGGCAGGAAGATGAGCCTAAGATTCATTTCCACGGGGCATTTGGGAAAAAGGATATGATAAAGGTTGGCTGCCTCAGGGAAACCTCTGAGACATTCCTTGTTCTCGAGGCTGTTATTATGGAGATAGAAGGAATTGATGCCAGAAGAGAGTTTGATCAGGCATCAGGGTTAACTCTTTTAAAGTTATAGAGGAATAGCTTTGATGAAAAGGAATTTAATCTTTTGTCTTTTGCTTTAAGAGTTCTACTACCTCCTCGTCGCTTACCTGAGAAAAATCCTGATAATAGTTGCCTATAGCCATAAACCCAAAAGGTGTCTCGGTGCAGACCCATTCATCAACCATCTGCTTAATTCCTTCTTCTGCATCTTCTGATGAAACAGGCAGGGCAGCAACAAGCCTGACTATTTTTTCCTTTTTCAGAGTGGATATAGCAGCCTTTATAGTTGCGCCGGTTGCAACACCATCATCAACCAGTATAATGATCTTTCCATCAAGGGGAGGGATACCTTTTCCGCTGCGATAAAGGGTTATCCTTCTTGAGATCTCCTTCTTTTGTCTTAAAATTTCCTCTTCAATATAATCCTTAGAAACCTTGTAGGCTGAAATGATATCTTCATTTAATACAACAGCACCTGTCTCTGAGACTGCACCTATGGCAAGCTCAGGCTGACCTGGAAAACCGATTTTTCTGATTATTATTATGTCGAGAGGACAATTCAATGCCTTTGCGACTTCATAACCAATAACAACCCCTCCTCTCGGAAGGGCAAGCACAAGCACATCTTCTCTGTCTTTGTATTCTGTCAATCTCGAAACAAGCTGTATCCCAGCGTCTTTTCTATCTTTATAAATCATGTTTCTTGCCTCATCCTTCTCACTGTATCTGATTAAAGCATATCTAAAAATAATTTACTTTGCAACTCCCTGTCAGGGATGTCAATTAATAATATGTGCAAGTTGTATAGACATGGTTCGACAAGCTCACCATGACAGTCACCCTGAGCCTGTCGAAGGGTCACGCCGGTGGGTACGCATGCCCTGTGTCCATCTTTTTATGCACTCCTTAAGTTATAATTTTCATTGACTATGAAGAACTTTTTCGTGCTGTTCCTTTTATTTATTTTTATTCCATCAGTCTCTGTGGCTGATATGATTATAGGTGGAGAGACTGTTTATGTTGTAGAAAAAGGCGATGGTCTCGTACTTATCGGTGCAAAATTGGGAGTCAACTGGAGAAACATAGTGAAGGAAAACAATCTTGATATTAAAAAACAATGCAGGATTGGGCAGACACTCAGGGTGAACACAAGAAAGATAGTTCCAAAAATAATACAAGACGGTATAGTAATAAACATCCCTGACAGGATGCTTTATTTTTTTAAAGAAGGCCGGCTTAAGACATCTTTTTCTGTAGGTCTTGGTATGACAAAATGGAAAACTCCTACAGGAAAATTTAAGGTTATAGGAAAGGAAAAAAATCCAACATGGTATGTACCAAAATCCATTCAGATAGAGATGGAGAGAAAGGGCCAGCCTGTTAAAACGGTTGTCCCGCCAGGTCCTGACAACCCTCTTGGAAGATATACGGTAAAAATTTCAATACCCGGGATTCTGATCCACGAAACCATATGGCCAACCACTGTTTATCAGTTCAGAAGCCACGGCTGTATCAGGGTTCTGCCTGAACATATTGAAAAGTTCTTTGAAGAGGTTGAAATAAACACTCCTGTGGAGATAATATATAGCCCTGTCAAGGCCGCAGTCTCGGAAGAAGGAAGAGTATTCCTTGAGGCTCACAAAGATGTCTACGGAAACTTGAAAGACCTGAATGCTGAAGCGAGAGGACTGATAGAAAAAGCAGGAGTTGTAGATAGAGTAAACTGGCTTAAGGTAGATATAATTCTTAAAGAAAAATCAGGCATTGCGGAGGATATTACATTATGATTTCAAGAAGGAATTTTTTAAAGGCCCTGATAGCCGGGACAGCATTTTATTCGTTTAGAAATGCTTTTGCATCAATAAGTAATCCCCCCTCACCCCACTTTAGCAAAGCGGGGAAGGGGGGATTTGAAGGTGAAAGAATACTCAAAATGTACAATATCCATACAGGCGAGAGCCTGAATATAAAGTATTATTCGTCAGGCATCTACGACCGTGATGCCATTGATAATATAAACTATTTTTTAAGGTGTCATTATACTAATGAAGTAAAAGCCATGGATATAGGGGTTTTAGACCTGCTCTGCAATATAAAAGACATTGCAGGTAAAGATAGAGAAGTGCAAATAATATCAGGCTATCGCTCGCTCGCTTATAACGAATTTCTGATTAGTCAGGGTAGAAATGTCAGTAGAAACACTCTTCACCTGCAAGGACTTGCTATTGACTTCTCAATAGAAGGGGTCAGCAATAAAGGGCTTTCCCGTATAGCAAAATCATTTTCAGCAGGCGGGGTAGGGAAATATCCTGAATTTGTGCATATAGATGTCGGCCGCGTAAGATACTGGTAATTACCGATATTCAAAATAAGGATCAGAACTTACCTCTTTAATACTTTCACCTACAACTATTTATTTCTATCAAACCCATGAAATTGCTGATTTCCGGTTGAAGTGAGTATGTAACTGTTCCGTTGGAAAAGAAGCCTGAAAGGTTTGCGTATAAATCTTTTGCAACGTGTTAGCCGTCTGTTGCAGGCAGTTTTTAAAAGAACGCCCCCCCCTTAGATATTTAAAAAAACACGATGTTATCTATTTAAGAGGCATTGGTAACCCAAGTTTTTCTAAAGGAATATAATTAAAATAGTAGGAACAACGCACACTTATTATATAATCCAGCACATCCTTATATCCCGTTTTTTTAAACCAATCACTTAAAAGATATATGTATTCAACTTCGATATTGGCACGTGAAAATAATTTCTGGTACTGCTTCTTTTTAAAATCACAAGTTTGTAATTTTTCATCTACAGAACCGGCAACAAT
>PEUB01000151.1:0-484 GCA_002780895.1 Nitrospirae bacterium CG02_land_8_20_14_3_00_41_53
TGTGATTATTCCAGGCTCTGAGTCATATGGAAAAGTGCAAAGAGCTCTTTCATTTATGCTTCAGGTTTCTGATCTGACAGACGCGACCGTTTCAGAGGCTCAAAAAAGTTATGATTTGTTTAAAAATGCTCAACAAGAAATAACGCCAATCCGGCGAAGATTTGATGTTTCTACCGCAAAACATTTTTTAGATTTGGGTGGCAATATTGGATACTTAGAAAATCTCGCCTACACTCTGAAATTCGATAAGGAACCTTTTCCAGAGAATATGGAAAGATGCAAAAAAGCTTTACATATTGCTGAAGAGAAAAAGTTTTTCCATTGGAGACTTGAATTCCCGGAGGTCTTTTATACTGAAAAAGGAGAAAAAGAAAATCCAGGATTTGATTGTGTAATTGGCAATCCGCCATATGATGTATTATCTGAGTTGGAACAAGAGCGGGTTGTTGAACCCGAAAAGGAATTTTATAAGAAAAATAGATTA
>PEUB01000151.1:505-1268 GCA_002780895.1 Nitrospirae bacterium CG02_land_8_20_14_3_00_41_53
ATCGTCTTTTTAGTATTCTGTCCTTACATCTTCTAAGAAAACATGGTGAGCACGGTTTCATTGTACCAATGGCTTTGTTAGCTGACAAACAAGCCAAAGCTCTAAGAAAATTCATGCTTAAAAAATACTACTTGCAGAGGATCGAGGCATTTCCTCAAAAAGATGACCCTACAAATAGGGTATTTCCAGAGGCAAAGCTATCAACATGCATATATATTCTAATAAAAGAAACTCCATCTTCATTCTCTATTAGAATCCATCCAGGGAAGGACATAATGAAAACTTCTACTTCTCTATCCATCACGCCATCTCAAATAGAAGAATTTGATAAAGAAAATTTGAGTATCCCGAGCTATCCAAACATGACCGTAGAAGACTTTCACCTCGCTTTAAAATTAAAGAGAGTTTCCAAAGGGATTACTCTTAAACATTTTGCACCATCTCAGCAGGGTGAAGTTAATCTTACTGAACATGCCGAGTTTTTAATAGATGAAAACAAAGGACAGATTATTTTAAGAGGTGCTCATATAAATCGCTATGAATTTCAAGAAGAGCCCAAACAGGGAGAACCTCTGTATCTTTATGTTAAAAGGTTTCTTGATGCCCACGGTAAAGATACAAAGGCATATGATTATAGATACATCCGCATTGGTTATCAGAGAGGATCTGCGATAGATAACTGGCGTAGAATCATAGCAACGACAATTGAAAAGGACAACTTCTGCTCAGACACCATTAATTACATAGTCACCCCCAAAGAATA
>PEUB01000151.1:1288-19156 GCA_002780895.1 Nitrospirae bacterium CG02_land_8_20_14_3_00_41_53
CATCTCCTTTACCACCCCCCAAAAAGAGCGAAAGGAGTTTTTTAAGGAGGCTGTCAAGCTGTATAAAGGTTCAAAATACGAAGACATTTTAAAGTGGGCAGAGTACGAGCTTGCTTTAAAAAGAAATGACACCATCCATGACTTTCTTGCCTATCTCGCAGAGCAGATGGTTGAGATGAATAAGGCTAAGAATGATGAAATCAAAGGTTTTCTCAAATGGCTTGAGCGTGAGATCGGCTGCAATATTGATGAGCTTATTGGTAAAACTATTCTTAAGAATTACCACGAAGGCGATCTTTTATTACTTCTTTCTGTCTTAAAGAGAAATAAAACAAAATTCTCTATTGATCCAACAAACCGTAAATTTCAGGAATCATTAGAAAAACATTTAAACGAAAGCATGTCAGTGCTTAACCCATTAAAAGATAAAATTGATGCCACTGATAATCTTATAGATCAGATTGTTTATAAACTCTACAATCTTACATCTGAGGAGATTGAGATTGTGGAGGGGAATGGATGAAATCTTACAAATGTCACAACGAAGTCTACTGGCTGTCTGCGAACTCATCAAGAACCGCCTTGAAAGGACAAAGTGGAGGATAAGACTGTTTTTACTGAAATGCTAAACAATGTACGGGAGAAACGTGATTCACTCCCGACGGAAAACGCTATTAAGTTGGCATTAACGGATGATATCTTGTGTGAGATCGAATCAAGAATTCGTAGGGTGCCCATTAATGAATTAAAATATGCAACCTATCCACCTTTATTGCTATTTGTATATCGCAATGACGTGAACACCGTACAAGCACTTGAAGAAGACATCTTACTCATTAAGAATAATTCTTCACCTGAATCCTTTAATAATTTAATCGGTTTTCTAAAAGCTTCTGAGAAAAGACCACGTGACTGGGATAGTGCTTTTTTTGAAGTTTTTATAAAAGCGGTATTGTTGAAACGATTTGCGAAAGGGTCTGTTATATTAGACAAAGAATTACCCAATGGAAGAAACCTCGATGTTTTAGTTCTTCTCTATAACAGATGGATTAATTTTGAAGTCACGATACTCTCATCTTCTCAAGAGGATTATGATGTGTATAACTCCTTTAAAGAGCACCTTAAGAAAGACCCTGATATCGTACTCAGCAGACCAGGGAAATATGATCCTCCTAACTCAAAAGGGCCAAGTCCATATTATGACGAATTCAGAGTGTATAGAAAGGTTTACGATAAAATTGCTGATGAGAAATTAGATACAGACAAAAGCCAGATGGTGCCTGATGAACCAAACATTTTATTGCTTTTCATTGGAGATGCTATCTCGCCTTTATCTTATAGCCCCGGCATAGGTTGGGCATTCGATGAATTGTTTGCAGATCAGCCGAGAGACAATAGCTCTTTTTTGAAATGGTTTGAAGTGGAATTTAGGCGTTTAGGACTTGATGAAGAATGGTATTCTGTAAACTCTGATAAAATCATTTCCGCTCCTCGTAAACTTGGGGGGACTGTGATTTTCGATGGTAGCAGCGGTGAGATTATTGGCAGCAGGATGAACTATAATGCAAATGCAGAACATAAAATTTCTCATAAAGAAATGGCGGAAATAGAAGAAATTTTCCGAAAAAAGCCAGTTTACGTAGCACCAAAGGGGGAGTGAGTAGCCCAATGTCTATGCTGGTGTTCATGCCTTGGTGTAGGATTGACAGAGCCTATAAGGTGGGAGACATAGATATTCTACCTTTAAACCGCCACGGTACTATCAATGGCCTTGATGATGCCGCCCAATGTAGCGTTAACACGGTAATGGCTGCATATAAGACCATAGAGGGAAAGCCTGTTGATAGAGCTACTCTTATCAGTTACGCAAGCAAGTCGTTAATAGATGACTTGAATGAAGACGAAGTTGAAACCGTCCACGAGCTTGCGGCTGTCGCCTGTTTCTGTGGGCTTGCCAAACGTGAATACTTCAATTCCCTTGGTCCTTACTGTAATAGCGATTGCTTCACTCTTTATATCCAGAAGTTCACCAAAGCGGACTTCACCGCCCTTACAATTCGACGGCGAGAGGGGCGAACTCTGAGCGTGTGGCCAATTGGTGACATTGCTATTACCGTACCTGTGCACTGTCATGCCATTGAAAATGTATCACTGGACGAGGAGCTCTTAAAAGCTCTTGTGGCCCATCGTGCACAAACTAACAGCGACAAATTAGTAAGATGGCAGAATGCCATTTCTTGTTTCAATCAAGCGAATACGGATAATGACAGTATCCGTTACCAGATGGAGTGGGTTTTGCTGTGTAGTGCATTTGAGCATCTTTTAGGAGCCAAACCCAAAGCTGAAGATGTGTCCAGTAAGTTGGCTCAGACCATGGTGCCCAAGGATTCTTTGCCGGCATCTAATGCAAACCGCCGCTCGGACAAATGGCCTGCTAAAGGACAGTCGCTCTGCTATGAATGGATGCGAGAGTTCTATCGGATTCGAGGGGACTTCGCACACGGCGGGCTGAACACACAGCAACCCGCTATGTGGAAACCACTTGAACATTTGGTGCTTGGCACGATTGCTTTTCCACTTCTCGTTAAAAGTCTCTTGTCGAAAGATAGCAAGTACATATTGACGAATAAGGACCGCGCCCAAATTGATTGCTTCGAAAAATTCGCTGATACTGATAATTTTCTTAACCCCCCGCCTAACCAACAAGGCAGCCTTGATTCCCATTGGAGAAGGCTTCTCGACGAATGCGAATCTACATCGATTAGAGAGGCAGTCATTCGGTCGTTGGAAGAGATGAGAGTGCAAAGCTCTGTCTCAAATGAAGAATAAAAAAGGGATAAAAAGGGGAGGCAGACACATCATCCGGCTGGTAGAGGGTAGATTGAGATAAAGATATAGAAGGAGATAAATAAATGATAAAAAGTCCGGAAATAAAAATTAATCCTAATGTGCTGAAAACACTCCGCGAAAGTTCTGGATATACGGTTGAGGAGATAGCAAAAAAAATTAAGACCACTGCTACTAAAGTGCAAGAAGCAGAAAAGGGGGTTGCCTCATTCACTTTGACTCAGATAAAAAAATTGGCTGGTATTTATCACCGTTCCCTTGCTGCATTTTTTACGGACACACTCCCTGCAATGCCTGCACTGACTGACTACAGAATAAATCGTGAAAGAAGATTGACCCCACAGGTGTATATAGCTGAAAGAAGGGCGCATTACATTGCTAATAAATTGGCTGAATTGACAGACAAAAGAAGTCAGCTCCCGGATTTCCCGGAGACATTAAACCCTGATGAATTAGTGCGGGAATTCAGAAAATTATTGAAAGTCGTTCTGTTGAAAGGGAAGAAACCGGAAGAACTTTTAACGTATTACAAAAAGGTATTGGAAGAAACATTTTTAATATCAATCATAGAATTGCCTCTAAAGGCTGAAGACGTTCGAGGCTTTAGTGTTTCTGCCGATATCTCTATCGTTGTTTTAAATGAGGAAGACAAGCCATCGATAAAATTATTTTCTCTTTTCCACGAAGTATATCACCTACTGAAAAGAACCTCCGGTATATGCTCAATCGAGATTGAGCAAAAGGACGGAGACATAGAAGTAAGCTGTAATTTGTTTTCAGCAGAATTTCTTGTCCCTTTAGATGACTTAAAAGAAGAGTATAGGAAATTTACGCAATTGGATGAAAGCACAATTTCAGAGCTTTCCGAGATTTATGGTGTGAGCAAACAGGTGATTATGCTTAGACTTCTCTGGTTAGGGTATATCCACAAGGAAAGATATGAAGACTTCAAGAAGGAGGGTGAAAAGAAAATAAAAGGAAAACAATTTGGCCGCAGAGATTGGGATAAAGTATTTCAGAATCGCGTTGGAAATTTAGTTGTAAGAGAGGCGGCTAATGCTTATCGGTCCGGTAAAATTTCCTATTCTGAGGTAATGGATATCTTAAGTTTGAAAGCAAAATATACGGAAAAATTTGTCGAGCGGTAATTTAGAATGCCCCGAGTACCGGAATTATTCCCGAAAAAAGTATATTGCATTGATACAAGCTCTTTAATAAATCTCAAGCCTTTCCGGAGAGATGTATTCCCATCAATTTGGAGCAAATTGGAAAGCATGGTAACCAATGGAGAATTGATAGCACCCCTGGAAGTCTATGGCGAGATCGAAATTGGAAAAGATAAAATCTATGATTGGTGTAAAAGTAACAAGGAGATATTCAAGGATATAGATGAATATCAAATTCAAAAACTCCAGGAAGTCAAAACGAAGTATGATAAAAACTATTGGGAAAATGAGATTAATAAACCAAAGTGGGCTGATCCGTGGGTGATAGCTCTCGGTATTTGTGAGGAAGCCATCATCGTTGCGGATGAGAAAAATACACAAAATAGAATTCCGGTAATATCTTCCATGTTTGGATTGAAATGCCTTGAGTTGATAGATTTTTTTAAAGAGATAGGAATTAAATATTAGAAGAGGGTTGATGAGGGGATAAGGATTTATCGGCAAGAACTCGAAGATGTTGCCAGACTTGCTCGTAAATGGCAGAATAAACCGTAGGAAAATCATGATGACAAAGGCAGAGATAAAGAAGGCTCAGAAAAATCTTGAAAAGTGGCGGAAAAGCCACGAGGATATAGACGCACTAAAAAAAGCATATTGGGAAAGCATTCCGGAGCAAGTGAGGGCATCGATGGCATTTGAGGGCGAACATGTGAGCATAAAGATGCTAAAAAAGCATCTGAAGACACTGAAGCGTGACTTAAGAAAATAAGGCTGCATAACAAGAGGTGAAGATCTAATAGCTAATCGCCTTGCTGACTTTGTCAAAGGCTGCAACCATTCTCAATTCCACAGCCCACAAAAAATTTCCACATCCCTTGTCGCTGAGAATATTGACATACGTATCTACATTGTTTATACTTATTTTATTACAGCAAACAGGAGGATGACAATGTTGACAAAAGCATTAAAATGGGGAAACAGTCTTGCAGTAAGGATCCCGAGTGTGCTCAGCAAGGAATGTGGGATTGAAGAAAATACAAACATTGAGATTGTTCGCAGAGACGGGGAGATTATTATAACCCCTGCCAGAAAAGGGTATTCCCTTGATAAGCTTCTTGCCGGAGTAACAAAGAACAACATTCATTCCGAATTTGACACCGGGCGACCGGTTGGCAAGGAAGCGCTTTAATGGGTTATATACCTGAGAGAGGAGATGTAGTATGGATTAACCTTGATCCACAGACTGGTCATGAACAGGCAGGGTTTCGCCCTGTCCTTGTCCTTTCACCCGCCGCATACAACGAAAAAGTGGGTCTGATGCTCTGCTGTCCCATAACAAATCAGGTTAAAGACTATCCTTTTGAAGTCCAGATTAGAGATAATCCGAAAGTTAGCGGTGTTATTCTTTCGGACCAAGTGAAAAGTCTTGACTGGAAAGCGCGAGGCGCGAAGAAGAAAGGAAGAATTTCAGATGATGAGCTTTCAGAAGTATTAAACAAACTCAGAGCGATATTTGATTTTTAGTTTCAAATTCTAATGGATATAAGCAATATTCAGAATTGTATCATATATGAAATCAGGGGAAAAACCGTTTTCATTCACGCTGTGCTTGACGGACGGCGCAACTGCGAAGACCTTTTGCAGCAACGGCTGCTGGGAGCTTAATAACTGATACATTCTTTGATCTCTATAGAGGAAAAATTTTAATTTGACTATAATTTATTTAGAAAAGGAGGGGAAAATAAACACTATGTTACCTGAACTTAAATATGACGATAAAGGATTGATACCTGCTATCATACAGGACGCCGAAAACGGTGATGTTTTGATGATGGCCTATATGAACAGGAAGTCGCTTGAAATGACACTTGAGACAGGGTTTACGCATTTCTGGTCGCGTTCGAGGCAGAAATACTGGAAGAAAGGAGAGACATCAGGCCATGTTCAGGAGGTCAGAGAGATATTGTATGACTGTGATGAAGATACTCTGCTTGTTAAGGTGATTCAACACGGCCCCGGTGCTTGTCATACAGGACACAGAACCTGTTTTTACAGAAGTATTGTCCCTTGAGCCTTACAGATTTATAATAACTGCATGCTCATCACATTCCGGGAACTTATGGCATCGTAAGCAGTCTCCCCATATCTTCTGCGGCAGGCTTGATTTGTCAATATCAACAAACCCTAACTTTTTAAAAAATTCCGGATGGTATGCCAAAGCAAAAATCCTTTTTATGCCTAACGTCTTTGCCTCTTTGAGGCATTGTTTAACAAGGTTTTTACCTATACCTTTTTTCTGATATTTCTTATCTACTGCAAGCGAGCGTATCTCTGCAAGGTCTTCCCACATTATGTGCAGTGCACATACGCCGCATACATTTCCATTGTCTTCGCATATAACGAAATCTCTAAGGGTTTCATAGAGTTCATTGAGGGATCTGGGAATCATCTCATCCTTTCTTGCAAAATCATTTACAAGTTTATGAACCTGCTTTAGATCAGATATCTTAGCCTTTCTTATCTTCAATGTATCTTATCCCTTCAATAATAGCCTTTTTATTAATTTCAATGTTTTTCTTTTTTCTGGCCGGCATCGAACTCTCAATAGCCTCAAACACAGAAGTTTCCTTCAGTAGTTTGGTCTTTGCAATAACTGCTCCGAGCAATACCATATTGGCAGATTTTGTGTTACCAATCTTGCTTGATATCTCTGTTGCAGGAACTCCTACAGCTTCAATATCTGCTCGCAACGCAGGCTCTTTGATAAGAGATAAATCGAATGTGAGCAGTCCGTTCTGTTTAAGCCTTGGCTGGAATTTGGTAAGCGATGCATCACTCATCAAGATAAGTATATCCGGATTTGTGACAACAGGAGAGCCTATCAACTCATCCGATATAATCACTGTACAGTTTGTAGTTCCTCCTCTCATCTCTGCCCCGTAAGACGGAAACCATGTTACCTCCTTGCCTTCAAGCATACCTGCATATGCAAGTATCTTCCCTAAAAACAGTATGCCCTGGCCACCAAATCCTCCAATTATTATCCTGTGTTCCAGTTATTCGATCTCCTTAATTTTATCTTTAAATGTCCCGAGTGGATATACAGATACCATCTCGGTTTGAATCCACGTTAATGAATCTATGGGTGAAAGTTTCCAGTTAACAGGACATGGAGATAATATCTCAACAAGACTGAAACCTTTTCCTTCTATCTGATATCTAAATGATTTTTCTATGGCCTTTTTTGTACCTATTATATTTTTGTATGAATCCACAGAAGTCCTGACGATATAAGAAGCACCCTCAATTGTTGATAGGAGTTCTGCTACCCGCAGGGGATAACCTGCTGTTTCGTTGTTTCTCCCGAAAGGCGTTGTAGTTGTCTTCTGGCCGAGGAGTGTCGTAGGTGCCATCTGGCCTCCGGTCATTCCGTATGTTGCGTTATTGACAAAAAATACGGATATATTTTCTCCTCTATTAGCAGCGTGAATTATCTCGGCTGTCCCGATTGCGGCGAGGTCGCCGTCTCCCTGGTAAGAAAAAATTATCCTATCAGGCATTACACGTTTATAGCCGGTTGCTGCTGCAGGCGGTCTGCCATGTGCAACCTCAAGCATGTCGAAATTAAAATAGTCATAGGCAAATACAGCGCATCCAACCGGAGCAATCCCTACCACCTTTTCCCTGATGCCTAAATTGTCAATGCACTCTGCGATCAGCCTGTGTATAAGACTATGTCCGCAGCCGGGACAGTATCTGAAAGGAACCGGTTTAAGGCTTGCTGGTCTCTGGAATATCTTTTCCATCAATCTCCTTTCCGCCGCAGTGGATCTCCGATAAAATATCCAAAAGCGCTCCTTCAAGAAGGCCGTAATCGCTTACAGTTAATTCTTTAAACTTAAAAATATCCATCATCTTAATTGTAAATAGTATGCCTGGTATAATCAAGTCTGCCCTCTCAGGTTCTAGACCTCTGACGTTTTTTCTTTCCTTTAATGAAAGAGATAACAGTTTTTTGCATATATCCTGCAATCTCTTCAGAGGTAATCTATGGAGATGTATTTTTTCTCTTGAATAAGCTTCAAGTCCAAGGTCAATAGAGGCAATAGTTGTAAAAGTGCCAGCAGTTCCAATAAATTTTGTTCGCCTGTCTATACGGTGTCCAATCCTGTTTTTTAGATCGTTTAAAAATGAGACAATTTTATTGTTCAATTTTTTAGTATCAGCCTCTGAGACAGGATCAGTTTTAATAAAACCCCCGGCAAGCTTTATAACGCCGACAGGGATACTTCCTATATCAACTTGGGATCGAGTCGCAGCTGCCTGATGTTTATCTTTATAGAAAATCCATTCGGTACTTCCACCCCCTATATCAACTATGAATAATGATTGATTCTTCGACACATTCAGAGTGAATGACCGCAATTCAGAAAGTGATGAAAGGATACCCTTAAGTATAAGCTCCGCTTCTTTTTTACCTGAAATAACATCTATCGAGATACCTGTATCAGCAAACACCTTTTTTATAAAAATAGCTGAGTTTGATGCCTCACGTAAGGCACTTGTAGCAACTGCCCTGACATACTCAACCCCATGTCTTGAAATAATAGAAGAGAATTCCCTGAGTACTGCTAATGAGACTTCAATATTTTTATCCTGAAGTCTTCCAGTCTGATTAACCCCGGTGCCTAACCGCGTTATCTTCCGTTCATAGCATATATCAGCTATTCTGCTGTTTTTAACCTCACCAATCAGAAGTCTAAGAGTGTTAGACCCTATATCGATAGATGCAAACAACGGCATTTCAAGATATTATAAACCAGTATTCTGGTAAAGGCCAGAATTCTTAGGTTGATTTTATTCTATTTGCTATGTTATATAAATAAGAATTCTTACCCTTTCTTTAGAAAGGTCTGAAAATAATTTTAAGGAGATATTTTGAATGAATATATATGAAAATATTATTATCCTTGATTCAGCCCTTGCTGATGAAGAAGCCGAGGCAGCCGTTACAAAGATTAAAGAACTTATTGCAGGCCACGGGGGCGAGGTACTTAAGGTAGACATCTGGGGGAGGAAAAAACTCGCTTATGAGATTAAAAAACAGAAAAAGGGTTTGTATGTACTTTTGTTCTATAAGACACCACCTGCAACAATAAAAAAGATAGAGGAATTCTATAAAGTCTTTGACGCTGTATTGAAGTATCTAATTATAAAGCTCGGCATTAAACAGGTGCATGATCTTGAAAAATTTGAAGCTGCTTCAGAGCGTACAGAGCAAAAAATTGAGGTTTAGATGTACAACAAAATAATACTCATAGGCAACCTTACAAAGGATCCTGAGTTAAGATACACCCCGCAGGGGACACCTGTGGCAACTCTCAGGCTTGCAGTGAACTACAGGTATAAACAGTCTGACGAGGCAAAACAGGAGACAATGTTTATAGACAATGTAGTTTTCGGGAAACAGGCAGAATCTTGTAGCAAATATCTTAATAAGGGTAGCTCTGTACTTGTAGAAGGCAGACTTCAGGAACGAAGGTGGGAATCTAACGGGCAGCAGAGGAGTAAGTTTGAGGTTATTGCACAATCCGTAAGATTTCTTTCAAGAAGGAGAAGCAGCCAGTCCGCTGAAACGGACACCTCAGGCGGAGAGGGCGATATCGTTCCACCTGAGGAAACTACTGATTTAGAACCATTTTGAGAGAGGGAAAATATAACAATTTTTTGAATGTTAACACAAAAGAAAATAAAATAATCCCCCCCTCCCCCCCTTTATTAAAGGGGGGAGGGGGGATTAAGGGAGAAGGGAGTTAATTTGCAACAGAAAAGATTTCAGAGAAAAAGGTTTTGCAGGTTTTGTTCGGAAAAGGTAGAGTATATCGATTATAAAAATATCAAGGTTCTCAAGAGCTATCTTACCGAACGAGGAAAGATTCTTCCCAGGAGGATGACAGGTAACTGTGCAAGGCATCAAAGAGAACTGACCGAGTCTATAAAGCGGGCAAGGAGCATAGCGTTGCTTGCCTTTGCAGAAAAGTAGGATGAGGATCCCGAAGGCATGGGTTCCTCTCTTAGCAAAAAAGATAGTAGACAATATTATATCAAAGGAACTTATTAAGCCGGCCATATCTATCAAAAAACTCCTATTAGAAACAGAAGAACTCATCCTGAATGAACTTACTATAGAGGATAGGCTCAATGAAGAGGTCAGGGAGCTGTTAAAGATTCACGCCTCTGAAATAGAGCAGGGCCGCCTGGATTACAGGAGGCTTTTTGAGCTTACAAAGCAAAAACTGGCGAGGGAAAGAAACCTCGTATTATGATGCTAACTGATGATAAGATTCTCCACCTGAGCCATGTAATCCTCAAAGGGCTTATAGGGAAGAAACTTATTGAAGTGATCGAGGAAGAAGGTAAGGTAAGAGCTGAGATTAAAAGGGCAGTCATATCAGAACTGAAGATAGGTGAAGAGATCGATTCAGTTGTCAGGAGGAAACTCCAGTCATTTTCAAGAAAGATAGTCGAGGGAAGTTCTGAGTGGGAAATCCTGTACAAAAAATTCTTCAGGGAAGAGGAGGTAAAAAGAGGCAGGGCCTCTGGATAAAAAGGGGGCTCCCGTTTCTCCTTCTTTTTGTCACCTGTCTTGGACTGTTTTTAGAATTTCCTTTAAAGCAAACAGGTCTATGGTTTCTCTTTAGCTCAGCTACGATTTCTATATATGCAGTCTTGCATATCTTAAGAAAAGAAAAAAAGTATTCCATAGAATTTCTTTTTTCTCTCGCACTACTTATTGAGGGCTCAGTCCAGGCATTTACCATACCATGGCTTAGAATGGCCTATTTCCCATTTATGGTATTCATAACAGTATTCTATGGACTAAAAACCATAATCTTTTTATTGCTATTAATCCCATTTCTTGAGCTGGTTAATTTTATGAACGGAGAAAAAATTATCGAAGAAATAACATTTATCTTGTCCCTCGCTGTGACTGCAGGCATGTCTTTGTTCCTTAAAGACAAAATGAAAAAAACAAACATGTTGTATGGCAACAAAAATAATCTCCCCGAATCCCCCTTTAGTAAAGGGGGGATGGTCGCCATAGGCGACTCGCCGAGGAAAGAGGGATCAGATGAAATAAAATCTTTTAATAATGAAAAGGTTATATCTTATTACTTCGAATCAATGTTTAAACCTGATGAAGAAATTAAAGAACTTCTTATGGCAGCAAAAAATATAATATTCGCAGATTCTGTAAATCTTTTTATGAGTTCAGGCAGCAGCCTGAGTTTTAGATGTTCTACAGAGGAATCAGGGGGGATCATACCTTCAGATGGTGGCGTTATATATCTCTGCATTAGAGAGAAAAAACCTCTTATTTTATCCGATATAAGTGAAAAGAAACTTGAAGTCGGCTATTTAAAGAAAGATAAGATTTCTTCTTTAGTTGCAGTGCCTGTTATGGATGGTAACTTCCCACTCGGCGTTATAACCGCTGACAGCGCAAGGTTTCATGCATTCAGCAGTGCTGATAGTGATATACTTCAAATGTTTTCAAAACAGCTCATGAGGATACTCCAGAGAGAACGTATCTATCCGCAAATATATCGTTCTCATACCACTTTAAAGGTTCTGCATGAAGAGAGTTCAAAACTGCTGTCATCATTAAATATGGATGTTATTGCACAAAGCTTGACAGATGGTGCATACAGGATTGCACCATCAGAAATAGTCTTCTTTATAGCAAAAGGGCAGGAATTCGAGATATTGCATCACAAAGGGCTGCTGCCCCGTGAAAAGAAGATTTCCAGTTTTAAAAGCACATTACTCGATATGATAGTGAAAAATAAAGAGCCATTCTATCTTTCCGATGTCAGGCACTATCGCTCTCCGATTATGCCTTTTAAGACAGATAATGTAGGCTCTGTTTTTGTACTACCGCTGCTTTACGAGAAGGAACTATTGGGAATACTTGCACTACTTTCAGAGAAGATAAATGCACTAAGCCCTTACCAGACCGAACTCTTAGAGGTTCTTGGGAATCAGGCGTCAACATCTATTGCAAATGCAAGGTTTCATGCAGAAATAGAGAGGTTGGCCATAACAGATGGGCTTACAGGACTTTTCAACCACAGGCACTTTCAGGAAAGACTCTCACTGGAATTTAGCCGCATTAACAGATTCTCAGAGCCACTTTCAATACTCATTATAGATATAGACCATTTCAAACAGGTAAATGATACTTATGGGCATCCGGTAGGGGACGTGGTTCTTAAAGGAGTTGCTGATAAGATCAGAGGAACCATAAGAAACATAGACATCTCAGCCAGATATGGCGGTGAGGAGCTTGCAGTAATCCTTATAGGGACAGATGAGCGCGGTGCAATGAACATGGCGGAACGATTGAGAAAAGCTGTGATGAATAAAACATTTTCTGAAGAGAAAAGCACCTTTAACGTTACAATAAGCATTGGGATATCCACTTACACAAAAGGCATTAAAAGAAAAGAGGAGCTTATCGAAAAGGCTGACAAGGCGTTGTATCAAGCAAAGAGGAGTGGTAGGAATCGCAGTATTCTCTGGAATGAAATTAGCAAGTAGAATTTAGGTTGAAGTACACTTGACACATTAAGCGGTTAATTGTTAGATTATTAGCACTTAACCATTGAGAGTGCTAAACATGCAAATGATGGAAGAAAGAAGTAAAAAAGTCCTTTGCGCAGTTGTCCAGAGTTATATTAATTTCCCTGATCCTGTGGGATCAATGCTTGTAACGAAAAGATATTCTTTTGGACTTTCCCCAGCTACTATAAGGAATATAATGGCAGACCTTGAAGATATGGGATTTCTCGCACAACCCCATACATCGGCAGGGAGAGTGCCAACGGACAGAGGGTACAGATTTTATGTGGATTTACTTGTGGCCGAAAAAGATTATTATACAAACATGGAGATCCTGCAGGAGATATATAAAAGACTTGAGGCATTAAGGAATAACATAGATGTATTCCTTGGTGAGACAACGAGAACTCTCTCTAAGTTGTCCCACTACCTTGGGGTTGCGATGTCTCCAAGGCTTGACATGACAACCCTGAAAAGGATTGAACTTCTTAAATACAGGGCTGATAAAATAGCTGCAATATTATTTACAGATGAAGGACTGATAAAAAACAAGGTTGTATCACTTGATTCTGAGATTTCCCAGAAGGATCTCAACAGGATTACTGGTTACCTTAACTCTGAATTCTCTGGACATACGTTTGATGAGATACGATTTAAGGTTATAAAGGAGATGTCAAAAGAGAAGATCAGATGTGATACCCTTATATCAAGGGCAATGAAGATATGCCGGGAGGCACTTTCTTTTTCCCATAATGACCTGTTTGTATCTGGGCTTTCAGAGGTATTTGATTTGCCGGATTTCGCTGATCTTAAGAAAATAAGAGAGTTATCAAGGGCTATAGAGGACAAGCATACTATAATCGAGTTACTCGATAGTCTATCAGAGTTTGACGGTCTTCAGATAATTATCGGATCGGAGAATTCAATGGATGAGATGAAAAAATTAAGCGTTGTGGTCTCTACATGTAAGGAAGGATACAGGCCGATCGGTGTTGTCGGGATAATAGGACCTACAAGGATGAATTATGAAAAGGCGATCTACATAGTTGATAATACGGCAAAATTTATTACAAAAATGCTTTCAGGCAGGTAGGTAGACGTTGCAAGAACGTGAGATAAGCGAAAATCAACTAATCTCTAATAATGAAGAAACTAAAGCAGAAGGCAGCGAAGTTGCTGAAAAAGTGCTTATTGATGAAAAAGAGCGACTGTCTGCTGAGCTTAAGGAGATAAATGACAAATATTTAAGACTTTATGCTGAATTTGAAAATTATAAAAAAAGGGTTAATAAGGATAAAGAAGAACTCGTAAGATATGACAATGAAAGTCTTCTTTATGAGCTGTTGCCTGTTATTGATAACCTTGAGATGGCGTTAAGGCATGCTTCGAACAACGTTTCATCAGGACTTGTGCAAGGAGTGGAAATTACACTAAAAGAACTTCAGAAAACACTTGAAAAATTCGGACTGGTTGCAATAGAGGCAAACGGCAAACCCTTTGACCCTTTAGTACATCATGCTATGACACAGATTGAACGTGATGATATTGATGAAAAGATAGTTGTGGAGGAGTTCAGGAAGGGATATATGTTAAGAGATAAGGTGTTGAGGCCGTCTCTTGTTGCGGTATCGAAAAAACCAGTCGAGAGTCAGGAAAAAGAAAAGAGAGAAGAAGAAATAAAGGTAAACAAAATTATAGAGGAGGAATCTTAATATGGGGAAGGCAATTGGAATTGATCTCGGAACCACAAACTCTGTTGTAGCAGTTGTTCAGGCCGGAGAGCCGGTAGTAATTCCAAACCAGGAAGGGACCAGAACAACTCCATCAGTTGTGGCCTTTACAGAAAAGGGAGAAAGACTTGTAGGACAGATTGCAAAAAGGCAGTCTATAACAAATCCTGAAAACACAATATTTTCCATAAAGAGGCTTATGGGAAGGAAATATAATACGCCAGAGGTAGAGCATGCAAGGAAAAGGCTCCCTTATAAGATTGTTGAAGCCTCTAACGGTGATGCCCATGTGGAGATAAGGGGTAAACGTTATTCTCCCCCGGAGATCTCGGCAATGATTCTTCAAAAACTCAAACAGGCTGCCGAGGATTATCTCGGTGAACCGGTATCGGATGCGGTTGTCACTGTACCTGCCTATTTTGACGATAGCCAGAGGCAGGCTACAAAGGACGCTGGAAGGATTGCAGGACTTAATGTCCTGAGGATAATAAACGAACCAACAGCCGCATCGCTCTCTTATGGTATGGATAAAAAGAAAGAGGAAAAGATCGCAGTTTATGACCTTGGCGGTGGGACATTCGATATATCAATCTTAGAGATTGGAGAAGGTGTTATAGAGGTAAAATCAACAAACGGCAATACCTATTTGGGTGGGGATGACTTTGATCTCAGGGTTATAGACTGGATGGTTGAAGAGTTTAAGAAGGACCAGGGTATAGACCTTAAAAATGACAGGATGGCATTGCAAAGGCTGAAAGAAGCTGCTGAAAAGGCTAAGATAGAGCTTTCGACAGCGATGGAGACAGATATAAACCTTCCGTTTATAACGGCTGATGCAACAGGGCCAAAACATCTGCTCATGAAGCTGTCGAGGGCAAAGCTTGAACAGCTTGTTGGGGACCTCATCGAAAACACTACAGGCCCGTGCAAAAATGCCTTATCTGATGCAAATCTCTCTTCATCAAACATAGATGAAGTCCTGCTTGTAGGCGGCCAGACCAGGACGCCAAAGGTTCAGCAGACAGTGCAGGGTTTTTTTGGCAAAGAGCCTAATAAGACTGTAAACCCTGATGAGGTAGTTGGTGTAGGAGCAGCAATACAGGCAGCAGTGCTCAAAGGGGACGTTAAGGAGGTTCTTTTGCTCGATGTTACTCCATTGTCCCTTGGCATAGAGACCCTCGGCGGAATCTTTACAAAAATAATTGAGAGAAATACTACCATCCCAACAAAGAAGAGCCAGATATTCTCGACAGCAACTGATAATCAGCCTGCTGTTTCAATCAAGATTTGTCAGGGAGAGAGGGAAATGGCTGCTGACACCAAGCTCCTTGGCAATTTCGAACTTATAGGAATACCACCAGCGCCGAGAGGAATACCGCAGGTTGAAGTAACATTTGACATCGATGCAAATGGGATACTTCATGTCTCGGCTAAAGACCTCGGCACAGGTAAAGAGCAATCAATAAGAATAACCGCATCAAGTGGTCTTAATGATGAAGAGATAAAAAAGATGATGCGTGACGCTGAGTCACATTCAGAAGATGATAAAAGGAAGAAACAGCTCGCTGAGTCGAGGAATGAAGCTGATACACTCATCTATACTGTTGAGAAATCTCTAAAGGATTATGGTGATAAGCTGACCGAATCTGAAAAAAAAGACATTGAAGAAGCCATTGAAAGATGCAAAAAAGCAAAAGACACAAGCAATGAAGTCTCTGAGATAAAATCAGCAACAGAAAATCTGATGACGAAATCACACAAGCTGGCAGAGCATTTATATAAGGGCGCAGGTGCACAGGCTGGCGCCGGTGCCGGACCATCAGGGGCAGGAGCTGCAGGCGCGAAAGGCCCTGAAGAAGAAGTTGTAGAAGCTGAATTTGAGGATGTTGATAAGGACAAGAAATAATTTTATCATTCCTGCGAAGGCAGGAAACCAGAAAGGAAAAGGAACTATATCCCCGTTTTCACGGGAAACCCTGGATTCCGCATCAAGTGCGGAATGACAAAATTGTTCCTGACAGATTCAGGGATTTACTACCTCGGCCTTCTGTTTGCAACTGGAAACTCTGTAAAATATCTACATATTCTTTCAACTTGTTTATAATAAATACAATATTAGGCAATTGCAAAAGTATGAAAACAACCGAATCTGTCATTCTGAGCGAAACGAAGAATCTCATGTTATCAATGAAATACGAGACCCTTCACTTCATTCAGGGTGACAATTTTGGGACTTTTGCAAGAGGCTCAATATGAAAGATTATTATGGAATACTAGGTGTACATCGAGATGCAGCTGAAGCTGATATAAAAAAGGCGTTCAGACAGCTTGCTTTAAAATTCCATCCTGACAGAAATCCGGAAAACAAAGAGGCAGAAGAAAAATTCAAAGAGATAAATGAGGCTTATTCCTGTCTTATTGATCCAGAAAAACGGGCTAATTATGACAGGTTCGGAACAGCAGAAGGGGTAGGGGCTGGCTTTAGCCCATTTGGTACAGGTTTTGGCGATGTGTTTGAAGACATCTTTGGAGATTTCTTTGGTTCATTTACAGGCCGCCGCAGGCCAAGACCGACGAAGGGCAATGACCTAAGATATGATCTTGATATAACACTCATGGAGACAGCTTTCGGTACAGAAAAGACTATTGAAGTGCCGAAATGGGAAAACTGTCATGAATGCGCTGGAACAGGCTCAGCCCCTGGGAGCGCGCCTGTTACATGCCCGAATTGTAAAGGTACAGGGCAGGTAAGGTTTCAACAAGGATTTTTTAGCATAGCCAAAACATGTGGAAGGTGTGGCGGTGCAGGAAGGATTATTACAAACCCGTGCAAGTCTTGTAAGGGGCAAGGCAAGGTCAAAAAGTCTAAAAGCATAAATATAAAGATACCTGCAGGTGTGGACACAGGGTCAAGGCTTAGAATCTCCAATGAGGGTGAACTGGGCTTTTACGGCGGTCCCCCAGGTGACCTGTATATTATCCTCAATGTTGAAGAGCATCTATTCTTCAAGAGGGATGGAAATGATCTGTATTGCGAAGTTCCTTTGTCATTTCCCCAGGCAGCCCTTGGAGCCGAGATCGAGGTTCCAACCCTCGACGGGACATCTAAAATCAAAATTCCCCCGGGAACACCTTCAGGCAGGATATTCTATCTGAAAGGGAAAGGTATCCAGAGACTCGGTAGCCACGGCAGGGGAGACCAGATTTTAAAGGTGTATATTGATGTACCAAAGAAACTAACCCAGAAGCAGAAAGAGCTCCTTGAAGAATTTGCACTCATAAACGGAGATGAGGTAGCAAAATCGTTTAAAGAAAAACTCAAAGACCTCTTCACAGGAGCTGAAAAGTAAAAGAGTATTTTTTTCTTTTGTGAAGAACCCTGCGGCAGAGACCGCAGGGTTCTTCACAAAAGCCTTGGGAATTTGGGGGATAAATCTTGCAGGATAAGAATGAAACCTGTGGGTTAAATATTGAGTTTGAAAATTCTTAAAATCCCAATCTAT
>PEUB01000140.1 GCA_002780895.1 Nitrospirae bacterium CG02_land_8_20_14_3_00_41_53
CCCATACTGTTACTTTATATTCATGGCGATGGCTCAGTTCAACCTGTTTTATCCGCAACGCCTCCGGCCTTACGGATAAAACACTATACGTTAGGTGTTGATAATATAAGGAGAATAATGAATGTCAGAATTAGTAGCTAATTGTCCTCGGTGCGGCGCAAAGGAAATGACTTTTGATCTTTGGCATCAGCTTCCACTATATGTGAAATATGATTGGCAGTATTGGTTTGAGGCATTTTGTGTTTGCCGTAGTTGTAATAAATCAACAACATTCGTTCTTAGTCAAAAAGATATTAATGATAAGGACATGATTAAGAAAGGCTTAGCAAATCTTCCCAGAGCGGTGAATTAATACATGACAATCGAGGGCTATATCAGTCTTAAAGATACTGCAATTTCAAAACCACCTGAATATATACCAGATAATTTAGACAGAGTTTTTCGAGAAGGTGCTGCCTGTATGGCAATAGGCTGCTTCAATGCAGCTGGCACTATGTTTAGGTTGTGTATTGATTTAACCACAAGGGCAATGCTACCAGAGGGAGAAGTAGAAGGTCTTAATTCTACGGTGAGACGAAACTTAGGACTAAGGTTGCCATGGTTGTTTGAAAATAGAATACTTCCTGAAACTCTGCGAGAACTATCATCATGCGTAAAAGATGATGGTAATGATGGTGCTCATGAGGGGACATTAACTAAAGAAGAAGCTGAGGATCTTTTGGATTTTACTTATGTGTTTCTAGAACGCATTTATACTGAACCAAAAAGATTACAACTCGCAAAAGAAAGAAGAGAAGCTCGGCGTAAATCAAAGACCTGATTATGATTTGTGTGACATCTAACCAAATTGATCGACACCCGACCGAGAATAACCCCGGTCGGATTTTACTCAAATGTGATTGCCCAGACGTGTCAGCGTATCTTTAGGTTTAAATAATAAATGACGATGACGTGGGACATTTTTATAAGCCATGCTTCTGAAGACAAGAAGGAGGTCGTTCGCCCTCTTGCCAAAGAACTCAAAAAGCTTGGTTTGTCTGTATGGTATGATGAATTAACCTTGACAATAGGGGATAGCCTTAGAAGAAAAATTGATTATGGATTAAGTAAATCTAAATATGGTGTTGTTGTATTAAGCCGTAATTTTTTTTCTAAGGAATGGCCTCAAAAAGAACTCGATGCTCTTGTTGCACGCGAAGACCATGGGAAAAAGGTAATCCTTCCCGTGTGGCATCAACTCACAAAAGAAGATGTAATCAAATATTCCCCGCTTATTGCTGACAAATTAGCGGCTTCAACTTTTAGAGGTATTCCTGCTGTGGCCAAAGAAATTCTGCTTGCATGTGAGTCAAGCAATCCAGAAACAAGTCTTGCTCATGAAGATACATCTCCTGAACTTATTGAAGATATGAGACATCATGGTATTTGGCATCATCACGATTACAGCGATGCCAAAGGTTCAACATGGGCCGCAATCGCATCGGAAGCCGGACGGCTAAATTATAATTATGAACTAATCATATTCTTTTTAAATACAAAAAATAGGAACAATGGTTGGTATGTGAAAGAATATATTAAGAACTACAGGCCTGTTCCAATTCCATCAATGATTGATTTCATTGAAATACTTGGTGTGCGTCGTGATAATATTGAAAGAGTAATAAAGACAGGAAACATAAAATTAGAATGGACCTGGCCATCATCTTGGGGAAAAGTCCCTTGGACTGGGCCGATTATTCATGACCATTACGATAAACGGCCAAAGAAATATTACATGGAAGAAGCAAAAAATGAGTACAGACAGACTATGATTTCGATAGAACAATATAAGTTAATACTTTTGAACAAGACAAAATAAATTGAAACACCTAACAAGGCGCTCAAGAAGGACGCGGGTTTAGCCGTTATTCTTTTTCAGTTGCGCCGTAGTTGCCCCGCGCCCCTTAGCTTGGTCGTTAGACGATAATGGGAAAAAGTGACTATGAGAGTACAAGAACTTAAACTTATAGTAATAGGTCTAATTTTAATATCTTGCATGTCTTGTGTCACTATGGGAAACATTTTTAGTGATGATGATGTTAAGAAAATAAAACCAGGAATGCTTGAGGAAGAAGTGATTGCCATACTTAAAGCTGAACCAAACTCAAGGAGTGAATATCCTAACGGAACATATTTGCTTCAATGGATGTATAGTTATGGCACTCCTGTAAGTGGTGATGGTAGACATATTGCAATTTTATTTGGACCAGAACGTAGAGTGATCAAAATTACACATCAGTTTAAAACAGGTCCAGAACCTCTAATAAAATAAGATATAGAGACCATTGCACAGGGATCAATAAGGAGATACTATAAAAAAACAAATTGATTGTATCGAAATCCTTTGGGAAGGGCCTTTTACAATGGATGAGATTAGTAGGTTGAATAAAGCCTGGGATTACGGAATATATCAGATCTATGGCAATCATAATATTTTTGGACCTGACAGCTTACTTTATATTGGAAAGGCTAGAGACCATTCATTTGCAGAAAGAATTCCAAGTCATCGGTACTGGATAGAGAGGGAAAGTGTACCAGTACGTATCTTTGTGGGGAGGTTGGGAGGAATTGAAAGAATAGATGATGATACATGGGGTGATATGATTGATACGGCAGAGAAACTGTTAATCTATTACACATCTCCTCCCTATAATTCTCAGTGTCTCGAGAGTTACGGAGACATAAAATCCACATTAGTGCTTAATTACAAAAATCGGTACAGGCTCCCTTTAGTTGTGACAACATTAGAAAATGAAACCTTAACAGGAACTGATAAGTGGAAGGAATTCGGCAAAGAATAACACTGAAAAAGGTATCGCCAAACAAATCACTCCAGCGGATGGCTTACAGCCACCGCTGACTTCAGTCGTTAGGCATTAAAGGAGATTAAAGGACAATGTCTAAGGTAATAAAACATGGCGATGATTGGCCAAGCCATCGGGAAGCCTGGTACGGAAAGCA
>PEUB01000064.1 GCA_002780895.1 Nitrospirae bacterium CG02_land_8_20_14_3_00_41_53
ATACTGTTACTTTATATTCATAGCGATGGCTCAGTTCAACCTGTTTTATCCGCAACGCCTCCGGCCTTACGGATAAAACACTATACGATATACGATAGATCTTTAACTATATAATCAGCACCGGCTTCTATAAGTGATTCAAATGAATACGGGCCAGTAGCTACACCGATGCACATTGCTCCATAAATGTGGGCACATTCCACATCACGAGGTGTATCCCCTATCACTATGCAGTCATCAATATCTATCTTTCTCTGAAATAATTCCTCGAATTTGTTTATTGCAATAGGCAAAAGGTTGTTTCTGTCTTCATCGTCACTGCCAAATGCGCCTGCCGGGAAATATCTGTTGAGCTTAAAGGGTTCGAGTTTTATCCTTGCACCAGATTCGAGGTTCCCTGTGAGAAGTCCCAATGCTGCATCTCTAATAAGGCTCAATTTTTCTAATATCTCATTGACACCCGGCTTTACATGTTTCCTGTCATTATTGATTTCCTTCTGAAGATGTTTTAAATAACTTTTTATAACGGCACTGAGGTTCCCATCGGTTGAGATGCCATGTTTAAGTAACCCTTCCTTCATTATCTGTGTGTCTGTTTTTCCAGCCATGCTTATACCATGAAGGGCATCTTCGATTGAAAACACTTTCTTGAATGCAAGATTAAGAGATCGAGTTCCTGCTCCTCCTGAATCTATTAGTGTGCCATCGATATCAAAAAGAATCAACCGCATAGATTATTTTAACCTATTTCTTTGCTCCGAAAATACCCCTCTCACCCTCTCCCTCTCCCACAAGGTGAGAGGGGTATTTCCCCTCTTGAGAGGGGTGTAGGGGTGTGTTTCCTTCCCTTGATGGGAGGGGATTGAGGGAGGGTGTTTCATATTCCTTTGTGCCGCTTGTCGCCATTATCATTTCATTCAAGAGAAATATTCTATGAATTTATAGCCCTTTGTGTCAGGTTTAAGTAATTTCTTTTTTTCTAATCTCTCTTCATACAACTTTATTGCCACCTCTACATCCTTTGTTCCTTCTACAACGAGGAATCTCAGATATCCTTCGCCACCCTGTGTACTTATACTACGAAATCTTTCCTTTAAAGTAAGAAAATAACAATAGTTAAACAGGTCTTCGCAAGCCGGATATCCCTTTAAAGTAATCGCCTCTCTCGCCTTTTTCAGGAAAAAGAGTTTCTCCGAAGGGTTTAGATCCCGTATGAATTTTTCCTTAAGCTCCTTTCTCAGAGGTAAGTTTTCTGGCAAATTATCACCTATATTATACTAATAGTTTATCAAATTGAATAAGCTCAAAGAAATCTTTTATAGTAAACTATGTACAAAGACCGTGATTATGACGTAATAGTTATCGGCGCTGGACATGCCGGCTGTGAGGCTGCACTCGCATCTGCCCGTACGGGTTTCTCTACATGCCTTTTCACAATGAACCTTGATACGATTGCACAGATGTCATGCAACCCTGCCATTGGAGGACTTGCAAAAGGTCATCTTGTGCGTGAGATTGATGCACTCGGGGGTGAAATGGCAAAGGTAACAGACAAGACAGGAATTCAGTTCAGGATGTTAAACATGAGTAAAGGGCCCGCAGTCTGGTCCCTGCGTGCACAGACAGACAGGGTTTTATACAGGCTTGAGATGCGAAGAGTCATTGAAGCTCAGGAGAATCTTGATGTAAAACAGGCATTGGTAGAGGAGATACTTGTCGAGGATGTAAAAATCAAAGGAGTTCTTACCTCCCTTGGCATTTTTTACGGAACAAAAGCTGTTATTGTTACAACAGGCACATTTTTAAAAGGGTTGATACATATTGGTCTTGAGAACTTTTCTGCTGGAAGGGCTGGAGAATTCCCATCAGTAGGGCTTTCTGATTCCTTAAGAGAACTTGGACTTAATATGGGTCGCCTTAAGACAGGTACTCCTCCAAGGCTTGATGCAAAGACTATTGATTTTTCGAAGACAGAGCCGCAATACGGTGACGATCCACCCCTGCCATTTTCACACAGTACAGAGAAGATAACTAACCCGCAGCTTCCGTGTTATATAACACATACAAACAGTGAAACCCATAGGATAATACTCGATAATCTTGACCGTTCACCGCTTTATAGTGGCAAGATTAAAGGAATTGGAGCACGGTATTGTCCATCAATAGAAGACAAAGTTGTGCGTTTTGCTGAGCGTGAGAGGCATCAGGTCTTTCTCGAGCCAGAGGGGCTTGAGACAAAAGAATATTATGCAAATGGAATACCAACAAGTCTCCCTTATGATGTACAGGTAAAGTTTGTAAGGACAATACCAGGGCTTGAAGAGGTTGAGATTATGAGGCCGGGCTATGCAATAGAGTACGACTTTGTTTTTCCAACACAGCTTAAACACAACCTCGAGACAAAGATAATTGATGGGCTCTTTCTTGCCGGTCAGATAAACGGGACATCAGGATATGAGGAGGCTGCTGCACAGGGGATTATGGCAGGGATTAATGCTTCTCTAAAACTTCAGGGGAGAGAGCCTTTAATATTAGGGAGGCATGAGGCATATATCGGAGTCCTTATTGATGATCTCATCACAAAAGGTACTAATGAGCCTTACAGGATGTTCACATCAAGGGCGGAGTATAGACTTCTCTTGAGACATGACAATGCTGATTTGCGTCTGATGAATAAAGGACATGAAATCGGACTTCTTGATAATGCGCTCTACCAAAGATTTCTCGGAAAGAAAAGTCTGATTAATGAAGAGCTTGAGCGACTCAAAAAGACGCGCATAAAATATGATGACCCAAATAAATCTGAATCTTTGGAGCAGCTTTTAAAAAGGCCTGAGATAACGTATAAATTTATAGATGAACATTCGCCCCCTGATAAACCCCTTATTACTGAAATTAAAAGACAGGTAGAAATACAGGTCAAATATAACGGCTATATAATTCGCCAGATGGCGATGGCTGAAAAGCTCAAGAAGGTCGAGGGGAAGAGGATACCTGAAAATTTTGATTATGTTACTGTCAATGGTCTTTCGAAAGAGGTTTTGAGCAAGCTGCAAGAAGTGAGACCAGCAAATCTCGGTCAGGCAAGCAGAATTCCCGGCATTACACCCGCTGCTATTTCGCTTTTAATGGTTGCGATAGAAAGATTAAGAAGAGAGCGGAGAGCTTAAGTAGCATTTCATTTAAAAAACTTCTCTTTTCCGATCTTCAGTGAAAATGAGAACTATGATTAATCATTTTCTGGACTGATGGTTGCACCTGCAAGTCCGCAGATTAGGCACACGATGAGAAGTGAGATGCTCGATCGAGATAAAAACATAATGGGTAAAGTTAGAATCAAAGCTTATCCAATTAATGAATAAAGATCATAGTTGGCTCCCGAATATCAATAATTTCTCCTTCTCTGTTTTTGTTACTTCACATTTAAAAAACTGTAACCATTCCCTAAAATCTGATAAACTGTGCAGTTTTTGTGCACTTTATACTTAAAAAGATAGGTAAAAAATAGAAATGCCTTGCCTTTACGTTTATCCTGTGAAAGTAAAGGAATATAAGGATTTATCAGGATATAGAAAAGTAAGGCAGTATCCCTGACATGACTCTTAATCAACGGGTCGCAGGTTCGAATCCTGCACGGCTCACCAATTAAAATCAAGGGGTTTTATCTAAAGCCCATTTGCAATCAACAATAAATTTTTAAACAACGGCTGCATTATTTGGGTTAATAAGGCTTAGCGCGTGGCAGATAGACCTTGACTGTTGTACCACTGCCTACTTCACTATGTACATTAATCCATCCCTTATATTGTTTTACTATGCCATAAACAGTAGCCAATCCAAGCCCTTTCCCCGTACCCATTCTTCTTGTAGTAAAAAATGGTTCAAAGATGTGCTTCTGGGTTTCTGCATCCATACCCCGGCCATTATCAGATATAGTAATAAGTACAAACTCTCCAGGTCGTGCATCAGCATATAATTTGCTGTAGTTATCGTCTATTTTAGTATTTTCTACATTTATGGTAATACCAAATGACTCTTTTTCTTTACATTCGTGCTTAAAAAGTCCTTCAAGACACTCTATAATGGCATCATGTGCATTTGTAAGCAGACTTATCAGCATATTGCTTATCTGTACAGGATTAGCCATCACTGCCCACAGGTCTTTATGGATATGAACCAGTATCTTAATGCGTGGGTTTATTGTCTCGCGAAGCATGCTGACAACCTTTAAGACTATATCATTGACTGAGATTACACTATAGGTATCCTGTAATTTACTGGCAAATGTAAGAAGTCTTTTAACAATCCCTGATGCTATCTCAGCAGAGTTGTAAGCACGCTCAATAAAGAGATATTCCTCCGATTCTGTGTTAAGCTGTAGTTTAGCTAAGCCGAGGTTACCGATTATTCCTGTCAACAGGTTATTAAATTCATGAGCTACACCACCTGCTAATTGAGCTATAGCTTCTACCTTCTGAAGCTGAAGCAGCTGTTTTTCAAGCCTCCTGTGCTCTGTAATATCTCTATATGCATGGATAATATAATCCAGCTCCATGGAAGGCGTATAAACTGCATATATATGAGCTATTACCCATATTCCGAGAAATGGAATTTCTGTCTCATGTTCCCTTATAGATAAGCCCTGTTGAATCTTTACAAGAGAACAGTTTTCTGTTCCCTTATGTCTACATCTGAATATATCCCGGCATGGTTTACCGATAAGATCCTGTGGTTGCACACCTAATTTATCAGCCAATGAGCGATTTACCCGCCTGGCAATCCCATCTCTATCTGTAATAAAAATTAAATCCTTCACCGTGTCGAATGTGTTTTCCCACTCATTCTTAGCCTGAAGAACCGATTTTTCTACCCGCTCTAAATTAGCCAGTCGATTGCGCAGTGTTTTCAGTTCTTCAATGAGTTGTTCTTTTTCTCTGTTTTCATCGTTCATAATATTTTACTTGCTATGGTATTCCTGTATGGATTTTATGTTAACACGTTTTTTCTTGAGCATCTCTATCGCATTTACCACTGCTATTGCTCCTGATATTGTAGTTGTAAACGGTACCCTATATTGGAGGGCACTCTGCCGTATCGAGAATGAATCCTTCTGTGCCTGAGCGCCACTAACTGTATTGATGACAAAATTAATCTCCTTATTCTTGATTAAGTCCACAATATGCGGCCTCCCTTCGGCCACCTTGTTGACGACCTCAACATCAAGACCATGGTCTTTTAGATACCTGGCAGTGCCTCTGGTTGCGATTACAGAAAGACCGAGTTTAAGCAGTTTTTTTACTATAAGAACAGAAAGTGGTTTATCTTTATCCTTCAAACTTATAAATATCTTCCCTGATAAAGGAATCCTGTTGCCGCAGGATATCTGGGACTTTCCAAATGCAAGGCCGAAGTCCTCATCTATGCCCATTACCTCTCCTGTGGATTTCATCTCAGGGCCGAGTATAGTATCAACACCGTAAAACCTATCAAACGGGAAAACAGCCTCTTTAACTGCAATATGTTTTATATGTTTTTCTTCTGTAAGTCCAAGTTCTTTCAATGTCATGCCAACCATCACCTTTGCTGCGATTTTTGCAATGGGTACACCAGTTGCCTTGCCGACAAAAGGTACTGTCCTTGATGCCCTCGGGTTAACCTCTAATATGTAAATGCTACGGTCTTTTACAGCAAACTGCACATTCATCAGACCTATTACGTTGAGTTCTTTTGCGAGCGCTTTTGTCTGCTTCTTTATCTCATTAACAATATCCTCTTCTAAGGAATGCGGCGGTAGTGAACAGGCAGAATCTCCAGAATGGATACCTGCCTCCTCAATATGCTCCATCACTCCTCCTATGATTACATCGCTCCCATCAGATATCGCATCAACATCAACCTCTATGGCATCCTCGAGATACTTGTCCACAAGTACAGGATGTTCTGGAGATGCCTTGACCGCGCGTTTCATGTACTCCTTCAAAGATTTTTCATCATAGGCTATCTCCATAGCCCTGCCACCGAGCACATAGGATGGTCTTACCATTACAGGAAACCCAATCATCTCTGCTGCGTGTATGGCTTCTTCAACAGACAACGCAGTATCGCTTTCAGCCTGTTTTAATTTGAGTTTATGGAGAAGTTCCTTGAACCTCTTTCTGTCTTCTGCACGGTCTATAGAGTCAGGAGATGTCCCAAGGATTTTAACCCCTTCTTTTTCGAGTGGTACGGCAAGTTTTAGAGGTGTCTGGCCTCCAAACTGGACTATAACACCTTCAGGTTTTTCGATCTCTACGATATTCAATACATCTTCTATTGTAAGCGGCTCAAGGTAAAGCCTGTTAGCTGTGTCATAGTCTGTGCTAACTGTCTCAGGATTGCAGTTTACCATTATAGTTTCATACCCGAGTTCTTTAAGGGCAAATACTGCATGTACACAACAGTAATCAAACTCGATACCTTGTCCTATCCTGTTAGGACCTGAGCCGAGGATGACAATTTTTTTTCTGCTGCTGGGATTTGCTTCACACTCAACAAATCCCCCCTCACCCCCCTTTACTAAAGGGGGGTTGGAGGGATTACCTAACTCAGGATTTTCAACCCCTCCCTTGCCCTCCCCTTGTGGGAGGGGGTGAGGGGGAGGGGTTGTATTCTGTAATTTATAGAAAGGTTTTTCATACGTCGAATACAGATACGGCGTGTATGCAGCGAATTCCGCTCCACAGGTATCAACCATCTTGTAAACAGCATGCATTTTATGCTGTTGTCTTAAATGCCTGATATCAACCTCTTGTACATTGAGCAACTCTGCAATCCTTTTGTCGGAAAAACCAAACCCCTTTGCATCTCTTAGCATTTCGATGAGTTCAGAGTTGCCCCCCCACCCCTGCCCTCCCCCTCGAGGGGGGAGGGTTAGGGAGGGGGTGCTGCTAAATGCTTTTATTCTTTTTTCCATTTCTATTATCTGCTTAATATTCTCCAGGAACCAGGGGTCTACCCAGGTAAGCTCATGTATCTCCTGGATACTCATCCCTTCTCTAATCGCTTGTGCGATAAACCATACTCGTTCAGCGTTTGGAGTCTTGAGTTTTGCCTTTATTAGATTTATATCAGTATTTATTTCTTCGAGGCCATAGCTGCCAATCTCGAGGCTCCTTATAGCTTTTTGCAGAGATTCTTTAAATGTTCTTCCTATAGACATTACCTCCCCGACAGACTTCATCTGTGTAGTGAGTGTTGGATCTGCTTCGGGGAATTTCTCGAAAGCAAACCTTGGGAACTTTGTTACAACATAATCTATTGTAGGTTCAAATGATGCAGGTGTTTCCCTTGTTATATCATTGGGTATCTTATCGAGCGAAAGACCAACCGCAAGCTTTGCTGCAATCTTTGCTATAGGGAAGCCTGTTGCCTTTGATGCAAGGGCTGAACTCCTCGAAACCCTTGGATTCATCTCAATTACTACCATCCTCCCGGTTTCCGGATTAAGGGCAAACTGGATATTTGAACCTCCGGTATCAACACCTATCTCACGTATGATTGCAATAGATGCATCACGCATCCTCTGATATTCCTTATCAGTAAGGGTCTGAGCAGGCGCTATAGTAATCGAATCTCCGGTATGTATGCCCATTGGGTCAAAGTTCTCTATTGAGCAAATAATAACGACATTATCTTTACCATCACGCATTACCTCAAGCTCATATTCCTTCCATCCGAGGACCGATTCCTCGACAAGAACCTGACGGACAGGACTGAGTTTTAGACCACGTTCGAGTAAGTCCCTGTATTCTTCTAAGTTGTATGCTATACCACTGCCAGTGCCTCCGAGGGTAAAAGATGGCCTCAGGATTGCAGGGAATCCGATACTTTCTATTGCATCGAGGCCGTCTTTTAATGAACCGACATAGGCAGACCTTGGTACCCCCTGGCCTATTTTTTCCATAGCCTCTTTGAAAAGTTCCCTGTTCTCTGCCTTTTTAATCGCATTAATCTTTGCACCAATAAGTTCAACCCTATATTTATCAAGAATTCCTTTCTCAGATAACTCGACAGCTAAATTTAAAGCAGTCTGTCCACCCATTGTCGGCAGAAGGGCATCAGGCTTTTCTTTTTTAATTATCATCTCAAGGAAATCAGCAGTTAATGGCTCTATATATGTTGCATCAGCCATGTCAGGGTCTGTCATAATTGTTGCTGGATTGGAATTGACAAGTATAACCTTGTATCCTTCTTCACGGAGTGCCTTACATGCTTGAGTTCCTGAATAGTCAAACTCACATGCCTGGCCTATAATTATAGGTCCAGAGCCGATAAGAAGGATCTTTTTGATATCAGTTCTTTTTGGCAAGTTAGCTTCTCTCTATTAGCTCCTTGAACCTCTTAAAAATATGCGAGGAATCATTTGGGCCAGGGCCTGCCTCTGGATGGTGCTGGACAGAGAATATAGGTAACTCTACATGACTCATCCCCTCTTCTGTCCCGTCATAAAGATTCTTATGTGTAAGCCTGACCTGTCCGTTAAGACTGTTTATATCAACACAGTAATTATGGTTCTGGGATGTTATCTCAACCTTGTCTGTGGATAAGTCTTTGACAGGATGATTGCCGCCGTGATGACCAAATTTAAGTTTGTATGTCCTACCGCCCATTGCAAGACCCAGTATCTGATGACCAAGACAGATTCCAAAGATAGGTTTCTTGCCCAAGAGTTTTTTTGTGTTCTTAATGGCATAGGTTACTGTCTGCGGGTCTCCTGGACCATTGCTCAAGACGATGCCGTCAGGATTCATCTCAAGCACTGCCTTAGCAGGTGTTTGAGCAGGCACAACAGTGATATTAAAACCTGCCTCTACAAGATTTCTTAGGATGTTAAACTTAACACCGAAATCATAGACGACAACCCAAATCCCCCCACACCCCCCTTTACTAAAGGGGGGTAAGAGGGGATTTGAGTTCTGAGTTCTGAGTTCTGAGTTTCCCCCCCACCCCTGCCCTCCCCCTCGAGGGGGGAGGGTTAGGGAGGGGGTGTGCCATTTCCAGACACCATCTTTCCACAAATATATCTTTTTTGTTGTTACATCTTTTACCAGATCAAAGGCAGAGATTCCTGGATGTTTTCTGACTTTCTCTAAAAGGTTTTCAGGATTAAGGTCAAGGGTAGAAATCATCCCCATCTGGGCACCATGATCTCTTAAATGTCTTGTCAATGCCCTTGTATCAATGCCTTCTATGCAAACTATTTTATTATCCCTGAGGTATTGACCAAGAGATATAGTTGCTCTCCAGTTGCTTGGAAAATCAATATTTTCTTTAACAACAAAACCCTCTACCTTTGGACCATTTAAAGATTCTATGTCCTCTTCATTAATCCCGTAATTGCCTATCTGGGGATATGTCATGGTAACAATCTGGCCTTTGTATGAAGGATCAGTAAGTATCTCCTGATAACCTGTCATGGAGGTATTAAATACAACCTCGCCTACTGCCTCGCCATGACAGCCAAATCCTTTACCTTCGAAAACTATTCCATCAGAAAGCACTAATAATGCCTTACCTCTCATATGCTCTTCCCCTATATATTGTTAGAATAGGCATCCCCTCTAAAACCCATCCTTCAAAAGGCGTGTTTTTCCCTTTTGATGCAAATCTTTCTGATTCGACCTCATATTCCTTGTTTATATCTAAAATCACAATATCTGCATCAGAGCCGACCTTAAGAGTGCCTTTGTCTATTCGTAATATCTTAGCTGGATTTAGCGTCATCTTTTCAATTAGCTGGTTAATTGTAAGGATACCTTTCTGCACAAGCTTAAGGCTTAAACTCAATGCTGTCTCAAGTCCTGATATGCCAAAAGGTGCCATGTCAAACTCTCTTTGTTTTTCATCTTTATGATGCGGGGCATGGTCTGTTGCAATTATGTCAATAGTGCCATCTCTCAAACCTTCCTTTATAGCCTCGATATCACGCTCTGTCCTTAATGGCGGACTCACTTTTGCATTTGTATTGAAATCTTTAATGGCATCTTGAGTAAGATTAAAATAATGAGGGCAAGTCTCTGCTGTTACATTTATCCCTCTTTTCTTTGCGTCTCTTATTAATTTTACTGAGCCTTGTGTTGATACATGGGCGATGTGGAGCCTACCGCCTGTAAGTTCTGCTAACGAAATATCTCTGTAGACCATTATCATTTCTGCCTCGGCAGGGATTCCACTGAGTCCAAGTGTTACAGACAGTAACCCTTCATTCATTACCCCCCCTTCAGAAAGGGTTAAATCCTCACAGTGAGAGATTACCGGCACATTAAATGCCTTTGAATACTCAAGTGCCCTTCTCATAATCAGACTGTTCATTACAGGCTGTCCATCATCAGAAAATGCAATACAACCCTCCTTTCTCATTGTGCCTATCTCTGCAAGCTCTTCGCCTTTCTGACCTTTGGTTATGGCACCAATCGGGAAGACGGTGCATAAGCCTTCCTGCGCCGCCTTTCTTATTATTAATTCTGTAACACTCGCATTGTCATTGACGGGAAACGTGTTTGGCATACAGCAGACGGTTGTAAAGCCACCCTTAACTGCAGCCATTGTCCCTGTTTTTATAGTTTCCTTATATTCAAAGCCAGGTTCCCTGAGATGCACATGCATATCAATAAGTCCGGGGATTACTATAAGTCCAAAAGCATCAATAATTCGGGATTCAGAGAGCAGACTTTCACCCTCTCCCTTACCCTCCCCCCTTGAGGGGGAGGGAGGGGTGGGGGGGGGCTTTGCTCTTTGCTCTTTGCCTTGTATGTGGACTTCCTTTATCTTCCCATCCTCTATCAAAATATCCCCAACTCTATCAATCCCTTGTGACGGATCAATAATGTGTCCGTTTTTTATCAGTATATTCATCTTTTAACCCCTGCAAGCAGATACATTACTGCCATCCTTACTGCAAGGCCATTTGTTACCTGCTCAAGGATGACTGATCTTGGACCATCTGCAATCTCTGATGTGATTTCAACTCCGCGGTTCATGGGACCGGGGTGCATGACTATAACATCATCCTTTGCGAGTGAGAACCTCTCTGATGTCAGCCCCCAGTTTCTGGAATACTCCTTGGTGGATGGAAAGAAACCCCTGCCCTGCCTTTCCATCTGTATCCTGAGCATCATCAAAACATCTACATCCTTCAATCCGGCTTCCATATTATGGAAGACATCGATGTCCATCCTCTCTAACTCTTTTGGTATTAAGGTTGGAGGACCTATCAACCTTATTTTTGCCCCAAGCTTTTTCAGACAATAAATATTTGATTTTGCAACCCTGCTATGGGCTATATCTCCCACAATAGCTATCTCAAGCCCTTCAATCTTCTCCTTCTTCTCCCTTATGGTGAATGCATCGAGGAGTGCCTGTGTTGGATGTTCATTTGTCCCGTCTCCTGCGTTTATCACCGATGCTTTGAGTTTTTTTGCGAGGAGATGTGGTACCCCTGATGAGGAATGCCTTATTATTATAAAATCTGCACCGAGGGCCTGGACAGTGAGGGCTGTATCAATCAGACTCTCACCTTTGACTACGCTGCTCGTTGGTACAGAGAAGTTTATGACGTCTGTGCTGAGCCTTTTTGCTGCAAGTTCAAAAGATGTCCTTGTCCTTGTTGATGGTTCAAAAAATAGGTTAACTGTAGTCTTACCGCGAAGTGTAGGAACCTTTTTTATATCCCTTCCGAGTACATCCTTAAAAACGGCAGCCGTATCGAGGATGAGGTTTATTTCTTCCACAGAAAGTTCCTTTATGCCGAGCAAATCCTTTTTGGTCAACATCCTTTACTCCTTACTAATCCCCCTTAGTCCCCCTTTACTAAAGGGGGACTAAGGGGGATTCAAGTATCACTCTGTCCTCTAAGCCCTCTTCTACGAGCTGAACCTCAACAGTCTCGCTTAATGCAGTGGGTATATTCTTACCCACATAATCAGCCTTTATCGGAAGCTCACGGTGTCCTCTGTCAATCAAAACTACAAGTTGGATGCTGGCAGGCCTTCCAAGGTCAATCAATGCATCCAGTGCTGCCCTGATAGACCTGCCCGTAAAAAGGACATCATCAACGAGTATAATCTTTAAATCTGTGACTTCGAACAACACTTCCGTCCTTCTGACAACAGGCTGCTCCTTTCTTATGTTCAGGTCGTCCCTGTAAAATGCAATATCGAGAGAGCCAACAGGGATATCCTTTTTTTCGATTTGCTTTATCTTGGAGGCAAGCCTTTTTGCAAGATGCACCCCGCCTCTCTGTATTCCGACAAGACAAAGTTTTTCTGTACCCTTGTTTTTCTCTATTATTTCATGTGCCATCCTTGTTAAAGCCCTGTCTATATCCATCTTGTTCATTAGTTCCTTAGACATTTTGTCATCACTCCGCAAGGTAAATTAACCCAAATAATACAATCGAATAGTGCAGATGTTGTGAAAAAATTTATTTTTCGATACCTTGATTTACCTTTAACTGATGGTTTTCGGAATATTTTGATAAGTATAACAAATAAAAATATTTTAAATAAATGCATCGAGTTAAATAAATTTTTGAGCAATGTCTGCACTATTCGGGTTAAACAGGCATAAAAAAACCTTCCCCTCATCGAGTGGAAGGCTTGTTCTTTATTAAGATTATTGCAGCTCACGCTGCCTCCTTACCTTTTTAGCCTCACCGTGCCATTCTTAAAGGTAATTCTATTTAAGCATAAAACTAAGAATGCTGTCAACTTGACGGGGTATGATCCAGCAATTCTCAGTGAATTTGTAAAGGTTTAAGATTCCTCGCTTCGCTCGGAATGACAATAAATAAGGTCCGCATTGTCAATGCGTGAGGTTTAAAAATATCGCCATTCAGGTCAGAAGGTATGCGTAACCTCTTGATCTTTGTATCTCTGGGCAGAAAGGCTTCCAAAGAGCCTTGCTCAACGCGCTCTTTTAAAAGCTCGTAGAGTTTTTCTATATTATTGAGGTAATCAGTATATTTGATGTTGACGATTAAACCTTCGTCAGGGAATTTTGGATTTGGTTTTAGAGATGCGCCATAAAGCCTGAATTCTTCAAAATTGGTATGATATAATCCTTTTATATGGAAAACCTATGGAGCATAAGGATGAGGGCTTCCAAAAAAGCTAAGAATTCAAATTCCAAAATCCTAAATCCAAAATCAGATGAAATTCATATATCCGGCGCGGAAGGGCTTTATGAGGCATCAGAGATTCAAAGGATTGTTAAAAGATATATTGAAAGGGCATTAAACCATCCTAAAGGCAAAGCCGATAAAATCATAGTTACAATTGAGGATATAAAACAAAAGCCAAAAGAAATCTCAACATTATCCTTATCAACAGTTGACAGTAACACACCTGCTGAGGGGAAAAATATAGCGATTAAACTGCTTCAATCATTAGGAATATCAAACAGGGCTATTGATACAGCTTTTGAATTAATCAAGAAAGGCAGCATGAGGGGTGCGGCTATTATTACTGTTGGAAAAGGCGATCGTCTTGAGCCTGACAAGGAAAGGGGGGTCAGGGTCTCTCGGATTGGAATCAATAAGTCAGCCTTAAAGATGCTTTCATTAAGGCTCTCAAATCTCGGGATTAATACAGACACTGTTAAAGAAGCATTGGTCATTGCATCAAAGGTTGCGGTGCATAGACATATATTAGCTGAATTATGTGTATCTGACGACCCATTTTACACAACTGGCTATGTAGCATCTAAAAAATTTGGATATTTGAGGATACCAAATATCAAACATGCAGGAAATAAAAGCGGAGGAAGGGCATTTTTTGTAAAGGGAAAGATAAATGTTGAAGAAATAATAAACTATTTTGAAAAAGTGCCTGTAATAATTGGAAGAGTTGTTTCATGCAGAGGTATAATTTCAATAGATGAAATCCTCAATCGTCCTTATAAATAATCCCACAGCAAAAAAAGCATCAGACAAAAAAATAGCACAGGCATCTCGTTACCTGATGTCAAAGGGATATAAAGTAGAGGTACTTTTCACGGAAAAAAAAGGAAATGCAGAGAGTCTTGCAAGGGAGGCAATAAAAGGATTACCTTCCCTGATCATTGCTGCAGGTGGTGATGGCACATTCAATGAGGTCATCAACGGCATCGCAGGGTCAGAAATACCAATGGCGATTCTGCCACTCGGGACTACCAATGTGCTTGCTAAAGAAATCGGTATCCCCGAGAATGTTGAAGGTGCTATGGAAATTGCTGTCAGGGGTACTCCAAAAACCATCTCACTCGGAAAGATAGTTCGGAGTTATGAGGACAATAAAAATAATCCCCCCATCCCCCCTTTACCAAAGGGGGGTGAGGGGGGATTTCGGTATTTCGTTCTTATGGCAGGCATTGGTTTTGATGGTGAGGCAGTTTTTGGGATAAATGAGACCTTTAAAAAAATTTCAGGTAAAGGCGCCTACATCTTTAGTGGACTAAAAATCCTTCCCGTGTTTAATCCACGTGAATTAACCTTTGACATCGACGGGAAAACTTATTCAGGATACTCTGCAATCATAAGCAAGACAGCAAAATATGGAGGGGATTTCAAGATTACACCTGATGCAAGACTTACTGACCCGACTCTTTATATCTGCCTTTTTAAGGGAAAAAAACGTTTAGACGTTCTAAGGTATGTCTTTGGTATTGCAACAGGAAGCCATTTAAGATTTAAGGATATAGAATATCTAAAAGCAAGGAGGATTCAAATAGATGGTAATGCCCATATACAAATAGACGGTGATTATTTCGGCATGACTCCTGCAAAAATAGAGGTAGCACCTAACACACTTAGATTAATTTACCCCTCTTAACATCTAATCGCTTTTTCCTTTCAGGAAATTGACATTTAAATTTATATTATAATACCGCCTCCTATTAATATGTCACCATTATAAAAGACTGCGGATTGTCCAGGGGCAGGGGCCCACTGTGGCTTATCAAAAACAACATGAACAATCTTACGGTCACCCCCTCCCTTGCCCTCCCCCCTCGAGGGGGTGGGGTGGGGTGGGGGGATTAAAGATATTCTTGCGGGCTCATCCTTCATCATGGACCGCACCTTTACAGATGCCCTGTAGGGGTGAGGCCATGCCTCATCCTCCTCCCAAATACGCAAAATCCAGTTCAGGTCTTTAACAAAAAACTCCTTTTTCTGGGCAGCCTCCTGTGGACCTACATATACAGTATTTCTCAAGGCATCTATCTTTACAACATAAAGAGGTTCTGGAGAGGATATCCCCAGCCTTTTTCTCTGGCCGATGGTATATCCATGAATTCCCTTATGTGTTCCTATGACTTTTCCGGTCACATCAACGATAGGACCCGGTTTCCCTTCAACAGAAGAAAGTCTCTCAATAAATTTAAGATAATTTCTACTTTCAATAAAGCATATCTCCTGGCTTTCAGCCATCTTTGCTGCAGGTAGGTTAAGCTCCTGTGCGATTTCCCTGACTTCATCCTTCCTGTAATATCCGAGGGGCAGGATGAGCTTTTTGAGATCCTCTTGCCTTAAGACGTACAGGACATACGACTGATCTTTCTTCGGATCAATTCCTTTTTTGAGGAAATAGTAATTATTAGAATTTTCAAATCCCCGCATCCCCCCTTTACTAAAGGGGGGCGAGGGGGGATTATTGAATTCATTAATTTTTTCAACTCTTGCATAATGTCCTGTTGCAATATATTCTGCTCCTCTTGTAGCTGCCTCCTTTATAAGGAGCGGAAACTTGATGAATTTATTGCACAGGACACATGGATTAGGAGTCAAGCCGGAAGTATATGTACTGACGAAAGGCTTGATCACCTTCTCTATAAAATTATCCCTTACATCAATTGTGCTATGTGGTATCCCTATATGCAGGGCAGTCATGGATGCCTCTTCGATCGCCTGGAGTGAGCAGCGTGCTGTAAGGGGGATTCGACTTCTTGCTTCCCATAGAATAAAGGAGAGTCCCTCCACCTCATATCCCTGCTCTTTCAAAAGATATGCTGTGACAGAAGAATCAACCCCTCCGCTCATTCCAACAATAACCTTTGGCATATTTTAAATATAACAGATTGACCTCTTGTGCTGTAACTACTAAAATATCTTTAGCATGAAACATTCATGTCGTATAGCAACACAAATGGCAATTAAAAAATCCCCCCTCGCCCCCCTTTGGTAAAGGGGGGAATGGGGGGATTTTTAGATGAAAAACATCATCCTCACAGGCTTTATGGGAACAGGGAAGACTGCTGTCGGGAAAGAACTTGCTCGTCTCCTTAACATGAAGTTGATCGATGTTGATACAGAGATAGAGGACGCCGAGAAGATGACAATTAATGAGATATTCAAACAGTGTGGCGAACCAAGGTTTAGAGAGATAGAGACAGAGATGATAAAAAAACTTTCAGAAAGTAAAAACAGAATCATCTCAGCAGGCGGTGGTGCAGTGCTAAAACAGGAAAATATGGGCATCCTGAGTAAAAGTGGGATTGTCGTCTGTCTTACCGCAACCCCTGAAACAATCCTGAGAAGGACGGGTAATAGCAATGATAGACCGTTACTGCAAGTAGAAAATCCTCTTAAAAAGATAAAGGAACTTTTGAATTTCAGAAAACCATTCTATGAGAAGGCAGATATCATGATAGATACAGAAGGCAAGACTTCTTTACAGATTGCAGAGGAGATTATAGAAAAGGTAAAAGATAAAAGGTAATTCGATAGGGGATATCCCTATCGAACAAGGTTTATTAAAAATTAGATTAAGATTTGGAAGGGAACTATGGAAAAGATAAGGGTTGAACTCGCAGAGAGAAGCTATGATATTGCAATAGGGAGCAATGTCCTTGAAGGGGTTGGAGATAATCTCAAATCATTTGGCCTGAGCCCTAAGATTGCTCTTGTGAGTAATCCGACTGTTTTTTCACTGTACGGTGAACGTGTATCAGTCTCTGTAAAGAAGGCGGGGTTTGATATACTTACTGTAATTATACCGGATGGTGAGGAATACAAGGACCTTCTCTGGGTACAGCATATTTATAATGAACTCCTAAAGGCAAAACTTGACCGATCATCTGCTCTTATTGCACTTGGAGGAGGTGTTATTGGTGATATAACGGGTTTTGCAGCATCTACCTATATGAGAGGAATCTCTTATATCCAAATGCCGACAACGCTTCTTGCTCAGGTAGATAGTTCTGTGGGAGGCAAGACAGGTGTAAATCATAAACTCGGTAAAAATATGATAGGTGTTTTCTGGCAACCAAGACTTGTGTGGATAGATGTAGGAACACTTAAAACTCTGCCCAAAAGAGAATTATTAGCTGGTATTGCCGAGGTAATAAAATATGGAATTATACATGATAAAGAATTGTTCGATTTTCTTGAGGTCAACAGGGACAAGATTCTAAATCTTGATAGAGGTGCTTTAACTCATGTTATTAAACGTTCATGCGAAATAAAGGCAGAAGTTGTATCAAAGGATGAGAGAGAGTCAGGATTAAGGGCCATATTGAATTATGGCCATACAATAGGCCATGCAATAGAAACTGTTACAAAATATAAAAGGTTCCTTCACGGTGAGGCTCTTGCAATAGGGATATACCTTGAGGCGAGACTCTCCCAGATGCTTAATTTTATTAAGAGGGATCAGGTATTCAAGATAAAGAACCTTATAGATTCCTATGGTCTCCCATCGGAAATGCCAGCAGATATAGACATAAACAGTATCCTTTCATCCATACAGCTTGACAAAAAGGTGGTTGCAGGAGAATTGAAGTTTATCCTGCCTGAAAAAATTGGCAGTGTGAGAATATACAAAGGGATGACCGAAAAAGAGATAAGACAAGTATTGCAATCCTGAGCCTCTATCTAACAATCAGATTCAAGACCTTGCATATCACCCATGCAAGAAGAGAGCATGCTGGAAGCGTTAGAATCCATACAAGTATAATGTTACCCCCGATTCCCCATTTAACTGCTGATAGCCTCTTGGATGCACCTACACCCATTATCGTGGATGAGATTACATGAGTTGTTGAAAGTGGAAGGCCTATCCTGGATGCAATCTCTATGACTGTAGCTGCTGATGTCTCTGCTGCAAATCCGTGAATGGGTTTAAGGTGAACAAGACGCATACCGAGGGTCTTTATAATTCTCCAGCCTCCTGCTGCTGTGCCAAGTGCCATAGCCGTTGCACACACTAAGATCACCCACAGAGGTACATGGAACTCAGGAAGTTTGTAATAACTTACCAGGGCTATTGTTATAATACCCATTGTTTTTTGAGCATCGTTGCTACCATGGCTAAAAGCCATATAGGCTGCTGATAAAATCTGAAGTCTGCCAAAGAGGTTACCGACCAGTGAGGGTGCAGATCTCCTGAACAACCATACGAGGAATAGCATTAAGAAGAAGCCCAGTATAAATCCGATGAGAGGAGAAAAAATCAAACCCATGAGAACCTTATAGACCCCCTTTTGAATTACAACATTCATCCCTGCTGTGGCTATTCCGGCACCCACTACACCTGAAAGGATGGCATGGCTTGAGGATGTGGGAAGACCGAGATACCACGTGATTATGTCCCACATTATAGCAGCTATCAGAGCTGAAACAATTGTGACCTGTGTGATACACGAAGCCTGCACAAGGCCAGCCCCTACTGTCTTAGCTACCGCAGTCCCTGATAGTGCACCAACCGTGTTTAATATTGCTGCCATTGATACAGCTGCTTTCGGCGATAGTACCCTTGTTGATACTGATGTGGCAATTGCATTTGCAGTGTCATGAAAACCGTTTATAAAGTCAAAAATGATTGAAAGGACTATTACACAGAGGAGTAAAAAGTAGGTATCATGCATTTTTGAGGACTATGGCCTCTAATACATTGGCAACATCCTCACATTTGTCCGATGCATCTTCGAGGTGTTCATAAATCTCTTTCCATTTGATAATAAGGATAGGGTCTTTTATTTCATCAAATAAATTTCCGAGTGCGGCTCTAAAGCCCCTGTCTATTCTGTTTTCAAGCCTGTTTATTTCAATACAATATTCCTGGACATGGGAGTAATTCTTTTCTTTAAGTTTTTTTATTGCCTTATGCACAAATTCAGCAGTTATAAGAAGATCTTTTGACATTAAAATAGCCTCTTTTGTGGGTTCCTTTAATTTAAACACTATGAGTCTGTCAGCTGCAGCACATATAAGGTCCAAGATATCATCTAATTTTGATGCAAGGGCATATAAATCTTCCCTGTCTATAGGTGTAATGAAGGTTTTGTTGAGTTTCTTCATGATGTCATGTGTTAATATGTCGCCATCCTGTTCTAATTCATGTATCTCCTTTACCCTGACATCTAAATTCTCAAAGTTTTCCATAAGAGAAACGAATAGGGAGGCTGCATTTGAAATGTTTGATGCTACCCTATCGAATACCTCGAAAAAGTCAATCTCTTTTGGGAATAATCTCATTTTTATGTTATTTACTTACTCGAAGTTTAGGATATAAAAAAACAAGTTTAAAGTCAATAAAATGAAATGTATCGTCATAGGCAGTACCAAGCCTTTTATGAGAATTATTTGACCAAGGATAGCTCCTTCTGTAAAAATATCTTCTATCCATGATTAAATATATCGAAAAGAAAATATTAAATGGGAATTATCTGTCGCGAGAAGAAGCACTTTATATCGCACACGTATCAGGGACTGAAATCTTTGAACTCTTTGTATCTGCAAACATAATAAGAAACCATTTCATGGGAAACAAGGTAGACCTATGCTCTATTGTTAATGCAAAATCAGGTGCATGCCCTGAGGACTGCTCTTTCTGCGTACAGTCATCCAAAAGTAAAGCCGAGATAAAGGTATATCCTCTTATCAACAAAAAAATAGTTATTAACCATGCAAAAAAGGCAAAAAATTCAGGCGCTAAGAGGTTTTCTATCGTGACCAGTGGAAGAAAGGTTTCAGACCGAGATCTGTCTGCCATAGCAGACATGATTTCAGAGATCAAAGAGAGCGGGCTTCTCCCATGTGCAAGTCTCGGTTTGCTGAGAGAAAAAGAACTTGCAGTACTTAAATCAGCCGGGCTTGGACGCTACCACCACAACCTTGAAACCTCTGAAAGCTTTTTCCCTCAGATATGCAGGACGCATAACTTCACCGATAAGCTTAAGACTATAGACGCAGTAAAATCTATCGGGCTTTCTATTTGTTCTGGCGGTATATTTGGCATGGGAGAGACATGGCAGGACAGAATTGACATGGCATTTATGTTGAAGGAACTTAATGTCGACTCTATCCCGATAAATTTTCTGATACCCATTAAGGGGACAGCCTTAGGATATAGAGAGTTCCTCCATCCATTTGAGGCATTAAAGACCATAAGCCTCTATAGATTTATACTTCCTCGAAAAGAGATAAGGATCTGCGGCGGCAGGATGCAGATACTCGGTGAATTTAATTCAATGGTCTTTTTTGCCGGGGCTGATAGTTTGCTTACAGGCAATTATCTGACGACAGTGGGGAGAAGTTATGAAGATGATCTCAGAATAATAAATGCATATGGATTAACTACATAAATCGCCTCAATTCAAATCTTTCTATTTAACTTATAAGAATTTTAAAAGAACTCTTTAGATGAGTTTTATCTCTTTGAGTATCTTATGTTTTAATCCATCTGTTACAGAAAACCTTGATAGTATTGAAACTTCCAGTCCTGCCTTTACAGCCTGTTTTACTGCATCTGTTGAACCAAAAATTCCTGCGATATGAATGCCTTCGAGAGAAATCTCTTTGCCTTTTAAAATTTTTTCAGCTTCCCTTCGTATACTCTATCAATTCGTTATCGAGTTTTGCCCCAACAATCCCGATAAGGAGTTCAAATTGTGAAACATCTTCAATAACTTTTTTGGAGTCTGATATAAGAAACAGTTATATTCTTCTTCCAGTGCTTTAATATGGACACTTATCGTTGGCTGTGTAAGGTGGAGTTCTTCAGACGCCCTTGAAAAGCTTTTATTTTTGAAAACCGAGGCAAATACCTTGAGCTGATGTATGTCCATAAACAAAATATTAGCATACTTAAGTGACCTTTATCTTTCTAAATAAATCAACAGCAACTCTCTTTGTCTCTCTTTTCCCCTCAGTCCTGAGCATCTCTATCATTTTTTCTGAAGCAATAGCCTTTAAAAATTCTCCCCTCTTTTTTTTATCACAAATCATTTTCATTGCCTTTGTGCGGATTTTTTTTAATGATTTCAAATAGTTTACAAATTCAGGACCGTAGAGTTTTTCGAGTTCCTTACGAATCGACCTTGAAAAGGCAGGGCTTATGCCGCTGGTTGATATAGCAATACATAATGGCCCTCGATTTACAGTAGATGGCACGATGAAGTTGCATAAACGGGGAGTATCTACAACATTCACAAGGCACGGTGCATCTTTAGAAACACGTTCATTTATAAACGGAGAATCAGTAGCAGCGATCACGAGGAATGCATTCTTTAGGTCGCTTTTTCTGTATCGTCGGCAGATATGTTTTATCTTTCCTTTATTTTTCCCTTTAGCAATCTTCTTTGTAATTTCAGGGCTTATTACAGTTATATCTGCACCAGTCTTAAGTAAGGCAAGGATTTTCCTTTCTGCAACTTCGCCGCCTCCTACAACAACAGTTCTTTTGCCTTCGAGGTTGAGGAATGCGGGATAAAAGACATGAGTTCCACCCCCACCCAAACCCTCCCCCCTCGAGGGGGAGGGAAGGATGGGGGTGCCTTTAAGGTTCAGGAATGCTGGGTAGTAGACTTTTGGCGCAACAGGATTTGAGGAGTTAGAAACTGGTTCTTTACGCTTCACGGTTTACCCAAATAATATACTTGAGATAATGCAGATGTTGTGAAAAAATTTATTTTTTGATACCTTAGTGTACATTTAACTGATGGCTTACGGAATATTTTATTGAGTATAACCAATAAAGATATTTTCAATAAATTTATCAAGTTAAATAAATTTTTGAACAATGTCTGTATTATTTGGATTTAAGAATAGACATCTCTTTTTTCGCATCGTTAACCAGTTTGTTACCCGGATACTTCTCAATAAGGCGGGTCAGATATTCTGAAGCCCTGTCTTTCTTACCAAGGTTTTTATAAGACATACCAGTATAAAACAGAACCTCAGCCTCTCCCTTGTAACCAGGATATTTTTTCAGCAATCCCTCGAACCTTTCAATTGCAGCATTGTAGGAACCCTTTTTATAATAGAATTCTCCAACAAGAAATTCATATCCAGCTATTGTATTTTTGCACTTCTCGATCCTGAGGTCAACAACATCTCTATACGGGTTTCTGGGGAACATCTTTTTAAGTTTTTCGAATTCTTCGAGTGCCCTATCTGCCCCGCTATAACCTCTTTCAATACCTTCTATCTGGTTGAAGTAAATCATGGCAATCTGATACTGGGCATATGATGCATACCTGTGGTCTGGATATGCATCAAGAAATTTTTGATACTCGGCAACAGCAAGTTCAGGCTCTTCCTCTTTAACATAAGAATCCGCAATCCTTAGCTGGGCAAGAGGAGCAAATTTCTTAGACATGTCCCTGCTTTTAATCTCGAGAAAGGCTGTCCTTGCCTTTTCATAATCTTTTTTCTCTATCTGTTCATTGGCCTTTGCAAAGGCCTTTTCAGGGTCAAATGTTTCCGAAGGTTTGACCACTGGTTTACTTGAACATGAGATTATGAAGAGAATCAATAAAATGAGAACTAAATCAAATTTTCTTGTTTCCATTGCAATCTATTATAGCATGCAACAGGGATACAATGCCTTGCCAAAGAAACACCTGAGATGGTATTCTTAGCTTGTGAATCTCTTATCTTTCCAGAAACCAAGCAGGTATATAAACAAAGAGGTCAACTCTATTCATAAGGAAGCACGTGTAAAAGTTGCCCTTGCATTTCCTGATATATATGAAATCGGGATGTCTCACCTCGGGCTGAAAATCCTTTACAAGATAATAAATGACCTTTCGTTTGCATCTGCAGAGAGGGTATTTTCTCCATGGCTTGACCTTGAGGCAGAGATGAAGGCAAATGGAATACTTCTTTCATCTTTAGAATCAAATAGGCCGTTGAAGGATTTTGATATCGTTGGCTTCAGCCTCCAGTACGAGCTTTCGTATACAACGGTTCTTAATATGCTTTATCTTGGCGGAATCCCATTGAGGTCCGAAGAAAGAAATAATTCACCCTTCACTAACTACTACCCACTCGTTATCGCTGGCGGACCTTGCACTGTAAATCCATTACCTATGTCTCCGTTTATTGATGCATTCTTGATTGGTGACGGTGAAGAAGCTATAAAGGAGATACTGGATACATTTTACCGGTGGAGAACAGGCGGAGATGGCAAAAGGGAATCTCTCCTTAGCGCCCTTTCTGAGATTGAGGGAATATATGTGCCTTTTATTCATGGTTCAAAGGCCTGCGTTCAAAGTTCTGAATCTCGTCCCTCGTCCCTCATTTCTCCTCCCTCGTTCTTAATTAAGAGGCGTTTTATAGAATCCCTTGATAATGCCCCATATCCGGACAAACCAATTGTTCCCTATACCTCAATCATCCATGACAGGGTAAATATCGAGGTTTCCAGGGGTTGCCCAATGGGCTGCAGGTTCTGCCAGGCAGGCATGATTTACAGACCAGTTCGTGAGAGAAGCCCTGAAAAGGTTTTAGAAATTGCAGAAAACTCTCTGAAAAATACAGGCTATGAGGAGGTTGCATTTACATCCCTGAGTGCTGGAGACTATAGTTGCCTTTTACATGTTGTAAAAGAATTTAATAAAAGATTTGCGAAAAATAAGATTGCCATCTCACTTCCGTCTTTGAGAGTAGCATCTATAAACCATGCTCTCCTGAAAGAAATAAGTGCTGTTAGGAAGACAGGTTTTACTATTGCACCCGAGGCTGGAACTGACAGGCTCAGACGGGTAATAAATAAAGACTTTACAGAAGAGGACTATAAACATGCCCTCAAGACACTATTTGAAGAAGGCTGGCATAATCTCAAGCTATATTTTATGATAGGACTCCCAACTGAAAGAGATGAAGATATAGAGGCAATTCCTAAGATGGTCAAAATGGCCCTTAAAATTGCAAAACAATACACAGGAAGATTTGTTAATATAAAGATAGGTGTTTCTCCATTTGTTCCGAAACCACACACACCCTTCCAGTGGTATGGACAGAACCCTTCTGATGAACTTAAAAGAAAAAAGGACTATATTAAAAATACGCTGACAAAAAGGGGATTTAAGATTAAGGGACATGATGTAGAAATGAGCCTTCTTGAAGCTGCCTTCTGCCGCGGTGACGAAAGACTTGCTCCACTAATCGAAAAGGCATGGTCTCTCTGGTGTAGGCTTGATGGATGGTCAGAAGTCTTTGATTTTGAGAAATGGAAAATGGCGATGGATTTTACAGGTATAAATGTAGAAGATTTTGCAAAAAAGACTTATGAAAAATCAGATATCTTGCCATGGGATAAAATAGATATCGGCGTGACAAAAGAATTCCTGTGGAAGGAATACCAGAAGGCCTTCTCAGGAGAATTCACACCTGATTGCAGGAAGGTCTGTCAAAATTGTGGACTCGAATACCTTGAAAAAGCAAAGAAGTTAGGAAGTTGTGAGGTCTCGCCACTCATCTTCACATCTTCACAACTTCCTAACTTCTCAACTTCTCAACTTCCAGATACACGTCGATTTAAGCCTGTACGGATAAGGGTGGAATTCTCCAAGACAGGCAGATTAAAATACCTTTCACACCTCGAACTCGTTACTGTTCTGCACAGGGCAATAAGGAAGGCAGGTTTTCCTATCGGGTACTCAAAAGGCTTTCATCCGTCTCCGAAGATATCCTTCGGCCCTCCGCTCGGCGTAGGAATTGCAGGTCTGAGTGAATATTTTGATATGGAAATAGTTCCACCTTTTGATTTAATTATTAATAGAATAAAGCTAAACAGCATTTTACCTGAAGGGGTCTGTGTAAAAGACATGTCAGTTGTACCAGCAAAGGTAGAATCTTTAAGTAGCTTTATAACAAGGTATAAATATGAAATAAAAGGTGGGGATCAATCTGGCATACACAGGTTTTTATCAGAAAAAGAGATGAATATACAAAGAGGAAAATATGTTATAAACCTCCGGGCTATGATAGAAGAAGCGAGGCTAACTGATAAAGATACAATAAACTTAATAGCGGTAGATCAGGGGGAAACAAGGGTTAGGTTAGGTGAACTTCTTCCTGTGATCTTTAATACCCAATTAGAAAGATTAGACATAACAAGGGTAGCCCTTTATGGATGGAATGGCGGCTGGGTAAGACCCCTTAACCCCCCTTCCCCCCTTTAGTAAAGGGGGGGAAGGGGGGATTTTCGGAGTGGAGCGTAACAGGATGGATAGTGAAATACTAATTAATGTAACATGCGATGAGATCAGGGTTGGCCTCCTTGAAGGAGGTCAGGTAGTTGAATTTTATATCGAGAGGAAACGCGACGCAAGCCTTGTCGGAAACATTTATAAAGGTAAGGTCGTAAAAATCCTCCCTGGTATGCAGTCTGCCTTTGTTGACATAGGGCTTGAAAAGGCAGCTTTCTTGTATGTTAGTGACATCCATGCCGGGATGGAAGAATTTGCACCTTTCCTCGACGAAGAAGAAAAGGACAATTCCCTCGAACTGATTTCAAAGAGGGGAAGACCCGACCTTACTATCGAAGAACTTATCCAGGAAGGACAGGAAATCCTCGTACAGGTATCAAAGGACCCTATTGGAGGCAAGGGCGCAAGGGCAACCTCATATGTAACAATGCCTGGTAGATACCTTGTGCTTATGCCAAATGTTGAGCAAATAGGTATATCGAGAAGGATATCTGACGAGATAGAACGAACAAGGCTCAGAACAATAGCCGAGGATATAAAACCAAAAGGTTATGGTTTGATTATAAGGACAGCAAGTGAGGGTTCTACTGAAGAAGACCTTAAAAAAGACCTCGAGTTTCTTATTCTGTTATGGGAAAACATTCAAAGGAAAAAAGATAGAGTATCTGCACCATCTTTGCTTTACAGTGACCTTGACCTTGTCTTCAGAAGTGTACGGGACCTCATGATCCAGGATGTTAAAAGGCTTGTTATAGACTCTGAAGAAGAGTACGAACGGATTAGGGATTTCGTCAGGGCATACTTTGAGAAGCTTCTGGGAAAGATAGAATTATATGAAGGTACAGAGCCGATATTCGATGCATTTGGAATCGAGCTCGACATATCGAGGGCACTCGGAAGAAAGGTCTGGTTGAAATCCGGCGGTTATATAGTCATTGATCAGACAGAGGCGATGACAGTCATAGATGTAAATACAGGTAAGTTCGTCGGGAAAGAGAAACTCGAAGACACCATACTCAAGACTAATCTCGAGGCATTGAAGGAAATAGCATATCAGATAAGGCTCAGGAACCTTGGCGGGATAATAATAGTAGATTTCATAGATATGGAAAAGTATGAAAACAGGGAGAGGGTATTCAGTGCATTTGTTGAAACAATGAAAAAAGACAGGGCAAAAAATACAATATCCCATATCTCGGAGCTCGGGCTTATACAAATGACAAGGAAGCGCGTCAGGGAGAGCCTCGGCAGAACACTCTGCGAATCCTGTCCATACTGCGAGGGCAAGGCCTTTGTTAAATCGCCCAGAACCCTGTGTTATGAAATATTCAGAAAGATAATGAGGCTTGCAAAACATAGTGGAGAAAGGATTATTGTTACAGCCCATCCTTCTGTTGCTGAGCTTCTTACTGATGAAGAGCGTGCAGGGATTGAGGACATAGAAAACAGTTATAACGTAAAGGTCACCATAAGGGAAAGCCGTAACCTTCATCAAGAAAATTATGATGTCACGGTGCTTTGAGAGACAATAAATTAGCTAACCTCATACAGATTCTTAAAGATATACAAAGTGCTGTACTTGCTTATTCCGGAGGGGTAGACAGCACATTTCTCTTTAAGGCATTGCAGCTTTCAGAAATAAGGACACTTGCCGTAACAACAGTTTCAGAAATAACCCCTTATAATGACTTGCTAACTGCAAAAGGGGTAGCAGAAGAACTTGGTATGCAACACAGGATTATAAAAACATATGAGCTTTTAAGGGAGGAGTTTGTAAGAAACTCGCCTGACAGATGTTTCTTCTGTAAAGATGAGCTGTTCAAGAAACTTGTAGACATTGCCTTATCTGAGAAATATATATTCGTACTCGATGGCAGTAATATAGATGATACCATGGACTACAGGCCTGGTAGAAAGGCTGCAATGAAATACAATATAAGAAGCCCATTGATAGAGGCAGGGATCTCAAAAAGAGAGATCAGAGAATTTTCAAAGCACCTTGGCCTTTCAACATGGGATAAGCCTTCTTCTCCCTGTCTTTCTTCAAGGATTCCATATGGCCGGAGGATAACAAAAGAGGCATTAACAAGGGTAGAAAAAGCAGAAGACTTCCTCAGGTCCCTCGGATTCCATGAAATACGAGTAAGAGACCATGGCAGTATCGCAAGGATAGAAGTTGAAGAGGATAAAATTGGGTTGTTGTTAATCCCTGAAAAAAGAAAGATTATTTCCGAAAAATTAAAATCCATCGGTTATCAATTCATATCCCTTGACCTTGATGGTTATAAAAGCGGGAGCATGAACAGGGTCTTAAATGGTAGTCACTCAGGATGAGACCTGCCCGTTCACTACCTCTTGCTTGATCATGTTTTTACCGTTCTGTTTGGCAGAATACATAAGGGCATCAGCCCGGTTTATTATTTCATCCACAGTATTAGGCGGGCTATTGAATGTAACTACACCAAGGCTGAATGTTACAGGCCATCCGTTATTCTGCATAACATTTAGAAGGATCTTTTGAATTTTACGGATAACTATCTCAGCCGGTTCATAGCCAGTCTCTGGTAATAGGATCGCAAACTCATCACCTCCCAGTCGTGCTACTATATCTGTCACCCGGATACTTTTTTGCAGGGTGTTAGCCACTGAACACAAGAGATTATCACCTGATTGATGCCCGAAACGATCATTAATAACCTTAAAATTGTCACAATCTATGTATGCTATAGTAAGAGGGTATTCATGTCTTCGGCATCTATTTATTTCTATACCGGCAAATTCAAAAAAGGCCTGCCTGTTTGCTATCCCTGTCAAAAAATCTTTCCTGGCGAACATTTTTTCCCTCTCTAAAACCACTTTTAATGTCGATAAAATTACAACCACAATCAAAAAAACACTCAACCTGAATGTTTCATTCACAATAGGAACAACAGGACGTGAATAAGATTGTCCCCCTATCAAATCCGTTGCAAGCCATACCACAGCACTCATAACAGATAACAAAATTCCAACCCACCTCCCCACAAACCAGGTACCCAGGGAAATAGGAAGTAAAAAAAATAGGGAGAAGGCAAACTCCGGACCTGTCAGGTACCGAATAATCCCTACAAATGCGACGAGTATAAATCCTAATGCTATCAGGAATGACCTCGGTTTCTTAGCAAGAGATTCTATTATATTTACCATGAAATCTTTTATCATAAGTCCTTTTCCAGATATGACTCCTTCCTGACAAAATGTGTTTAAGAATTATAACATCTGCTTGTTACTAAAAGCAGTAAGCACTCACACCAAAATAACATGAGTGGAAAGAAGGCGGGACGCAAAGTTATAATGCATAATGGAAAGTTCCCAGTACCTGATTGAGCTCTCAAAATGTATCCGTTGCGGAAGCTGCAAGGCATTTTGCCCGACTTACGACGAAGATTCTACAGAGGCAATGGGTGCGAGGGGAAGGCTTGCACTCCTGTGGGGATTTTCTTCAGGACAGCTTGCACCATCCCCCATCTTAAATGACCGCATCTTCAGCTGCACGACATGTGGTGCATGCTCAGGGCTATGTCCACTTGGAATTGATATCAAAGAGGTCGTATACCATGGCAGAAGCCTTTTAAAAAATACAGACAAAAAGAGGAGGTATCTCCGTTTCCTCGCAAGGTTCTTTACAAAAAAACCAACTTTGAGTTTCAGGCTTCTGAGTATAACTCAGCATATTTTATTTCCATACCTGTTGAAAAAAGGGCTTATTCCTTTTAACCCTGAACTTCCTGAACATCATCTGAAAGATAGACTTCAGGTATACACAGTTTCTAAAAAGAAAGGCAGAGTTGCAGTTTTTACAGGGTGTACTATCAATTTTCTTTACCCTCATTTAGGAGAATCACTAATCAATGTCCTGCATAGACTTGGTTATGAAGTAATCCTTCCAGCAGGCGAGGTATGCTGTGGTGCACCCCTAAGGACCCTCGGTCTTGAGAAGGAGGCTATTGAACTTGCAAAAAAGAATCTCGGAATATTCAACAGGCTAAATGTTGATGCTGTACTGAGTCTCTGCCCAACATGTACACTTGCCATCAAAGTTGAGTATCCAAAGCTTATAGGAGATGGTATAGATAAGGCAGTTGACATATCAAGTTTCATTATTGATAAATTAGAACCCTCTCAATTTTCATCTTTATCTTCTTCGAAGGGTGCAATCTATCACGATCCTTGCCACCTTAAATACGGACTGGGAATTGAAAGGGAGCCGAGGGAGATTATAAAAAATATCGGTTTTGACTTGATAGAGACTGAAGGAACAAAATGCTGTGGGTTTGCAGGTCTTTTCAGCCTTTCTTATAAAAAGCTTTCACAAGGGCTTCTTAATAAATGTATTATGGACTATACAAAGAGAGAGGCTGAGATGATTATCACCGCATGCCCTGGCTGTATGATTCAGCTGACAAAAGGGGTTAAGAATAAACCGGTATTGCATTTAATCGAGGTCATTGAGGAGGCAATGTTTCAACAATCCTGACCTTCTCAATCCTTGGTTCAAATTTTAATTTAATCACTCACTAATGAAAATTTTTTCAATACTAATAGGGCTTCTCCTTTTATGTATGGATCATTATCATTCTCTGCAATCTGCTTCAAAAAAGGGATCGCCTGTGGATCTCCAATATTTCCAAGGGCTTTTATTGTACTGAACTTAATTGCAAAGCTCTTATCCTTTAATGCTGGAATTAAAAAGGGAACTGCCATTGAATCGCCGATTTCCCCGAGCGATTGTATGGCAGCCTCTCTGACAAGGAGATTGTTATAATTCAATGCATCGATAAGGGAATCAACTGCCCTTGAACCCTTATTAAAATCTTTCCCAAGGGCAACAGCAGTATTCCATTTCATTGCTGGACATTCATTGTTAAGAAATGGGTCATTAAAGATCTTTACCAGCATCTCAGACACCCTTGGGTCTGCAATCTCACCCAGCAAACGAACTGCCCTGATTTTAATTCTCCAATCCTCAGCTTTAGTGATAACAAGATTCAGCAAGGCATTGACTGCTTTGTCTTCCCTAATCCTGCCTAACTCTTCAACTGCTGACAGACGAGTTTGCCGGTTGCTGCTTTGAAGATTTTCTACCAGATAATCAATATCACCTCCAATTGCTTTTTCCCCGGGTATAAGCAAAGATATAATAAACAATAAAATAAGCTTTAAATGTGCGGGTCCCATCCTTATAGTATAATGAAATGCTAAAAGCCTTGTTACAAATTTTTATAAGGGGGTATTATGAAATTTTTCATTGATACGGCAAATGTTGGGGAGATTAAGAAGGCTTGGGACCTTGGTGTTATTGATGGAGTAACAACAAACCCATCCCTTATATCAAAAGAGGGTAGAGAGCCGGTTACATTACTTAAAGAAATCTGTAGCATCGTCAATGGACCAGTGAGTGCGGAGGCAGTAAGCATGACTTCAGACGAAATGATCAAAGAAGCAGAATCCCTCTCAAAGATCCATGAAAACATCGTTATAAAAATTCCGATGATTGAGGATGGACTCAGGGCAGTCAAAAGACTGTCGGTTATGGGCATCAAGACAAATGTGACGCTCATCTTTTCCCCGAGTCAGGCCCTGCTTGCTGCAAAAGCCGGCGCAAGTTATGTGAGTCCTTTCGTCGGAAGGCTCGATGATATAAGTCATTTTGGCATGGGAATTGTCAGCGATATTATTGAAATATATGAGAACTATATGTTTAATACAGAAGTAATAGTAGCAAGTGTAAGGAACCCTCTTCATGTTGTTGAGGCTGCGAAGATGGGTGCTCATATCGCGACAATCCCTTACTCTGTTATAATACAACTAATAAGGCACCCTCTTACAGACATAGGTATCGAGAGGTTCTTGAAGGACTGGGAGAAGGTGCCAAAGAGACAGTAAAAAAGACTTCCAGGAGTAAAAATGCCGATATATGAATATAAATGTAACAGTTGCGGAGAAGACTTCGAAAAGCTTGTCTTTGGAAATAAAGAAGTCAGTTGTCCTAAATGCAGTTCTAAAGAAGTAAAAAAGAAGTTTTCTGTATTTAGTGCGATAGGCACTGAAAAACCTTTGGCCGGCACATCATCAGGCTGCACATCCTGCACAAAAAGCACGTGCAGTTCATGTAGATAAGTCGATAGAAGTAGGTTTATGTCCGGTGTGAGGTTGAGAAAATTGGGTTTAGTTGGGTTTAGGGACGTTGTTTCCTAATGGGAATTGTTCTATTAGATAACTCCCTTACCATGTCACGATCTCGCAATTGCTTTTGTAATTGC
>PEUB01000053.1 GCA_002780895.1 Nitrospirae bacterium CG02_land_8_20_14_3_00_41_53
AGCCTTGCCTTAAAGTGTCATATTCTCTTCTTTTCACAGGATCACTCAATGTTGCATAGGCCTCATTGATCTCTTTCATCCTTTGTGTAGCTTCTGCACCACCACCGGTCCTGTCAGGATGATATCTAAAGGCCAATTTCCGATATGCCCTCTTTATCTCCTCCGGGGTAGCCTTCTCATCTACACTCAACATCTCGTAATAATCCTTTTGCTCCATGTTAATATCTTAATAGATTCCTTTTAAGGATGCTACTGATATGCTGGCTGTAGGGGATGTAAAAAGTGAATGAGGGAAAGGTGAAGTTTAAATCTGCTCAGCTGGTATTTCTTCGGGTCTATAACCTGTTACATAGCTTACCTTTAGCCTCTTCAGCCTCTCCTCAACAGATGGATAAAGGATAAGTTCCTCTACCTCAAAATCCTCAAATGCATGGTTTAATGCCTTCAGTCTCTTTTTCAAGGCTCTGATATTTTCTGCGGGGCTGAAACTTATCATACATGCAGGATGGACATTCACCTTATATTTCATAAGATTTTCAAGGGCGTCAATCTGCATTTGAAATCCATCTGGGTATGCGCCTGTCAGCCTTGAAAACTCCTCTTCACATGTACCTTTGAGGCTTACCCTGACATAGAGATTAGGAAACCTTGATAGTTCTTCTGCATAGGACTGGTCACTGCCTATGGGTATCCCGTTTGTCTCAAGAATAAATAGATACTCTTTTGGGATTAATTCAAGAACCCTGATGAGATGTTCTCTGTAGATTGTTGGTTCATTGCCGCTTATCCTTAACTGATTTAATTTCTTTTTTAGGGCAATAGAGACGAGCCTCTTTGCAACTTTGTCAGGGCTATAAAATTCACCGTGTTCCTGTGGTCTCGTAACCTCTTTCCATGCCCAGCAGAAGACACATCTCAGACAGCAACCGACACAGTCTGCGGTAGATATACCGCCATAGAATCTTGAAGGTCTAAAGCGGTAGTATTTCCTACGGTCGTTTTTGCATACGATATTCCTAGCAATTACTGCTATTTCAATGGGGCTAAACATAAGAAATTATACCATGCTTGAAAGTAACAAAAGACGGGGGTTTGCGCTACCTTTTCAAACAACCGAGTTTCCTGATTAAGAGGATAGTTTAGTCGTCTTTAGCCATCCGCTGGAATGATTTTGTTATGTCAAAAACAACTCTTAAATCCCCCATATTTCTTCAGAGTCTTCAATATCAGGGTCATCATATCTTTCCATAGTCGCAAGCCACTCAGGCATCTCTTCTTTTATTGTCTCTTTCAAATCCTCGAATGATTCTTTAGTAATTTTGCCACCCTCTAACATAAACTGATAAAATTTCTTCAGGCTTGCTGCATTTTCTTTGATAGCGGCTTTATTTGCCCACATTGCCTTTCGAATAAACCAATAGCCAAGAAACATACCTATTTTTCTTGTACCACCGGCAGCCTCTATAGCATCTTCATATAAAAGGAAATCGTTGATATAAAAATCCACGTTTGAATAATGGTTTTTTATTGTCTTTTTAGACAGTTTTTTATCAGAAAGCCATTTCTCAAAATCAGCCAGTATTTCTTCGTTGTCTTTCCTGATTCTTTTGCATTCCTTTTCATATTGTTCATATGAGTCCATTGATTTCACCTTTTTGTGACATAACTCAAATTGCCTTTTAGGTCAGACGACTTACTTGTTGTTGTTAAATATTCTCTGCCAATTCTGCCCAATTACTGCATTCCTTTTCTAAAAATTTGTTCATTTCATTGCGATCATTTCTATTTTTTGTTCTTTTCTTCCATTCTTTCAATAAATATCCAAAGCACTCTTCAGGAACGTCTGTAGCCCAATCTTTGAATTCTGATTCTGATTTTTGTACATATTGATATATTCCCTTTAAAACTCCCATACAATAAAGCTTAGCTTCTTTAGCCATACCTAACTCTAAGTATTTAATAACCTCTTTATTATATGGATCCAATACTTCTTCCATCATCTCAACTGCCATATCTTCTGGCGATGAATAACCATATCTGCTATGCCCTGAACGATCCCACAATTCCTTAACATCTATGCCATCTAAAGCTAAAAATACATCCTTGCAAATCTCTTCTAAATCTATCTTTTTAAGTATTTGTTCTGCTTCCTTTTTAATCTGTTTTGCAATTTTTGGATCTTTCTCTGCCAAACGTATTAATATCCCTAAAGCTTCTTCCCCAGATATTTTTCCCAATATTTTGTTTTTCATTTCTTCCACCGAATGGCTGAGATCAGCAGCAACTATGCGTTTTGGTTTGATCTTTACCAATCTCCAATGTTCTTAGTGTGTCCTGATTCATAAAGGGCCTTAGATATTTCTTCTATCGATTTTTTACCAATATTTTTTATCCTGCGGATTCCAGCCCTACCCAACTCTATAATTTTTGTGGGGTCATAAAAGATTTCATTGCCACCAAAATAGTTCCTTAAGCAATTTTGTGTACGTATCGAAAGGTTCTGCATCAATGGCGGCAACAATGGAAGGGTTTCCTTTCCAAATTTGGCTTGGTTAAATAAATCCTGTGCTCTTGTTCTGCTAATATTATACAAAGATGCTATATATGCATAAGTTTTGCCTTCCTGCCGCAATCTATAAATCTGTTCTTTCCGATTGTTAATATCATGTCGTTTCATATTGTCTTTACTTAGAACTACCAAATTTACCGCGTCTATCAGCCGTCCCTGGGGTAACTTGTAATGTTTCGATATACTTTAGTCCGCTCTCATATTCTTTAAAGATCTCAGCTCTTCCAATTGATTCTGTACTATACTTGCCCTGGATAGGGGTATTTTTCTGTAGATCGTAAAATACAATTGACCCCTTATCGTCATTTAAAATTGACCCCCTTAGAAAGACTATAATCTCCTTCCAAAAGGGAGGAGG